>JABEUX010000016.1 GCA_013044185.1 Vulcanimicrobiota bacterium | reverse complement strand
TGCCGCTCGAGTTCGCTGAGAACGGCGAACGGCATTAGAAGACCGACCGTTCGGTGTAGCGTCCGTAGACCGCGACCATGGTATCGACGATCTCGCCCTCGGTGCAATAGGCATTGACGCAGTCGATGAGGTGCGGCATCAGGTTGTCCTTCGGGTCGGCACAGGCCGCCTTCAGCCGCTCCAACGTCTTGGCGACCGCGGCGGCGTCGCGCGATTCGCGGACGGCGCGCACCGAGGCGGTCTGCTCGCGCTCGGTCTCCTCGGTGATTCTCAAGAGGTCCATATCGCCGCGCTCTTCGTCGCGCGTGAAATGGTTGACGCCGACGATGACGCGGTCTTTGCTCTCGACCGATCGCTGATAGCGATAGCTCGCGTCGGCGATCTCCTTCTGGAAGAAGCCGGCCTCGATCGCCTCGATCACTCCGCCGAACTCTTCGATCTGCGCGAAGTAGGCTTCCGCCTGCCGTTCCATTTCGTCGGTGAGCGCTTCGACGAAATAGGAGCCGCCGAGGGGATCGACGACGTTGGTGACATTCGTTTCGTAGGCGAGTACCTGCTGCGTCCGCAGCGCGATCTCTACCGATTTCTCGGTCGGCAGCGCGAGCACTTCGTCCATCGAGTTCGTGTGCAGCGATTGCGTGCCGCCGAGCACCGCCGAGAGTGCCTCGTAGGCGACGCGCACGATGTTGTTCTCCGGCTGTTGAGCGGTCGCGCTGCAGCCGGCGGTCTGGGTGTGGAAGCGAAGCTGCCACGATTTGGGATCCTTCGCACCGTATTTCTCACGCATGCGGCGCGCGTAGATGCGCCGTGCCGCCCGGAATTTCGCGATCTCCTCGAAGAAATCGATATGCGCGTTAAAGAAGTACGAAAGCCGCGGCGCGAACGAATCGACATCCATCCCGGCCTTCATGCACGCTTCGACGTACGCGAATCCATCGGCGAGCGTAAACGCGAGCTCCTGTGCTGCAGTCGATCCCGCCTCGCGAATGTGATACCCGGAGATGGAGATCGTATTCCATTTCGGCATCTGCTCGGTGCAGAACTGAATCATATCGACGATGATGCGCATGTGCGGGCGCGGCGGGAAGATCCATTCTTTCTGTGCGATATATTCTTTGAGAATATCGGCCTGAATCGTTCCGCCGAGCATCGCTCGCGGAATGCCTTTTTTCTCCGCGGCGGCGATATACTGCGCGACGGCGATCGCTGCGGGGCCGTTGATCGTCATCGAGGTCGTGATCTTGCCCATATCGATGCCCTCGAAGAGCACCTCCATATCGGCGAGCGAATCGATCGCGACGCCGCATTTACCGACCTCGCCGCGCGCGTGCGGCGCGTCGGAATCGTAGCCCATCAACGTCGGCATATCGAAGGCGACCGAGAGCCCCATCTGCCCCTGCGCGAGCAAAAAGTGGTAGCGTTCGTTCGTCTGGCGCGCGGTGCCGAAGCCGGCGAACTGGCGCATGGTCCAGAGACGGTCGCGGAATCCGTTGGGGTGGATGCCGCGCGTGTAGGGATACTGCCCCGGCCACGCAAGGTCGCGCGCGAGATCGAGCTCCGCCGTATCGGCGGGCCCGTAACAGCTCTTTAACGGGATATCGGAGAGCGTGCGGTCGGTCGCGCCTGAGCCGGGCCCGCTGCGCGGTTTGCCCTTCGCCGCGGAGGCCTCCCAGGCGGCCTGCTGCGCTTCAAATTCCGGCGTGGGCTGCCCGCCGCCGGTCGGGCGATCCATCATCTTAGCCATGACCTCCCCCGTTTCGCTATCGCGTGCCCGGTTTCCTAAGCGGGGAGATTCTCGCGAGGCGGGAATCCGGCTTGCCTACATCGCGCGTTAGGAGAACCATGAAATACTTCACCGGCGCCCTCGCGGCCGCACTTGTTAGCCTCTCCCTCGGAGCCCACGCACGGGCGGCGAGCGAGAAGATCCTCCCCAGCACGATCTCCGTGAACAGCACGAACCATACCGCCGTCCTGCCGCTCTACCGCGGGAGCGCGCACGGTGAAACCGTGTGGTATATCGTCACCGACGCTTCGAATGCGGCGACCGCTCGCCGCCTCCACGTTATCTATTCTCCCAGCCTCGCGAATATCGGTACGGCAGCGACCCAGAGCGCGCGCCGCATCGATGGCCGGCTTCTCTTCGCCGGCGCTCCGAACTTCGCGCCGACGCGGATCTTCGTTCCCTCGGCGGCGGGCTTCCCACCGAGCGTCGCAAAACCCGGCGGCATCGCCGACGCGTTCTACTCGCCTTTCGTACGCGTTCGCGGCGAACGCGGCATTCTCAACGCACCGATCGTTGCGACCGGAAACGGGCCGTTCGACGTCGTGCACCACCGCAACACCGAAGATCGCGTGCTCGCGATCGATACCAAAACGATGAGGGTGACCTTGACCCTCGCGCGTGGTTTCTTTGACGGCAAACCGATCTATTACATCAGCCCCGACGCATCGAACCCGGTCGCAGCGACCGTCGAGCGCGCGACCTACGTTCCGCGACTCGCAAAGGCGCAGATCGCGGCGACGATTCCGATCGGCGTCGTCGCCGACGGCCCGACCGATGCGCGGAACGGACAGGGCTTGAAGTACCTCACGCTGCACACGCCGTTACGCGCCGATGCAACGCTCGCGAACGCCGCACGGTTGAGCGCGCCGTTCAATATCCTCTCGCTCGTTCCCAACGTCGCGCATCTCTATGCGAGCAACGCCTACTCGCCGCTCTGGGGCGTGCAGGTCCTCGGCGCTCCGCAGAAAACGCGCATCACGTCGTACGACGCATTCGCCGCATTCTCACCGAAGCCGGCCGGCTTCTTCGTGAACTGCCCGGTGATCGCGTTCGGCGATTCCGGCTCCGCGGGGTATTAAAACTCCGCGAGCACCCGCTCCGACGCCGCGTACGGATCGATCGAGAGATCGGGGTGCGCGGCGATCGCGGCATCGAGGCGATGCTGCAGTTTTCCAAGCGCGAGCTGGCGCACCTGATGGTTAAACGCAGCGCGCCGCTTGCGCTCGATCTCGCCGCTCGCGAAGAGATAGGCGCGGTGCCGTTCGATCGCACTCCAGAGTTCGTCGATTCCAGTGCCTTCCAACGCCTGCGTCATCGCTAACTCGGGAACCCAGGCACCGTACTGCAGAATCTCCATCATCGAGCGAATCTCGCGTTTGAGCTGGTTCGCCATCGGGTGATCGGCTTTGTTGACGACGAAGATATCGGCGATCTCCATGATCCCCGCTTTGAGCACCTGGATCGAATCGCCGCTCCCGGGTTGCAATGCGACCAACGTGCTCTGTGCGAGCTCGGCAATCTCGATCTCGCTCTGCCCGACGCCGACGGTCTCGATGACGATGACGTCGAGCCCGAAGGCATCCATCAGCAGCACCGCGTCGCCGGTCGCTCCTGAGACGCCGCCGAGATGTCCGCGCGCCGCCATCGAGCGAATGAAGACGTGGGGATCGACGAAATGCTCGCTGAGCCGGATGCGATCGCCCAATAATGCACCGTGCGAAAATGGCGAGGATGGATCGACGGAGATCACGCCGACGCTCTTGCCGAGGCTGCGCGCCTTCTTCACGAGTGCCGAGGTGAGCGTCGATTTCCCGACCCCTGGTGGGCCCGTGAGCCCGATCGTTAACGCCTTGCCGGTGCGCGCGTAGAGCGCGCGCATCAGCGAGGCGCCCTCGCCGGACTCCGCACGTGTAATCGCCCGCGCGAGCCCGCGCGGGCGACCGGCATCGAATTCTACCAGAAGGCTTTCGAGGCTGAGCATCTCGTCGGCTTCGGTGCTATCCGTCGTTCGCGGGCACCTGCCGCACGCACCGAATTAGCGGTGGTGCAGCGTGATGCTCCCGTTCACCGTCGAGAGACTGAGCCGCCCGGGGCCGCTGCCGTTGCCGAATGGATTGGCGATGTGCCCGTTTACCGTCGAGGTGGAGACGCGCCCGCTGAAGTTGCCAGCGAGCGTTACATCGATGCTGCCGTTCACGCTGCTCGCGCCGACCTCCGGCGTTTCAGCGGGAAGCGCGAGGTGCAGCGAACCATTCACCGTCGAAGCATGTACGTTCGCGCTATCGCTCGACCAGATGCTTCCATTGACATCGGAGAGCGAGAGCCGCGCGCGAACGCCGCTCACGTGAATGCGATCGTTCGTGTTGGAGATATCGAGTTCGCGATCGCTGGGTACGCTCAATTGCACCGTTGCGTACGCGCTCGGGCGATACCAGCTCGTCGGATGGAAGACGTTGCTCACGATCGACCAGAGCGATGTCGATTCCGTCGGCTGGTCCTTGAGTGTAACGACGAAATGCGCGCTTCCCAGCTTGCGAAGAATCTCGACGTTGGCGGCATCGGGGCCCGAGACGTTCGCCGTCACCTGCACCTGCTCCGTCGCCGAACCGACCGCAACGATATCGCAGGAGACGCGCGTTTTCGAACAGTCGAAGACGACGCGCCGAGCTCCCGCGACCGCCGCACTCTGGTGCAGCGTCCGGTCGCCCGCACCGCGGGCGATACCGACGAGGGCGGTGCCGAGCATCGCTGCGAGCGCGATGGAGCGAAGGAGCGTACTGTGATTGGGCGTTGCGGTAGCATTCATGTTTCAACCTCCGCTTACTCTACGCATTGGCCGCTCGAAAGTTTCAGGGGCTTGGGTAGGGCGATCCGGACTGAAACTTTTTCTTGCCGCCTCCGCTATCTATCTCCATCTCCGCTACGGCTGGAAGGATGCCATGAAGTCACTTTTCTTCGCCCTCGCACTCGTCGGCTTCGCCACCACCCCGGCGCTCGCGATCGTTCCATCGCCAGCACCCTCGCCCATCGCTACGTTCGATGTTGGCTCGCTGCACGTGCAAAAATTCGGCGGCGGGCCGAAAACGTTGATCTTCATTCCGGGGTTGACGTGCGGTCCATGGGAATGGAGCGGAGAGATCGCGCACTTTTCCTCGCAGTACACGATCTATGCCTTGACACTTCCGGGCTTCGACGGGCAAGCTCCGATCTCGGGAGCACTCTTCAAAACGACGACCGCCGATTTCTGGAAGCTGCTCGCGCGCAGGCACATCGTAAAGCCGGTGGTTATCGGGCACAGCCTCGGCGGCACGATGGGGTTTATGCTCGCGACGCAGCATCCCCACCGGCTCGGCGGCGTCATTGCGCTCGACGGCCTGCCGATACTTCCCGGATTTAACTTTATGCCGATCGCTCAGCGCCAAGCGATAGCCGCTCAAACGGCCGCGCAGCTTGCAAAAGAGACGCACGCGCAGTTTGCAAAATACGAGCGGACGACGGTCGTGCCGGCGTTGGTAACGTCCCAGGCAGACGCAAATGTCATCGCGACTCTCGTGAGCAAGAGCGATCCCGCCGAATCGGGACGATGGCTTGCGGAAGATATGACGCTCGATCTACGGCCGCAACTTCATAAGGCGGTCGTACCGATTCTCCTCATCGCACCATTCGACGCCGCGGTCGACGGACGATTCCACATGAAAACGCCAGCTCAGAAACGTGCATTTTATCAAACGCTCGTCGCCGGCGCCCCGAATCTGCAAATCGACACCATCGATCGTTCGCGTCATTTTGCGATGTACGACCGGCCACACGCGGTCACCGCGGACATCACGCAATTCCTTGCAAAAATATTGCGCTGATGCTGAAGGCGGCTCCTATTTTACGGGCTCGCGCGCACCTCGATGCGCCCCGAGAGCGATTGCAACTCCAGCCGCCCCTCGTCGAAGCCCGAATCGAGCGGATTGAGAACGTTCCCTTCCAGCGAACGTGCGTGCACTCGTCCGCGGAAGCCCGCCGGCACGGTGAGCGCGATGGCGCCGCTCTCGGTGCGCACCCGAACGTTGGGCCAGATTCCCGGAAGCAGCGTAACGCTCACGCTGCCCGCGACCGTCATCGCGTCGAGCTTCGAACAGCCGGCAACGCCGAGATCCATCGAGGCGACGTTAAACGTGCACGCACCGCGAAGGCCGCTGACATCGTATGCACCGCTGATGCCGGTCGCATCGAGCGATGCAGCGATCGGCAGATATAAGCGCGCGCGAAGATAGGCGTGCGCGCGACCGCGCGACGCATAGAGATTATCGACGCTGAGCCAAAAATGCGGCGATCGCGGCGAGCCCGTAACGTGCAGATGAACGAGCAGCGCCTTCGGTCCCCAAAACTCCCCTTCAAGCCGTGCGTTGTTCTGCGCGGTTGCGATCACGTGGATGTAGCACGCGACGAAGCCGCGCCCGCAACTCAGCCGCACCGCGGCGTTGGGGCGCACGATCATCGAGCCGTGTACCGGGTAACTCTTCGGCAACGTCGGGCCGACGGGCTGCGGCGGTGGTGGATGCACGCCGTGCAGCATCAGGAAGTTCTCGAGCCGCCGCAAGAGGCTCGGCGGGCGCGTCGGCGACGGGCTCGGCGTCGGCCCCGCGGCGAGACCGACCAGGAGCAGCGCGAAGACGAGCGCAAAGCGGCGGTGAACCATGCGACCCTCTTCGCGGCGCGGATGCCGCACCTTTGCCGAAGCCGCCCTGCTCGCCGCGGCTTTTTTCTGCGCCATGCTCTCCCCCGCCACGGCAGCGACGCTCGGCGTGGTACGCGAAGCGCGCATCGACCGCATCGTCCGTTACGTGATGCACGATCGCTCGATCCCAGGGCTCGCGCTCGGAATCGCACGAGAAGGCCGCCCGCTCTACATGCGCGGCTATGGCGTCATGAAGCCCGGCGGCCGCGCACGCGTCCGCTCGACGACGATCTTTTCGATCGGTTCGCTGACGAAATCGTTTACCGCGGCTGCAACGCTCGTAGCGATTCGCTCCGGAGCGCTCGCCTTCTCAACGCCGCTCCCCGGCGATCCGGCGGCGAACGTGCGCGATGCGTTGGCGATGGCGGCGGGGATCGCCGATTACGCGAATCTTCCAGGCTTTTCATCGGCACGGCGCGAGCCGGTCGCGCCGCTCGCGCTCTACGATGCGGCGTTGCGCGCCCCGCGCGCCTTTGCAGCCGGTACGCGCGGCGGCTATTCAAATAGCGATTACCTCGCACTCGCGCTGACCTTGCAGAACGTCGAGCATCGCCCGTACGAGCGACTCCTTCAGCGAACGCTCCTCGCACCGCTCCATTTACGTGCGACCGCCGTCGCCTGGCCGGTCTTCGAACCAGTTGCAGCCTTCGCTCGCGGGAACGTACCGGCGGGATCGCCGACGTTAGGATTCGGCGTCGCCGATCTCGCCTCGAACGTCCCCGATCTGCTTCGCTGGTACGCCGCCTTTTTCGGCGGCAAGGTCCTTTCGCGCGATTGGCTCGCGGCGACGCTGCCGCCGGTCGCGCTTCCCGGCGGTGGTGAGAGCGCGTACGGCGACGGCTTGGTTGCCGCGCGTTTTTTTGGTCGCTCGGCTTGGCTGGTTCGCGGCTACGTTGCGGGGTATTCGAGCATCGCCGTGCATCTCCGACGCGACCGTCTCGACCTCGTCATCCTCACCAACGCGGACCGCGTCGATCTTACGCCGCTGGCGCGGAGCATCGTCGCACGCGCGCTCGATATTCGCGATCCGCTACGGTGAGAGCGCGCAGATCGCTCGCCTGGGCGCTCGTCGTCGCGTTCGCATTTGGGCTCGCCCCACGCCCCGTTCGCGCGTGGCAATTAATCGTTCCGCTCACCGGACATCGGCACAGAACGATCGATCCGCGGACGCTCTTCCACACCTTGCTGACCGATTTTTTCCCACAGCCCGATGGGACGACCTACGTTCAAACCGGCGATATTCCGGCGATGTGGTTGCGCGACTCGGCGGCGCAGACGATTCCCTATATTCCCTTCGTTCGTTACTATCAACCCGTCGCTCGCCGCGTCCGCGGCGCGATCGCGCGCGAAGCGCTCGATATCGATACCGACCCCTACGCGAACGCATTTCAAGCCGATTTTCACATTTGGGAGCGCAAGTGGGAGATCGACTCACTCGCGTGGCCGGTGCTCTTGGCGTGGACCTACTACAACGAAACGCACGACCGTAGCATTTTTTCGCCGGCGCTCCATCGCGCGTTTGCGACGATCGTCGCGACCTATACCTGCGAGCGCAAGCACGCCACCTGTAGCTCCTATCGCTACCCGTATGCGACGTGGACGCACCCCGCGTACAATCCTAACGCCGGGATGATATGGAGCGCTTTTCGCCCGTCGGACGATCCGGTCGTCTATCGGTACAATATTCCGCAAAACGCTCTCGCCGTTATAGCTCTTGAGGAGCTCGCCTCGCTCGCAGCGAGCGGTTGGCACGATAGCGCGCTGGCGAGCCGCGCGATTGCCCTCGCGGAGCGCGTGTACATCGGTATCGAACGCTACGGCATCGTCGAGGATCCGCGCACGGGTCGGCAAATCTACGCCTACGAAGTCGACGGCCTCGGCCATGCGAAACTTATGGACGATGCGAATATGCCGAGCTTACTCGCGCTTCCCTATATCGGCTGGTGCGCTGCCGACGACCCGCTCTACGTTCGCACGCGTAATTTCGTATTGAGTTCGAGCAACCCATATTATTTCTCCGGGCTCTACGCCGCCGGTGTCGGTAGTCCGCATACGCCGTACGACAACGTGTGGCCGCTCTCCATGATCACGCGCGCACTCACCTCCACTTCATCGCCGGAGGTCGCAGAGGCGATTACCGAACTCGCGGAGACCGACGGCAACGCCGGATTGATTCACGAAAGCTTCTACGTCAACGGCTGGTGGCGCTACACGCGCGCCGATTTCGGATGGGCGAACGCACTCTACGCCGAGCTCCTCTTTCGTTCGATCGCCACCTTTCGTCAGCCGCCGATGCTACCGTTCGGTACGCTGATCGGGCGCAGGCGCATTACCGAGACACCGACCTTGGTTGCGCCGATCGTTCAGTTCGAAAATAGCGGAACGATATTTGCCGCGCTCGCTGCAGTCCTTAAAGAACGTCGCGCGAGCGACCAATAGCGAGAAAAGCGCCGGAGATCGACCTCTTCGTCGAGCGTGACGAAGGGATCGTCGGGAACGAGCAGCACCTCGATGTGCTCGCCGAGCATCCGGAATCGGCGCCGCAGAGCGGGGTCGGAGCTCTCGGTGACGATCGCCGCCTCGGCACCGAACTCGCGCGCAAAGCGTAGGCTCTCTTCCACGAAATCGCCGACGCGATACTCCGATTGCATCGAACCGAGCGCTGCATAGACGATCGTTCGACCCACCTGATTCACCGAGGCTTCGTCGTAGAGCGGGGCATCGTTGACAAAGAGCGCCGGTGCGTCGGGAGCGAAGCGCGCCGCCGGATGCGTTGGGCGCATCGTATCGAAATGGTGCAACACGATCGCCCGTTCGGGCCTTTTGCCGGGCATCACCATCCGATCCGCGGGGGCGCGCAGCTCCGGTTGCGGCACGTTTTCGTCCTTTTTATGCGGAAATAACGCCTGCGATATCGCCTCGTACTCGCCTTCGAAGGGGCAGCCCGCGCTCCGTTTGGGGCACGAGGAGCAAAAGCGTCCCGCCGAATAGCGTTCGAGATTCGCGCGGTTGAAAATATAGGGTGCGTCGGAGAAGGTCGATGCGACCCATTGCCACGAGAGATCGTTCGATGCGGGGTCGCCGTCGATCAAATAGTCGAGGAAAAAGCGCGCACCGCTCTCCCACGCTATTTTCCGCCAGTGGACGAGATAGGCGGCAAACCAGAGGCGCGCATGATTGTGCAGATAGCCCGTTTCGCGTAATTCTTTGGTAAACGCGTCGATGCACGCGAGCCCGCTCTCGCCGGCAACGATATCGTCGGGAAGCGTGCGCTCGTACGTATCGACGCCCCATCCGCTCTTCGCGGGTTCGATCGCACTTCGAATTCCCTCCCCCAGCAATGCAAGCACGCGACGGTAATAATCGTGCCACGCTAATTCGCTGAGGAATTTCTCGCGCGAGGCGAGATCGCAATCGGCGCTCCACGCACGGTCGCGCGCCTCGGCGAGCGAGAGAATCCCGAAGCGCAGGTATGCCGAGAGATGCGTGACGTTCCCGTCGAGGTACGACCTTCGTTGGGCATAGCCGCCCAAATCGAGCGATTCGAGTCGCTGCAACGCTTCCTCACGGAGCTTCATAGGCCGCTACAACCGCGCTTGAGCTTGAGTCGTTGCAAGCGGAACCGGCGACCGTCATCGCCAAGACTCACGGGCTATGAGTCAAGGCTACTATCGCTATCCCAGCATCGCGGGAGATCTGCTCGTCTTCGTCTGCGAGGACGACCTTTGGAGCGTCGACGTCGGAGGTGGAGCCGCGCGCCGCCTAACAACGGGATTCGGATCGGCGAGCTTTCCGCGTCTCTCGCCCGACGCTCGTTCGATCGCCTTCATCTCCAACGACGACGGGAACCCCGAACTCTACGTGATGCCCGCCGAGGGCGGCGCACCCAAGCGCCTGACCTTTCTCGGCGCGACGCTCGCATCGATATCCGGCTGGAGCCACGATGGCAGCGAAATTTTCTTCTCCGCAAACCCATCGGCATGGTACGAGCGCGAGATGCGCGCCTTCGCAATCTCCGCCGCCGGAGGAAGCCCGCGCGAACTCGGGCTCGGCCACGTGCGCGCGCTCTCGCGCGATGCGAACGGCCGCACCGCACTCGGGCGGAACGCCGACGATCCCGCGCGTTGGAAGCGCTATCGCGGCGGCACCGCCGGTGAGATCTGGGTCGATACCGCCGGCAACGGGGATTTCGAACGCCTTCCGCTTCCCGACGGCAACCCCGTTTGGCCGATGTGGATCGGCGAGCGCATCTACCTGTTGACCGACCACGACGGTATCGGAAAAATCTATTCGTGCGCGCCCGATGGGAGCGATCTCCGCGCCGAGAGCAATGAGTCGGAGTACTACGCGCGCTTCCCTTCCACCGACGGCCGACGTATCGTCTACGGCGCTGGGGGCAGCATCGCGCTCTTCGATATCGCCGAGCGAACGACGCGCACGATCGAGATCGCCACGCATTCCTCCGCTCCGCAAACCGTCCGTCGTTTCGATGACGCATCGGAGATGCTCGAGGATTTCGAGAGCTCTCCGGCCGGCACGCACCTCGCCTTCGTATCGCGCGGACAAGCCTTCACCATGCCGCTCTTCGAAGGCCCTGTCGTCCGCTACGGCGAGGGAAGCCGCTCGCGGATTCGACTCGTGCGCTGGATGCGTGACGGGAAGCACCTCGTCGGCGTCACCGACCGCAAAGGCTACGAGCAGATCGCTCGCTGGAGCGCCGGCGAGAACGGCGATCCGAAATTGCTCACCCTCGGCGATATCGGGCGACCGATCGAACTCGAACTCTCACCGAACGGCGAAACGCTCGCGTTTTCGAACCACCGCCACGAACTCTGCATCCTCGACCTCGCGGAGAATAGCATTCGCACGCTCGACCGCAGCCCCGGGCGCCCGATCTCGGGCATCGCTTATTCACCCGACGGGCGATTCATCGCCTACTCCTGGTCGCCGAATTCGAACTCGTCGATCTTGCGCGTCGTGAAAGTGAAATCGGGGAAGGTTCACGACCTGACGACCGCGCTGCGCGTCGATCGATCGCCGCAGTGGGATCCCGAGGGGAAGTACCTCTACTGCATCGCGTCCCGTGATTTTCGTCCGCTCTACGACGCGCTGCAATTCGATCTCGGCTTCCCACAAGCGGAGCGTCCCTACGCGATTACCCTGCGCACCGACGTGCCCTCGCCGTTCGTCCCCAAACCGAAGCCGCTCCATCGCGACCACCACGACCATCACGACGACGAACGCGAGAAAAAAGACGAGAAGCCCGCCGATATCGAGATCGATTTCGACGGCATTACCGGGCGCATGCTCGCGTTTCCCGTCGATGAAGGCAATTACGGAGAGCTTCTCGCCGTCAAAGGGCGCGCGCTCTTCACGCGGTACCCCGTTCGCGGCATCGCACCGCAGGGTGGGGATGACGACGAGCACGGCGGCGGTGCGTTACTCTCCTACGACTTCGAACAGCAACGCTGCGCGACGCTCGCGCGCGAGGTCGATGAGATGCGCCTCGGCGCCGACGGGCGAACGCTGCTCTACAGTTCGGGAACGCGCCTCCGAGCGATCGACGCGCTCGGCGATCTTCCCGAGGATGAGGATGACGGGAAACCCCCTGCGGAGCCGGGCCGGAAGAGCGGCTTCATCGATTGCGATCGTGCGAGCGTCGAAGTCGTTCCGCAAGATGAATGGGCCCAGATGTATCGTGAAGCGTGGCGCCTACAGACCGAACAGTTCTGGGTCGCCGATTTAAGCGACGTCGATTGGGATCGCGTCTTCGATCGCTACAAGGCGGTGCTGCCGCGCGTTCGGACGCGCAGCGAACTCTCCGATCTTATTTGGGAGATGCACGGCGAACTCGGAACCTCACACGCGTACGAAATGGGCGGCGACCTGCGGATTCCGCCGCAGTATCGGCGCGGCTTCCTCGGTGCCGATTTTCGATGGGAGAGCGAACGGAACGGCTATCGCATCGAGCGCATCTATCGCGGCGATTCATGGGATCGCAGTGCGGATTCACCGCTCGCAGAACCCGGGCTCGAAGTGCGCGAGGGTGATTTCCTGCTCTCGATAGCGGGGGTGCACCTCTCCGCCGAGATCGCGCCGGAGCGTTTGCTGGTCAATACCGCCGGCAGCGAGATCGCGCTCGGCATCGCCAATAAACGCGGCGACGAGCGCACGATCGTCGTGAAGACGCTCGCCAGCGAAGCATCGTTACGCTATCGCTCGTGGGTGGAACGGAACCGTCGCTACGTTGCCGAGAAAACCGAGGGTGCCGTCGGCTACCTCCACGTTCCCGATATGGGGCCGTGGGGCTTCGCCGAATTTCATCGCGGCTATCTCGGCGAATTCGATAAGCGCGGCCTCATCGTCGATATTCGCTACAATCGCGGGGGACACGTCTCGCCGCTGTTGATCGAGAAACTCAACCGCAAGCGCATCGGCTTCGATGTCTCGCGCTATGGCCCGGTCGAGCCCTATCCGCCGGAATCGGTCGGCGGACCGATCGTCGGCATCACCAACCAGTTCGCCGGCTCCGACGGCGATATTTTCAGCCATGCCTTCAAACTCTACGGGCTCGGGCCACTGGTCGGGAAACGGACCTGGGGTGGCGTCATCGGCATTAACCCGTACCACCATCTCGTCGACGGAACGGTCACGACGCAACCGGAGTACTCGTTCTGGTTCGTCGATGTCGGCTGGAAGGTCGAGAACTACGGAACCGATCCCGATCTCGATGTCGATATCGCCCCGCAGGATTATCACAACGATCGCGACCCGCAGCTCGACCGCGCGCTCGAGTTGATGGATCGCAGCCTCGCCGCCCACGTCGAGGTTCGCCCCGATCTCACCGCCCGTCCCTCGCTTCGCCTGCCGGAGTGCTGAGCGCCCCATAGGGCCGCTTGGAAAATAGTCGGGGCGCTATGTTGACATAGCGTCTCGACTTTTGTATAACCTTGGTATACATCCAACGATTCAATTGATGCCATCCAATGAATCGATCCAAACAAATGGATGTAGTCATCCACTTTGTCGGCCAAGGAGGAACCAACCGTACCGTGAGTATCGATCGTCGAGCCGCCAGCATCGCCGCCGACTGGGCCACCGCGCCCCGTTGGAAGGGGATCGAGCGCCGCTATCGCCCTGAGGATGTCGTTCGACTTCAAGGGAGCGTCGTCGTCGAACAGACGCTCGCTCGCCTGGGCGCCTCTCGCTTGTGGGCGAGCCTGCACGAATCCGAACCCGTTGCGGCGCTCGGTACCATGACCGGCGGGCAAGCGATCCAAGCGGCAAAGGCCGGGCTCAAGGCGCTCTATTGCAGCGGCTGGCAGGTCGCTGCCGATGCCAACGTGAGCGGGCAGATCTATCCCGACCAGTCCCTCTACCCCGTCAATAGCGTCCCGACGCTCGTGAAGCGCCTCAACAGTGCGCTCTCGCGATACGATCAAATCGAATCCCTCGAAGGCAAGGGCGGGCCGGAATCCTACCTGCCGATCGTCGCCGATGCCGAAGCGGGCTTCGGCGGTGCCCTCAACGTCTTCGAACTGATGAAGGCGATGATCGAGGCCGGCGCGGCGGGCGTTCATTTCGAAGATCAACTCAGCAGCGAGAAGAAGTGCGGGCACCTCGGCGGGAAGGTGTTGATCCCCACGCAACAAGCGGTTCGACACCTCATCTCGGCGCGATTGGCCGCCGACGTGCTCGATGTTCCGACGCTCATCATCGCACGCACCGACGCGATGGCCGCGCAGATGGTCACCAGCGATATCGATCCGCGCGACAAAGCTTTCTGCACCGGAGAGCGCACCGGCGAAGGATTTTTCCGCGTTCGCAACGGTATCGAAGCGTCGATCGCCCGCGGACTCGCCTACGCGCCGCACGCCGATCTACTCTGGGTCGAAACCTCGGAACCCAATCTCGAAGAAGCGCAACAATTTGCCGATGCGATTCACGCACGCTATCCCGGCAAGATGCTCGCGTACAACTGCTCGCCGTCATTTAACTGGAAGCGGAAGCTCGACGACGCGACGATCGCCGATTTTCGCAATCGTCTCAACGCCATGGGCTACAAGTTCCAGTTCATTACGTTGGCCGGATTCCACGCCCTCAATCACAGCTTCTTCACCCTCGCGCACGATTTCAAAGAGCGCGGCATGAGTGCGTACGCGGAATTCCAACAAGCAGAGTTCGCCGCCGAAGCGTTCGGCTATACAGCGACGCGCCACCAACGCGAGGTCGGAACCGGGTATTTCGACGAAGTTGCCTCGGTCGTCAGCGAGGGACAATCCTCGACGACCGCGCTCCACGGATCGACCGAGAGCGAACAATTCTACGAATCCGCCGTTCAGATCGCCGTCGGCGCGTGAACGTCGCCGCACCGGGGTTCGACCTCACCGTCGATCTCGCAGAGGGATTCGCCGAGTTCTTTCTTCCCTTGCATCGGCGCTTTACCCCCGAACAGCAACGCCTCGTCCGCGCGCGTGCCGAACGGCTCGCGCGTGCCCACGCGGGCGATCTTCCCAATTATCTGCCGCCCTCGGCGGCGACGAGCACCAATTGGAAGATCGATCTTCCGGCGTGGGTGAGCGATCAGCGCAATCAAATGACCGGCCCCGCCGACGACGCCGAGCTCGTCGTCAAAATGATCAACTCCGGCGCACCGGGGATCATGCTCGATCTCGAAGATTCGATGGTCAACGAGTGGGAGCACCTCATGCTCGGGCATCGCAACGTCGTCGCAGCGCTGCGAGGAACGCTCGCCTACGACGACCGCAAGCGCGGTGGAAGCGTCGGCATCTCTAGGCGCGATGCCGTCATCTGGACGCGCGTTCGCCCACTCCATCTTTCGCAGGCTGGAATCGTCGACGACGAACTTGCGAGCGCCTCGCTCTTCGACGTGGCGTTGCTCGCATTCTCGCTCGAACTCAGCGAACTCCCGCACGGACTTCTGCTCTACATCCCCAAGAGCGAGTCCGCCGAAGAAGCGATCTTCTGGCGCGATCTCTTTGCGGCGGTCTCGACCGCGCGCGGCTGGCCCGGCAACGCGATCTCCTGTATGGCGCTCGTCGAAGCACACTCGCTCGCCTACGAAGTCGAGGAGTTTCTCTACAATCTCCGCGACTCGATCCTCGGCCTCAACCTCGGCCGCTGGGATTATATGGCATCGTTGATTCACTTCAACCTCAACGATCCCAACTGGCTCTTGCCCGACCGTAATACGATCCCGCACGACGTCGCCTTCTTCCAGAACTTGCGTACGCTCTTGCCGCAGATCTGCCACCGGCGCGGCGTCCTGGCGATCGGCGGCATGACCGCGCTCTATCCAAGCCGCGAGGATGCCGAACTCAACGCTCGTGCACTCGACGCTCTCGAGCGCGATAAACGGAACGAAGCGCGTTGCGGTATGGATGGCGCGTGGACCGGGCACCCCGATCAAAATGCGATCGCCGTCGCGCAATTTCCCGACCCGAATCAACTCTCGTTCCTAACGCCGGATGCCGATCTCCATCCCGATCTTCGCCCCGCTCCGCTCGGTATCGGCGCGACGACCATCGAAGGGACGCGCGCGGCGATCCGTACGGTGATTCGCTACCGGAAGGGCGTGCTCGACGGGCGCGGCGCGAGCTTGATCGACGGGTACATGGAAGATCTCGCGACCGATCGCATCTATCGCTTGATGATCGCGCAGCGTCTGCGCTTCCCGGGCGAATATACGCCGCGCTCGCTCGCCGATGCCTTCGACGAAGAGCTCGACGTCATTCTCACCTCGCTCCCACCGCAGAGCTCGCGCGAAGAGATCGCCCACTATCGGCGCGCGCGTCTGCTCGCCGAACAAATGATCCTCACGGGGGCCTTCGACCCCCGCTAGATCGCTCGATTCCGTTCGGCCCGGGGGGCGGCTCTCTCGCGCTCGACACGGAACCCCCTGCAGATATTTGGCCGAGCGTTCGCCTCTAGAATTAGAGCGCGCCGATCGCTCCATCGGCAGGCAAATCGCCGTAGCGGCGCGTAGGGGTACCGAGCGTCAAGGAGCGCCGATAGAATATGAGTTCACTCCGAAAAATCGGTTTCGTTGCGGCGGGCTTGCTGCTCGCCCTCTCCGCATGCTCGAAGAACACGAATAGCACTTCATCCTCTGCAAGCAGCGCGCCACAGAGCTCTGCTGCCGCATCGCCGGCGGGCAGCCCGATGGCGGCGACGAGTACGGCCCCTGCAAAGGCCAATACTGCCGGAGCCTCGGTCTATAACACCAACTGTGCGAGTTGTCACCAAGCGACCGGCGAAGGTGTCGCGGGAGCGTTTCCGCCGCTCGCCGGCAACCCGACCGTCACCGGTCCGGCTGCGAAGGTCATTCACATCGTCAAATACGGCCTTCAAGGCGCGATCGTGGTGAAAGGCAAGAGCTACAACGGCATGATGCCGCCGTGGGGAACGACGCTTTCGAATGCAGATATCGCTGCAGTTATTTCCTACGTCCGCTCGTCGTGGGGGAACGCGGCGAGCCCAGTCACCGTCGCCGATGTGAAGGCGATCGCGAAGTAAGAGTTACTGCGCGGTGCAGGTGTCGCCGCCGTGCGGCACGAGCCTGCCGTGCTCCAGCGATGCGAAGGTACGTAGAACGTGCCTCGCATCGCTGCGTCTCCACGTGATGCGACCGGTTAACGGCGCGCTTCCGCGCGAAGCGGAATAGGGATAAAACGGCCCGCTCCATGTCCACGTACCGTCACTCGCACGCGTTCCATGCATATTTGCATAGCTGCCGCCGCCGTGAAAATCGCGGTAGATCCAGATCCCGCGTGCCGGAATATACCCGACGAATGCACTCCCGCTCGGAATGCCGTCGGGGCGAATACCCCAATCGACGCGCGCCCAACGGCTGCCGGAAACCCGGCCGATTCTCCAGAGCGAGGGGGGCTCGCCCTTCGCGCTACAGCGCCACGAACCGGCGAAATCGTTGAGAAAGGCGTTCGAAGATTTTGCCGGGGCGGCGACCGCCGCCACCAACGCTAGCGATGCGAGCATACACGAGCCCTTCGCCCCGGCGCGCAAGCTTCCTAGTGCCCGAACGAGCGCGCGATGCCGATGAAGGGAATCACGAAGGCGTTCCGATCGGCGAGTTCGTGATAGGGGAAGAACATCGAGAGGTTGACGTAACGAAGCCCGTAGGTCAGCGAATATCGCCTATTGCTCACGCGATTGGAAATCGAGGCATCGACCTGCGATCCCGACTCCGGAAGCGTACGCAAAACTCCCTCGTCGCCATCCGCGTCATTCGTCGCTTCATACTCGACGAGGTTCGCCGAGAGGTGAGGATTGACGGCCAGCTCGGCGTTCCATCGCGAGTGAGGCGTCGAATAAAATTCGCGTCGAATTTCATAGCGGAGACCGACCACGCGTGAGGCCTCCGCGTACGGCTCGCCAAACGGAGTATTTTGACCGTACGTTGAGACCTGGTTGTAGATCGTGTCGCCGATACCGAGCGATGTCGCCGAATTGAGGCGATAGCGTACGACGGCGTTCACATACGATAGATGCACGCTCGTCGGCCCAGGATTAAAAAATGCGTTCGAGTTGATAGGAGTCGAGCCAAGCGAGGAAGTGCCCTCGGCAAAGAGCGCCCACCGTTTCTCGGAGGTCGTTATGCGGAGCATCGGCGCCGGCTGCGCCGCAACCGTCGAGGTGCTGCCGGTCTCGGTATGTAGCCCATTGACGAGTAATGCGCGCACCTCGACGCGCGTCGTCGCCGCGCCGACCGGTCGTGCGAATGCGAAGGCAACCAGAAAAAGCGCGCTGCATCGGAGGAGCGTTTTCACAGAGAGGGGCCTTTCGTAGAAGAGCGGTAGTCGGCGCGATGTTGAACGCCGCTTTACCGGTTCCTTTTCGGCCCGGCCTCCCGAGATCGAAAGCAATCGACGCTATGGTCGTCGACCACCCCAACGCCCTGAAGGTATGAATACACGATCGTCGGGCCGACGAAGCGGAAGCCCCGGGCGCGCAGATCCTTACTGATGCGCGAGGAGAGATCGGTACTTGCAGGGAGCGCCTCGTCGCGTGAGCGCCGGGTCACCACGGGGGAGCCATCGACGTACGCCCAGAGCCAGCGCGCAAACGAGCCGTGCTCGCGCGCGAGCTCCAAAAACGAACGCGCGTTCTGGACGCTCGATTCGATTTTTAACCGGTTGCGCACCAGGCCGGCATCCTCCATCATCGCTTCAATCTCTCGCGCGCCGACGCGGGCAACGAGCGCGGGATCGAAATTTTTATATCGACGGCGATAGTTTTCTCGCTTCCGCAAAATCGTCTCCCAGCTCAGCCCCGCTTGCGCGCCCTCCAGCACCAACATCTCAAAGAGATGGCGCTCCTCGTGCGATGGCACGCCCCACTCATCGTCGTGATAGGGAATCGAGAGATCGCTGCTCGCCCACGCACAGCGAACGAGCCTCTCGCTCACGATGGCGTACCGCTCAGGAGATCGTCGAAGAGCGAGAGCAGCATCGGATAGGTGCTCTCCGTACGCGCGCGGGGAGAATCGGGATCGAAGGGATCGTGGTTGAGGGGTTCGGTTATCAACTCTTCGTAGGTTGCATCGGCGCCGTGTCTCTGCCAGCGTTCGACGAGCCGCTGCGTTTCGAGATTGTTAACCGCAGGATCGCGAGCGACGACGACCGCGCGAATTTTTTTGGCGAGCGGTGCGGTGCGACGGGCGGCGCGAAAGGTGGCGTCGGCGATCCGCATGACCGCAGCGACCGCACGCGTCGAGAAGCGCGGATAGGCCGCAGCGGGGCGAAAACCTTCGCGTAATTCCGGATCCCACCAGATATGCAGGTTCGGAACGATACGCGCGCCGAGCATGATAGCGCGGCTCACCGGCCGCGAAAAACGCAGTACCGCGAATCCCGGGCAGACGGGAATGGCAAGCTCGATGCCGCTACGAAACTGCGCGCCGTACGCTGCGAGCGTTCCGCCGGTCGAATGCCCCATCACCGCCGTACGCTCTCCCAACAGGGCCGCAATTTCAAGCGCATTGTCGAGGGTCGCCACGAGTTCCGTGCTCCGCAAGCGGGCGAGTTTCGTGGTGAGTCGATCGCTCTCGCCATGATGCGGCAGACGCACCGCGATTACGTTCGCCCCTCGTTCGTAAAGCGCGGGGCCGAATGCGGCGAACTGCGCGGGGTTGTTCGTCAATCCGTGAAAGAGCAGGACGCAGAGCGGGCGCCGTTCGCCGTGCAGCCACGCCTGCGTGCCGGCGGCCGGTAAAATAGTCGAACCGTCGAGCGCTTGCAATCGCGCGAGCGCCACGAGCCCCTCTTGAAAAGGATCGCTCACGGTTCGGAGACGATCTGCAGTAACTGCGGAAAAACGCGATCGGCAATCTCAGGATGCCGCTCCGGTTCGACGATATCGTGCGAGATCGGCAGCCCGCGCAAGCGTTCGTTTCGAACGCCGCTCGCACCCGAGGCAACCCACGCTGCGAGCAATCGACGTATTGCCCGATTGTTGACTGCGGCTTCGCGGTCGTTGCTTACCGCGACGATGTCGTGCGTACGCGGGGCAGATTCGCGAGCGTCGGCGAGCAACGCATTCGCAAGTCCGTACGCGCGTGCGACGGCATGCGTGCTGTAGCGCGGATACCCGTGTGCGGGCATCTGCGCCTCGCGCGCGATCGGATCCCACCACGCAAAGGCGTTGGGAAGTCGCAGAATCGCACGCGCCAACAGCGGCGCGATGCGGTTGGGCAACCATGCAAAGCCGAGAAAGGGTGCAATCGCCACCGCGCGCTCCAAATCCTCATCGTGTGCGAGCCGAAGCGCGAGCGTACCGCCGAGCGAGAATCCGACGACGGTTATCCGTGGCGCAAGTTCGCGCGCCGCCTGCAACGCGAGCTTCGTCCGCTCGAGCAACTCGGTAGCATCGAGTTCGGCGAGTTCGCGCGTGAGCCGATCGCTGCGGCCGTGACGGGGTAGCCGCGGAACCAGCACCGCATACCCCCGCTCGGCGAGCCCGCTGGCGAAGCGCTCCATCTGGCCGGGGCTCGCGGTAAGCCCGTGCAGGAGCAGGGCCGCGCGCCCGCTCGGCCGTGCGGGAAGCAGGAAGAAGCTCCGGCCGCGTTCGCCGATCGACGGGCCATCGAGCTGCAATAAATGTCGCAGCGTCGGGGCCGCCGCGAGGGCGCTCTCTCGGGCGGTTGAGTCGTATGTCGAGGAGGGCGGCACAGCGAGCATCCTTAACTCCTACGTGGAAGTGTTCCTCGAATGCCGGATGGGAAACGCGCCCCGGCAGTCCCGCATACCGCGGTAAACACACGTGGCGTTGAAGAGTTCGAGATTATGAAAGCGAGCGACCGTAGTTCCCGTGCCTTCATCGAAGCCGAAGAGCATTTTGGAGCGCATAACTACCATCCGCTCGATCTCGTCGTCGACGAGGCGCGCGGCTGCTGGTTAACCGATGTCGAAGGGAAGCGCTATCTCGATTGTATCAGCGCCTACTCTGCGGTCAATCAGGGGCACTGCCACCCGCGCATCGTTGCCGCACTCGTCGAACAAGCGGGGCGCGTCACGCTCACATCGCGCGCGATGCGGAACGATCGGTTACCGGCGTTTCTCGAACGGTTGACGCAGCTCTGCGGTTTCGAGATGGCCCTTCCGATGAATACCGGTGTCGAAGCGGTGGAGACCGCGATTAAACTCGCGCGGCGCTGGGGATACGACGTCAAAGGCATCCCTCCCGATCGCGCCGAGATCATCGTGTTCTCCAACAATTTCCACGGTCGCACGACGACGGTGATCAGCGCCTCGAGCGAACCGGCATACCGCCGCTCCTTCGGTCCCTATACGCCGGGATTCGTCCTCGTTCCGTATGGCGATGCAGATGCGCTCGAACGCTCCATCGGCCCCAATACCTGCGCGATGCTTATCGAGCCGATTCAGGGCGAGGGCGGCGTCGTCGTTCCACCCGAAGGATATCTCAAGCGTGCGTGGGCGATCTGCAAAGAGCACGACGTCCT
>JABEUX010000015.1 GCA_013044185.1 Vulcanimicrobiota bacterium | reverse complement strand
GATCTCGTTCGAGGTGCTCAATCCGCCGGTCTCGGCGCCGCCGAATGCGGGACCGCTCTACGTCCAAAATGGCCCGCAAGAAGGACAGACGACGGCGATCTCGTTGCCCGGCGTCAGCACCGCCGCTCTCAATATCTCGGATATCTCTATCCTCGCACCGCAAACGGTAAATTATCAGAACATCGTGCAAGGACAGAGTTCGAGCAATAACATTCCAGCGGCCGATGCGGAGATGCGCGTCGACGCAGCGCTTTCACAGATCACGCAAGCGCAGGCACAGATCGGCGCGCAGATGGTCTCGTTGAATTACGATGCGAACAACGCGAATACCGCAGCCGTCAACCTCACCGCAAGTGTGAGCTCGATCCAAGACGCGAATATCGGCGCGACCGTGACGAATCTCACCCAGCAGCAGATTCTCACGCAAATTGGGTCGAGCGTTCTCGCGCAGATGCAAGTCAGCGCGACGCAGATCACCGCCCTGATGCTGAATGGAATCGGTATCGGGGTCGGCGCGGGGGCGGCGCCTATCGCGTAAACGAACGGATACTTCGGGCACCGTCGAGAAGATCGCTCTCCGAAAGGGGCGGCTTCGATGACATTCACGCAAGGGTTCATCTCGGAACTGGTCGGCAAACGCGTCACCATCGACGACTTGCCCATCGGGAAAATCGGCGATTTTCTCGTCAACCACCCCGAGGCGACCTTCCCACAGATCGACGGCTTCGTCGTCAAAACCGCGCAGGGCGCGCGTTTCGCCCCCATGGAGTCGGTGCTCGGCATCGAACGCGGGGGTGCAGTCTCCCTTTCCAGCGCTCCCAAAGAGCCGGCCCCACCCGAGGGTGAGGCGCTCTATTTGGTCGCCGATCTTCTCGATAAGCAGATCGTCGATATCGATGGCCGTAAAGTGGTGCGCATCAACGATCTCGAGGTCGCACGAACCGGCGGGCAATTGCGCGTCGTCGCCGCAGATATCGGCTTCGCTGGGCTTCTCCGTCGCCTCGGCCTGCGCAAGCTCGGCGAGCGCCTCTCGCCGGCGATTCACGAACGCATTCCGCGCGCGATGATCGCCTGGGATTCCGTCGCGCCGATCCGCGAGGTGAATCCCAGCCACGTCCACCTCTCGGTCACCGCAAGCAAGCTCGCGCGCCTCCACCCCTCCGATCTCGCCGAAATTATCGGCAACCTCTCGAGCAGCGAGGCCGCGACGGTGGTGAAGCAGCTCGACGACGAGGTCGCCGCCGACGCATTCGAGCATCTCGACGCCCAGACGCAACGCGAAATTATCGAGAGCGTCGGCACGGCGCGCGCCGCGGATATCATCGAAGAGATGGACTCCGACGACGCCGCTGATCTACTCGCCGAACTCCCCGAGGAACGGCAGAGCGAGTTGCTCGCCGAGATGAACGCCGATACCGCCGGCGAGTTACGCGAACTCGTGAAGTACGATGACGATACCGCCGGCGGCCTGATGACGACCGACTACGTATGGATCTACCCGCACCGCACCACCGACGCAACGATTCGGAAGATTCGCGAACTCGCACCGGAGAGCGAATTAATCTACTACCTCTACGTTATCGACCAAGAGGATCGGCTGCTCGGCATCGTCACGTTGCGCGATCTTCTTCTCGCCTTACCGACGGCGTTTATCGATAAGATCATGCGGACCGATATCGTCAGCGTTCGCCCCGGGACCCCGGCCGAAGAAGTCGCGGCCGCGATCGCTCGCTACGATTTACTCGCGATACCGGTGGTCGACGAGCGAGATCGCATGCTCGGTATCGTCACCGTCGACGATGCCATCGATGCGATTATGCCCGAGGAGATGGCGAAGAAACTCCCGCGGATTACGTTGCGCCATCGGAGTGCGCAGCATCGGACGAAGACGCCCGCGGCGTCGTAACGGGCTGCGCGGCGAAGTGCCAGCGGTTCCGCCCCTCGCGCTTGGCACGATAGAGAGCGGCGTCCGCGAGCTCCATCAGCCGCTCGATCTCGGTCGCGTGTTCGGGATAGAGGGCGATGCCGATGCTCGTCGCGACTCGATGCCGCACCTCGTCGACGACGACGGGCTCCTCCAGCGCCACGAGCACCTTGCGCGCGAGATCGGCGGCATCGGTCGCCGCATCGACGACGGGCTGCAAGATAACGAATTCGTCGCCGCCGAAGCGTGCGATCGTATCGCTCTCGCGTAACAACGAGCGCAGCCGGCGCGCGACGATCACCAGCACCTCATCTCCGACCATGTGTCCGTAGGTATCGTTGATCGCCTTAAAGTGATCGAGATCGAGATACATGACGGCGAATCCCCGTCCATAGCGCTTCGCCGCACCGAATGCCTGCTCGATACGGTCGGCGAAGAGCACGCGATTGGGAAGCGCGGTCAACGAATCGTTAAACGCGAGTTGTTCGATCCGCTCCGCGGTGCGCTGCCGTTCGAGAGCGGCGGAAACGAGCAATCCCATCAACGAAATCGACTCACGAGCGAGCTCGTCGAGCCCCTCCATCCGCGCGCGCAAGCCGACGAACGCGAGCGCTCCGTAGGGCTTCCCCTCCACCTGCAATTGCGTTCCCGCGTAGCTGCGCCAATTCACCGTCGCTCGCGCAGGGTCGTCTCGCCATTCGGGATCGTCGAGATCGGGGACGAAGAGGAAGGGGCGTTCGTTGGTGAGATAGCGCGCAAAACTCGAAGAAAGCGGAATGCGGGCACCGGTCGCAAGCGGCGTCTTGCGTCCCACTGCAGTATGAATGACGATAGCATCGCCGTCGTTGCGGACGATGTAGCCTTCGTCGAAGCCGAAAAACTCGATGCCCAGTTGGAGCACGGCTTCGAGTTGCTGCGGAATCGTCAATTCGCGCGAGGCCGCGACGAGGTAGAGCCGGCGCAAGCGATCGACCTGAGCGGCGACCGCACGCTCTGCGGCGCGTTGAGCGGCAACGTTCTTGAAGATCCCGTAGGTGCCGGTTATTTCGTCACCGCTATGGATCGGGACGAGCTTGAGCTGGACCTCGATTTGGTAGCCAAGGCGATCCAACAGCACCGACTCGTGTTCGGCGGCCTCACCGCGCATCGCCGCATGGCGAGCTGCCTCGGCGCGCTCGCGCCGCCCGGGAACGATCAGTTCGATCCACGGCGTGCCGACGACTCGTTCCCCCAACAAACCGGTCTCGCTCTCGAAGGCAACGTTCACGCGCGAGACCACGCCGGTAGATTTCAGTTCGACGATGCCGTCGGGATGGTATTCGAAGAGCGAACGCAGCCGTTGTTGGTTGACGCGCATCGCATCTTCGGCATCGCGCAACGCCGCTACATCGCGAGCCTGCACGAAGACCGACCGCACGACGCCGTCGACCGAGGCCGGAATCACGGAGACCTCCACGGGGAGAAGCGTGCCGTCTTTGTGGCGGAGGGTGCTCTCAAAGTGGTCGGCGACACCGCCGCGGGCCATCTCGAAGGCCATCTCTCCGCGCACGCGGTCGCTCCGCGGAATGTGGTCGCGGAACGTCGATCCGCGCACCTCTTCGCTGGAAAACCCGGTGAGCTCGACGGCCGCCGGATTCACGTCGGCGAGCACTCCGTCGGCACTATAGAGCACGACCACCTCGGGGTTCTTATCGAACAGCGCGGCGAAGGTCTCGGCGGCGATTTCCCGACGTGTTTCCATGAACACCTGGCTACTTCGCCGAAGAAGCGCGCGTGACTTCCGCTCGGCTCCTCGATTTGGGCGCGCGGCTCGCGCAGGCCCTCGCTAGCGAGGGCGGGCGCGGTGCTTTGCTGCGCGAGCTCGACCACGGCGAAGGGCTGAGCCTCCTCGACGTGCGAGAGAGCCCCATCGCCCGAGCGGGTAGCCCGCCGCATGCCGCAGCGATCGAACTCACCGAGAGCGACGAGCCGGTGACATTGGGCGATGGCTCGCTCGCGCTGCCCTTACACGTTGGGGGCGAGCGGCTCGGCTGGCTCGTCGCGTACGGTCCTGCCGCTCGCCGCGCCGAGAACGACGCACTCCGACTCGCGGCAACGTTGCTCGCACTCGATCTGGCGCGCGATCGGCGCTCCACGCATCGTCGCGATCTCTGGGAGGAGGCGCTCGCCGGGTTGCTCCCCGGCGCGGCCGCGGCGAAAGCACTCGCCGCGGAGAACCGGATCGGCGTTGCTCCGGCATATATCGTCGTTGCACTCGCATTCGACGAGTCGAGCGAGCTTTGCGAGCCGGCCGAGCTCGGCGCACTCGCAAACGAGGCCCTCGGAGACCGCGAGAACGTCCTACGTGAGCGTGACGGCGCGACGTTGCTCATCGCTCCCGCGGCAGACGAACCAACCGCCGGAAAGATCCGTGTCGCCGCTACCTTGCTGCCGAAAAGTATCGCGCGGCGCAACGCCGCATTTCATATCGTGGGCGGCATCGGTGGCGCGCGCGCGCTGCACGAACTCGATAGCGCGGCACGCGAAGCGCTCGCCGCGCTCGAGATCGCGCGACGACTCCGACGTTGCGATAGCGTGCTCTCCTATGAAAAGCTCGGGGCGCTTCCTTTATTGCTCGAAGCATCGGCGACTCCGGAATGGCGCAGCTTCGCACGAACTTTTTTGGAATCGATCCGCGATTACGACGCAAAACATCAAACGGAGCTCGAACGAACGATGACGATCTACTTCGGTGCCGGCGAAAACGTGAAAGTCGCCGCCGAACGCCTTCACGTGCACCGCCATACGGTCTTCTATCGTCTGCGCCAGATCGCCGAACTGACCGGGCTCTCGCTGGAGAGCCCGTTCGACCAACTCAACCTTCGCCTCGCGGTAACGATCGATGCCCTCGACGCCTAAGCCGACACTACGGGCGCGCCGCCGCGCGATCGCCGAAGAGATCGCCGCGCGCGGCGTACGCTTCGTGCGCTTGCAGTTCGTCGATCTCTTCGGCGTGAGCAAGATGGTCAGCGTCCCGGCGACGCGCCTGGGAGAGATTCTCGACGGTAAGATTTCGTTCGACGGCGGCTCGATCGATGGATTCGTCCGCGACGAAGAACTCGACATGCTCTTGCAGCCCGATCTCGCAACCTTCGCGATCTTTCCCTGGAACGACGGGCAGCCCGAGGCGCGGCTCATCTGCACGATCGCCATGCCCGACGGCAGCCCGTTCGAAGGCTGCCCGCGAACGACGTTGCAGCGAAACGTCGAACGACTCGACGCGCTCGTTCCCGGAGTGCGTATCGCCGGCGAGGTCGAGTTTTACCTCTTCTCCGCTCGCGAGAGAGGCGAGTTGCGAACCGAGACCAACGATGTCGGATCCTACTTCGATTTTTCACCGAACGACCGCGGCGAACGCGCGCGCGACGGAATCGTCAGCGCGCTGGAATCGATGGGCGTTCCCGTGAGCGCCGCGCATCACGAGCACTCCCCGGGGCAGCACGAAATCGACCTCGCTCCATTAGGGCCGCTCTCGGCCGCCGATGCGATTCTCACGCTGCGGACGCTCGCCAAACAT
>JABEUX010000128.1 GCA_013044185.1 Vulcanimicrobiota bacterium | reverse complement strand
GATGGGGCGTACTCGCTCTGGCGATTGCGTTGATGCTGCCGGAAGCGGCGCACGCAGCGCAGTGCAGCCCGGCTCCTTCGAGCGCGCAGGTCACGCCCGCCGTACGTACACTCGTCGATGGGATCAATGCTCGAGGCTTAGAGCGCTTTGCTCGAACTCATCGCTCCGAGGCGCGAAACGAGTGGAGCGGCTCGCCGGTCCTCGACTGGTATTTCGATACGATTGAGTCGGGGAGCGCGCTTGCCACTCGCCCGGTCGGCACGCGAGCGTTCCTCACCGGCCTTTCGCGTGCGGGGATCGATCTATCGGGGCGAATGTGGGCCGATCCGGCGGAGAGCAAATATTCGACGGCGGATGCAACGGGGCTCGCGCGTCATTTCTGCGTGCCGACGACGTGGGGGAAGCTCGCTGCAACTCCGCGCGCTTTTCAGAGATGGAGAGAGGTCCACGTACCGAAGCTCCGGTATCTTCTTGAGATTGACGGTGATCTCAGTATTCTTTTCGTCGCCGGTATAACGAGCGCGCTTCCGCATATACCGAAACAGTATGTGCAAAAGTTGCCTTTCTATTCACGCGGCGGCGTTCGATGCGCTCGCATCGAGGGGCGCACGGCGAAGACGGCGCTCTACCTCTTTTGGGGCAAGCGCGACGCTCTGGCAAGCTTTCGAAAAACGCTCGATCTTCAACGCTGGAAGAGCGTTCGCAAGGAATTTCATCCGACGTTAATCGCCCTGTCGAACGTGCGCTACGAACGGGCGTACGATTTTTCGCGCCGGGCGCCCGGTGGGATGTTTTTTGGTGCCACGGCGATGCCCCAGGAACCACATGAAAACGGAATTGCGGGAAGTGGGTTTTTACAAATTGGGCCGCGCAACGCAATGTTCAGTGTCGGCGAAGGCGTAGCCGGAACTTTGAAACCGAACTGCTTTCCGATGAAACCAAAATGGATTTTCTGTCCCCGCATGGATTGGATCACATATGCTCTTCCGAGCGGGAAGCACCGCTTGTCGGCGGTCGTTCCAATGATCTACATCGTGGTCGATCCGCGAACGGGTGCGATACTTTTTATCGGCGCGACCTAAAATTGCGCCATGCCGAGGCGAACGATGGTGCGGGGCGCCCGCCATGCCTTGCTCCAGCGCTTTGCGTGCGTCGGTGCAGCTTCGGTCCAGACGCCGTAGACGCGACCGGCATACGCCGCAATACCGTTGTAATCGCCCATGAACTGAAAGGACGGGTCGAAGGGTTTCGTCGTCCATTCATAATTGCGGTAGGTGCGCCCACCATCGGTCGAACGCGCGAGCGTTACGGTGGCGAGTTCGTTCTTCGGGTCTGCGCGACGGTCGTCGAAGATGACGTACGCATCGCCGGTGGTGGGGTCGACGGAGAGCCATTGGAAGAGGTGGTCGCGCCCGTCGTGCGCTCGATCGTCGTTCACCTTCACCGGTGCGCTCCACGTTACGCCGCCATCGGTTGAGGTGGCGCTAAAAATATCGACCTCCCCGTTTCGATAATCCGACCAGGTAATGAAGAGGCGATGTGCTTTCGGTGCGATAGAGATCTGGGGGAAGCCATTGACTTCGCGATCTTGATAGCCTTGCACGTAATAATTCATCGAAGGAACCTCGATAATCGCGTGCGACGGCGTGAAGCTCGTTCCGCCGTCGTGTGAGACCGCGAGCACGATATGCGTGCCGTCCTGCCAGACGGTGTAGAGCGTTCCATGCGGGCCGACGGTGCCGTCGAAACCTTCGGTCGCGCCGTTGTCGTCGCGTGGCAATCCGTTGACGGTGCTGATCCGGATTGGGTGCGACCAGGCCCCGCCGCCATCGGTCGAGCGGGAGAACAACATCTCGGAGTACGAGCGGTGGAACTCGGTCCATCCGATGTAGAGATTTCCGCGGTAGGGCCCATGCGTATCGTCGGCGACGATGTAGGGCTTATCTTCGAAGACGCTCGGGCGACCGACGGGAGCTTTCACCGCGACGGCGCGGCGCTGCCAGTGCACGCCGCCGTCGTTCGAGCGTTCGACGAAGATGCCGTTCCGGGTTGCGTGGTGCGCCCAATAGCTCTCGGTGCCGAGTTTATCGAACGCGATGTAGCAGAGAATCGCGTGGCCGTGTGCATCGTAGGCGAGCGAGACATCGCCGTCGATCAAACGGTGATCGTGGGGAACCGCCGTAACGCTCTTCCACGTGCGCCCTGCGTTGCGCGAGTAATCGACGAGGCCGCCGACTTGATATGCGGCGACGACGTGGTGCGGATCGGCGGGATCGATCGCAACCGCCGGCTCCGACCAGAAACCGGGCTTCCGTGTCAACGTGATGACGGCTTTCCCAGGTGCGGGCGGGAGCGTCGCCGAGGATGCGGCGAGCAGCACGAGCGCGAGCATAAGGAGCGAGCGTCGCATCGAACCCATCGCACAAGCGACCTTTGCGTGCACGTCGATCAACGTTTTCCGCCGATTCCGCGAAAAATACCGCGCCCTACTCTCCCGAAAGCGCGCCAGAAAACGTGCTGCTCCGCGCGACGAACCATGCGCTGCGGATCGCCGGAGGCGACCGCTTCGACGTCGCCGAGAACCGAGCCGCCGCGATAGAGCGCGTGGCGTACGCGGCCGATGCTCGTCGCCGCGCTCGCCGCTGCGACGCCCGCTCCAATCGCTGCCGCCGTCGCAGCGGCGTGCGGGCTTTGCTGCGATGCCATCGCGGTGCGTCCGGCGGTAAATGCGTCGGCAGCCGCATCCATCGAGGTATTCACGATCGCTTCGAGATGCTCGTTGACGGCTGCGGCCAAACTGCTTTGCACCTCAGGCGCTCGCCCGTTCATCGCGACCAGCAGCGTCATCTTGAGCGCGGTATGCATTGCGTTCTCGGCGATCTGCGCCGCCATCTCGCCCTCCGCGCCCGAACCGGTAAAAAGGCGTTTCGCCTTCGTTCCGTCGGTAATCGGAATATTCATAGATCCGCTCTGCGCGTCATCGCCCTACTGACCCTTCTTTACGGGCAATCCACGCTGCACCCAGCGCAACATCCCGCCGGCCATATTATAACTCGCTGCGAATCGCCCGGAGGCTTCGAGCGCTGCTTGCGCGCGCCCGCTCCGAGCGCCGGAGCGACAGATACAGACGATCTCGCGATCGGTTGGTATCTCTGAGACGCGTGCGGCGAGGTGGCCGAGGGGGATCAGCGTCGCTCCCTCGATATGCCCCTCCGCCCACTCCGATGGCTCGCGAACGTCGAGGAGAAAGGCGCCCGCTTGCGCCTTCTCCGGTACCTGCTGTGGTTCGATCTCTCCGGGCACGTGTGAATCCTTTCCTCGTGGAGGGTTGCCAGAGGGAAGTGATTCGCGTGTCATTGACCCCCGTCATTCCCTCGCGCCGCGAACGGAGTAGGATGCTCGAAGGAGGGTCATGCATGGGTGACGGTCCGTTGGTCTTGAAGCTCTTTCTCGTCGTTGCGGTTATCGCGGTCGCAGCGATGCTCTTCGTCGCGCTCTACGGCGCGCGGACGCCTTTACCACAAAGCGTCGTGAACGCAGCGGGATATCGAATCCGAAAGCTCTGGTTAGGGCTCGTTCTCGTCGTTGCGGTGGTGGCCTTCGCGCTCACGCTGCCGTTCTTTCCCTACCCCTGGGCGACCGCTTCGCCGGGAGCGAAACACTTCCAAGTGACGGCAGCGCAGTACGCATTCGTTATGCCGGCCATCGTGCCGGTGAACGTGCCGATTGTCTTCGATGTTACCTCCGACGATGTCAATCATGGCTTCGGCATCTATGCCCCCGATGGCATGCTGTTCGCGCAAGTTCAGGCGATGCCAGATTATATCAATCATCTTCCCATTGAATTCCACGTAAAAGGCCATTACGTGGTGAGGTGCCTCGAATTTTGCGGGATCGGCCACGCCTACATGCACGGAGGCTTCGACGTACGATGAAAATTATGTGGACCTATATCGTGGCGGGGCTCACGATTTTTGCGCTGATGTTGCTCGTCGGCATCGGCTTGCGTGCTTCCCAGGCCGGCTGGATTTCCATCGATACGGGGACGTTCTACTCGCTCCTGAGCCTTCACGGCGTCGGTATGATTACCGCGATGGCGATCGCCGGGCTGGGGCTTCTTTGGTATCTCGTGGATCGGGAGATACATCTCGACGAACGCATCGCGATGCTTGCGTTCGCATTTTTTGCCATCGGCGTTCTCATCGTGATCGTCAGCGTGGTATTCGGGCACTACGGTGCGCTTTGGACGATGCTCTACCCGCTCCCCTTCGTGGGAACGACGTGGCCCGCTTGGGCGACCGGTGCGTGGTTGCTCGGCGTTGCATCGGTCATGCTCGGGTTCATGTTGATCTGCGCGCAGATCCTCGGTGCCATTTTACGCGCCTCGGGCGGGTTAGGCTCGGCGCTGGGAATCGATTACGTGTTTCGGCGCAAGGCGTTTGAATTCGCAGGCAAGCATCCACCGAGCCCACAGATGCTCGCAGCGACCGTCGTATCGATCGACGGGCTCATCGGCGGTGCCTCGGGGCTCTTGGTGGGAATCGCGATGATCGCCCACTGGCTCGACCCGCATGTCGTCATCGATCCGCTCTGGGCGAAAAACCTTACCTACCAGTTCGGCCATACGTTCGCCAACCTCACCATGTACATGGCGGTCGCAGGCATCTACGTTGCGTTGCCTATCTGCACGAAGCGGGCGTACCACTCATCGATTCCACTCGTGGTTGCTTGGTGGGGCACGCTCGTCTTTGTCATCATTGCCTACTTCCATCACCTCTACATGGATTTCGTGCAATGGCCGGCGGTGCAGTATATCGGCGAGATCAGTTCGTATCTCGCTGCCGTTCCGGTGGTCGTCGTGACGGTTTTCGGAGGACTCATGCTCATCCATCGCTCGGGCATGAAATGGACGCTGGGATCGATGTTCTTTTTTGCCGGAATGGTCGGCTGGATCGTCGGCGGAAGCGCGGCGATTCTCGATGCGACGATTCCCTTGAACGTCGATTTGCACAACACGTTATGGGTGCCGGCGCACTTCCATACCTATCTCCTCGAAGGCGTACTCTTGTTTATTCTCGGATGGGTCTTCGTCTCGTTAGAGCAACGTGCCGATGCGGCTTCGAACGCCGTTACGCGGTGGATCGTCGGCCTCGGCATCTTCGGCGGCGGCGCGCTCTTCTTGATTCCGTTCTACATCGCCGGAGCGGCGGGCGTGCCGCGTCGCTATGCAGTAGAGCCGGCTCCCGGACCGTATTGGGCAGGGGTCGCAACGATCGGCGCACTCCTTGTCCTCGTCGGCGTTCTCGCGGCGCTTGTCGAGGGCATTCGCCTCGCACGCATGCAAGCGGTAAAGGCCTCGACGTGAAGCGGCGACCCTTCGGCATCGCGGTCTTGGTGGTGACGCTCCTTGCCGCATGCTTTCCCCTCCTCGATCGCCACGCCGAGCTTCCGATTTGGCAGCACCATTTGCTGCACGCCGGCCTCATCGCGGGAGGCGCGCTCGGGGGCATTTTCATCACCGCGCGGGAGCGTGGCTCGCAGGGCGGGAGTGCGTTTTGGCTCTTGCCAGCGCTCTTCGCGCCGATGTTGGCGATGTTTGCGATGTGGCCGTCGGCCTATAGTTATTTTGAGGTGCATCCCTACGGCCACGTCCTCGAACATCTCGTGCTAATCGCGCTTGCCTACCTCGCAACCACTGCCGCGGAGACGTATGCAGCGGGGCTCGGCTGGATCGTCGGCGGCGCGATGCTCTTTATGGCCGTTGCTGCAGCGCGCGGCTTCGGTGTGACCTTCGGAAACGGGGGCTAGCCGGCGGCTTCACCCGGGAATGCGTTGGCAACGATCTGCGTGAGCGATTCGCGATTGAGGCGAACGATGCGGCCTGCAACGCGCTCGATCGCGCCGCCCGCTTCGAGCTCGGCGAGCGAACGATTGACGACCTCCTTGACCGTGCCCGCTGCAACGGCGAGATCTCCCTGGGTCATACCGTCGAGGCTCGGCAACGCTTTCGAGAGCCCCGCTGCAGGAGAAGCGTGGGGAAGGAGCGCGGTCGCCACGCGCCCGATGGTCGGCAACGAGGTCTGTGCGGTAAAGCGATCGATGACCATGCGTAGGCGCTGCGCGAGTTGCGCGTTGACGGCGCGCGCGACGCGGAGGTCGTCATGCAAAATCGTGCGCACGACCGAGCGGGGGAAAATCGCGACGTGCGTGCTCTCGGTTATGCCGATGAGCCGTGCCGATGCGACGCCCCCGTCGATCGTATCGAGAATGCCGAACGACTCCCCGGAGAGGACGTCGTAGAGGGCGTGCTCGCGTCCGAGCGGTGAGGTGACGATTGCGCGAAGGCCACCGCGCAAGACGAGCCCGAGGTGCGGCCACGGTGTCCCCTGCTCGCAGAGTGATTCGTTCCGCGCGATCTCGCGTCGCGTCGCCGAGCGTTCGAGGGCCTCGATCGTCGTTGCCTTCGCTACGGAAAACAGTGCGCTGCGCGCGAGAAGGTGAGCGAGCGTCTCGATCGGCGATTCGGTGATGCGTCGCAGCAAGACTTCCCAGATATCGTTTCCGAGCATGCTTTGCAGCCAAACGAACTGCCCCGGCCGTAAACGTTCGAAATCGCCCTTGAGGGGGCGAGGCTCGTGATCGCTGACGATGCGCATCGCCTCGCCGATAGCGAGGGCGTCGAAGGAAGCGACGATACGTGCGTGTCGCCGCCAGGTTGGCAGCAGCCGCACGTCGACCTCGAAGGCGATCTCTTCATCGAACATCGCCTTCGTATGTCGCACGGCCGCTGCGGGTTGTCAAGCGGCTTCTAGAGGAGCCCCGCGCTAAATCGCAGTTCGACGATGGCAACGCGCAGGTCGCCCTCGGCACGAGCGAGCGTTTCGTGCGCGGCCCGGTCTCCGAGGTCGGCATCCTCGATTTCGAGTTCGGTTCCGACTCCGCCGCGATAGCGCAGCTCGGCGAGCCGGAGCGTCTCATCGCTCACGGCGACGAGTTTTTTCGCGGCTTCGACTTGCGATGCAGCGATCTCTTCGCGGAGATAGGCTTGGCGCACCTGGAGTTCGACGCCGTCTTGCAACTGCGCGACGCCGAATTGCGCCTGCTTGAGCCCCGCTTCGGCGAGGGCGATGCCGTTTCTCGAATATCCATTATCGAAGAGCGTCCACACCGCAGTGAGGCCGATGGCAAATTGATTGTGATATCCGCCGACGACCGCGGGTTGGGTGTTTCCGTCGGAGATGACCGCGTTAATTTGCGGGACGCGCGATGCCTTCGCCGCGAGGATGCCCTTCCGCGCGGCTCGAACGGCGGCGCGGGCCGCAGCGAGGTCGCCACGCTGCGTGAGCGCAGTCTGTAAGAGGTTCGAGAGATCGAATGCGGGCGCGGAGGTTCCGAGCGGTTCGGTAAGGCGGTAGCGATTGGTGAGCGGTACGCCGAGCACCATGTCGAGTTGGTTCTCCGCGAGTTTCACCGCGCCGGCGGCCCCGATCGCACGGACGTTTTGGTCGGCGAGTTCGGCTTGAGCGCGAAGCAGGTCGGCGCGAGGGATCGTTCCGTTTTTGAGGTAGAGCTCCGCTTCGCGTTCGTGTTGCAGCGCAACAGCTACGGCTCTCCGCGCAACTTCATCCATGCGTCGCGCCGTGACGACGCCGAAGTAGGCTTGCGACACCGCGGCGATCGTCGCGCCGCGCGCTTGCACGAGTTGGGATTCCGCCGCGGAGAGACCCGCCGCCGCTTGCCCGACGTGTGCGTTGCGAATACCGCCATCGAAGAGGGTGTATTGCATCGCGAGGATCGGGCTGTTGGTGGCATTGACGGCGCTAAACGGGAGCGCGCCGATCGGCGTGCTGAGTTTTGCAACGGTGCTGACGCTTTGATACGAGTCTTGCAGGGCGATGCCGGGCAGGAGCGGGGCTTCGGCCTCGCCGAGTTGAGCGCGAGCGGCCTCCACACCGACCGCCGCGCTGCGATAGGCGTTATTCCGTTGCAGTGCGATTTTGACGGCGTCGGCGAGGGCGAGCGGCTGCAGATTTGCAGTAGGGGCCGGCGTGGCGGCGCGAAGCGCGCCGCCCGATGCCAACGATACGGCGAGTGCGAGAGTGAGGAGGAGTGGCTTATTCACGGTCGAGTTCTTTCCATGAGGGCGCGTTCTCGATGGAACGCAACGTGAGGTGTTGGAGGGAGGTGATAGAGCCGTACGCGCTCTGCAGTTCGAGTCTCGCCTTCTCGACGCGGTAGGGGCCGCTGAGATAGGCAACGGCATCGCGGGCATCGCCCTCGCCGCGGAATATCTCCATATCGAGATCGACGCTCTCGCCTTCGAGAAGGCGAGGGAGTGCCGTGGATTCCAGCTCGATGCAGTCGAGTTCGGGGAAGTTGACAATGCTACGAACGCGCTCGGCTTCGATGCCCGGCGTCGGGAGCGAATCGGAGGCGCGGGTGCGCCCTTCGGCAATGAGTCCGTAGAGGAGCGGAATCGCGAGCACCGAGAGTACCGCCGACATCGTCATGCCGAAGACCAATGCCCAGGCGAGTCCGCTCCAGACCGGGTCTGCGGCGATCACGATCGAGGAGAGTACGCCTGCGGCAGCGGTAAGAAAGATCGGCCGCGTGCGCGCCGTCGTCGCCTCGACCAGCGCTTCGTGCAGGGGGATGCCTTCTTTAATTTTTGATTCGATGAAGTCGAGGAGAATAATCGAATTTCGAACGACGATCCCGATCAGCGCGATCAATCCGATCATCGCGGTTGCGGAGAAGTAGATTCCAAAGGGAGCGAGCAGCGCGAATCCTGGTAAGACGCCGATCACGGCGAGCGGCACCGCGGCCAGCACGACGAGCGGAATCATAAACGAACGGAATCGTGCGACTAACAGGAAGTAGATGAGAATGAATGCGAGGAGCATCGCGCGGCCGAGATCGGCGAAGACGCGATTGGTTAAACTCCACTCTCCACCCCACGAGATCGAATAGCCGGCCGGTAGCGGGTGGCGCATGAGTGCGAGTTCCATATCGATGACCGCATAGGTCGAACTGCGTCCGGCCATATCCGCTCCAACGTAGGAAACGTTCCGGAAATCGTCGCGATAGAGCGGGCGTTCGACATTCCCGGCTCGCGAGGTAACGACTGCGCTCAACGGCACCTGGATGCCGTTGCGTGAAGGGAGCATGAGCGACTCCAACGCCGCGGGATCGCCGCGATAGGCACGTTCGAGGCGAAGAAATATCGAGACCGGTCGTGCTTGGTCGGGAACGTGTAAGGTCGAGACCGGCGCGCCGTGAATCTCCATAGCGAGCGTTTGAATGGCATCGGTCACCGAGACGCCTGCGAGAGCCGCTTCGGTGGGATCGACGCGGAGATTTAATGCGGCGGGAAGATCCTTAAAGCTGGAGTCGATATCGACGACTCCACGTTCGCGCTGCATCATCGAAACGATGCGAGCCGCAATCGCTCGACGTACCTCCGGATCGGGGCCGTAGATCTTTGCGAGAATCGTATCGCGCACCGGCGGACCGGGCGGCACTTGAAGGATCCGTAGCGTGGCGCCGCGTGCCGTTGCCACGGCCGCCAATGCGGGGCGAATCTGCGCCACGAAGGGAGCGGATTCAACCGAGCGGCGATCTTTGGGAAGCAGGGTTACGTGGATCTCCGCCTGGTTGGGCGCGTTGCGGAAGACCGTGCCTTGGAAGAGCGCCGCTAGATCGGGCACGGCATTCGTGCCGACGAAGGTCTGGTAGGAGCGAATCTGCGGATAGGTTGCGAGCTTGCTTCCGACCGCTGCCGCAATGCTTGCGGTGCGAGCGATCGAGCTCGATGGCGGTGCATCGATGGCGACGAGGAACGAGGTTTCGTTCGCGTCGGGGAGCATGCGGAACTTCACCAACTTCAACGCCGGCAGCATCGCTGCAACGAGCAGCGCGAGCGCGAGGATGCCGAGAAAGCGCTGGCCGAGTTTGCGATCGGCGAGCATTTTTGCAAGCGCGTTGCGGAACGGCAAAATCCATTTCGGCGTTCCATGTGACGCCTTCGGCTTCTGATTGCGGAGCAACGCATAGGTCGCCCAGGGCGTAATCGTAAATGCGATTAACAACGATGCGATCATCGCGATGGGGACGTTTAACGGGATCGGACGCATGTACGGTCCCATCATGCCGGTGACGAAGAGCATCGGTAGGAACGAGAGCACGACGGTGATCGTCGCCAGCGTCGTGGGGTTGCCGATCTCTTCGACGGCGAGAACGGTTGCCTCCGCCTTCGAGCGATGAGGATTGACGACGTGGTAGTGTCGATGGATGTTTTCGACGATCACGATCGCTTGATCGACGAGGAGGCCGAGCGAAAGAATCAACGCGAAGAGCGTGATGCGGTTGATCGACTGTCCGTCGATCATCCCGATTCCCAGCGTCACGAAGAGCGTTAACGGAATCGCGGTCGCAACGACGAGCGCTTCGCGCCAGCCGAGAATGAAGAGCAGCGCGACGACGATAAAGATCGCTTCCAGAAGCCGCTGGATCAACTCGTTCACGGCGAGGTTGGCTTTGTTGCCGTCGTTGCGCGTCACGTCGAGGGTCATGCCCGGCGGCAGCGCGATCGTTTTGACGCGCGAGAGAATAAGGTTCGCAACCGTTACGGCATTCGTGCCGGCTTTTTTCGCAATCGCAATACTCACGGAGGCCTGCAGCCCACGCTCGCCACCCTTCGTGCCCGCCGCGTATCCAAACCCGGTCGCGTTCTCGCGCGGGGCGAGCCCGCGTTCGACGGTGGCGACCTGCCCGAGCCTCACCGGCTGCCCGTCGCTGACGTTCACGATTTGATTGCGCACGGCATCGAGCGAGGTGAGTGCATCACCCGCTCGCAACGAAAGGCTCTCCCCTTCGCTGTGGAGCGCACCGACGGCTTGGGTTGCGTTGCTCGCACCTAATGCGGAGGCAATCTGGCCCGCCGATACGCCGTATGCGGCGAGTTTGACGGGATCGAGGCGAACGTTGACGACTTGCGGGCGTCCACCGAAAGTTTGCACCGTCGAGACGCCGGGAATCGCACGGACCTCGGAGATCAGGCGTTGTGCGGCCTGATAGAGTTCGCCGCGATTATAGCGTTTGCCGTGAAGATTGAGGACGATGATCGGAACGTCGTCGACGGAGAGCGGTGTGATGACCGGGCGCGAGGCACCGGGAGGGAGATCGCCGAGGTGGGCGTTCACTTGGTCGTAAAGAGCGACGAACGATTTACTCGGGCTCTCGCCGACGTGGAAGAGCACGGTGAGCATCGAGTAGTCTTGCGTCGTCGTAGCGTAAATGTGGCTGATACCGGGAACTTCTTGCAGCACGCGTTCGCCGCGCTCGGTGAGCAATTTTTCGACTTCGCGAGCGGAGCCGCCGGAGTACTGCGTGAAAATCGTCGCTGCAGGCATCGTGATTTCGGGGTTCTCTTGCCGCGGCGTCTGCAAAATCGCGAAGATTCCCCAAACCGAGATCGCGATGACGATCGTCGGCGTGAGTTTCGAGGTAAGGAAGTAACGCGCGAGGCGTCCGATTCCGGTCAACGGCTTCATTGAGTCACAACCGTGACGGCGGCCCCGTCGGTGAGTTCGGCGAGGTTACTCACGGCGATCGTCGTGCCCGCAGTGAGTCCGGTCACGATCGCAGAGCGGGTATCGCTGACGACCGACTCCACGGGCGTAAATTCGGCTTTCCCGGCGTGGACCGCGAAGACGCCGCTCTGCCCGGCGCGCTCGACCAAGGCCGAGAGCGGGATGCGCGTGCCGCGGGAACTCCGCGCACGGACGAGCACGCGTGCAAACATTCCGGGTAAGAGCCCGGGGTGCGCGGGGAGATCGATGCGCAGCATCGCGGATCGGAGCGCCGGATTCTCGGAGGGTACGAGCGAGCGCACGCTGCCGAGCAACGTCGTGCTTCCGAGTGCGTCGACGCGAACGGGAAGTTCGTGCTGCGAACGGAGCGCGGCGAGATCGCCGAGCGGAATCGCGACTTTTAATTCGAGCATGCCGTCGCTCTCGATGCGTACGACCGGGCTCCCCGCACCGACGACCTCGCCTGGGCGAACGAACGTCTGGGTGACGACGCCGTTAAAGGGTGCGGTGATGGTGGCGTCATTGACGGGAACGCTCGCCGCTGCGACACCGGCGCGCGCGGCGGCCTCGCCGCCGGAGGCCGCCTGCACCTGCGCGCGGGCCTGCGCGAGCCCCGCGCGAGCGACCTCGAGTTGCGTCTGTACTTGATCGCGCTGCTCCTTTGAAATCGCACCGGCGTTATAGAGATTGCCCATGCGTTGCGCGGTTTTGGCGGCGAGATCGTAACGACTCTGCGCTTGTTGCAGGCCCGCGATCGCCGCTGCCGATCCGGCGCCAGCTGCATCCGCCCCGGCGCGAGCGCCGGCGAGCATCGCCGAGTATTGCGCGCTATCGACGCGCGCGAGTGTCGCTCCCGCCGCGACGCGGTCGCCTGCATGGACGGCGAGAAGATCGATGCGCCCGGGGGTGAGCGCGCCGACCGTCGCGCGATGGACGGCGACGAGCGAACCGGAAAAATCGGTCGTCGAAGCGATCGCGCCGCTCTGCGCGACTGCGGTGCGTACCGCAATCGCGGGCGCGGCTTGCTTCGTCGAGTTTCCCCCGCCGCACGCGGTGAGGGAGAGCGAGAACGCTACTGCGAGCGCTGCGGTCGAGCTACGCTTCACGCGTCTTTCCTCCAACGCCCAGCGCGCCCAAAATATTCGACATCATGCACCACCCGGTCAGTGAGGACTGAAGGAGGTTCGCGCCGACGAACGCCGTCAGCCAGAGCCAACGGCGGTCGAGCAGCGAGAGCGCGAGGCTCGCAAGCACGATCGTGCCGGCGATGCCGCGCACGGTTGCTTCGACCTTCCAGCCACGCTCGCGCGCCGGGCACATCAGTGTATCGGTGAAACGCATTCGAGAGACTCCCCAAAAAAAACGGATAGGAACGATCGGATGATACCATACCCCCTAGGGTATTGCAAGACGACGGCCTACGGGGTAGAGTATCGGCATGGCGAAGCAACGAACGGGCGCCCCCGCCGAACTCCATGGCAGCCTCGATGCGACGACCGCCGGCGACGTGCTGACGCGCCTGCGCCGCGTTGAAGGGCAGATTCAGGGGATCGCGCGCATGATCGAACAGGGACGCGATTGCCACGCAATCGCTCAACAGATGGGTGCGGCGAAGGCCGCGCTCGAACGCGCGACCGTCCAGCTGATGACATCGAGCCTCGTGCAGTGTCTCAAACCCGGAAAGAACGGGGCGATCGACCAACAAGAGATCGCTCGGCTTACCGACACCTTCGCAAAAATTCTCGGCTAGCGGCGCTCCGCTGCCCTTAGTGGATCGCGCGCACGCGCATCAATCCGCGCGCGAGGAGTTCGGCGCGCAGAATACCGGGCAAGAGCCCCGCTGCAAGCGGCGGCGTGAGGAGCCGATGCGCCCGCCCCCCGAGCGATCCCTGCGCCGTAGCATGGAATGGCGGGGCGACGGCGTAAGGCCGCTGGCATGAAAACAAGCCACGAATTGACGCTCCGCGGCGTTATCATCGGCGCAATTATCACGCTCTTCTTTACCGCAGCGAATGTCTATCTCGGCCTGAAGGTCGGGCTCACCTTCGCGTCGTCGATTCCGGCAGCGGTTATTTCGATGGCGATCCTGCGCTGGTTTAAAGATTCGAGCATTCAAGAAAATAATATCGTCCAGACCGTCGCTTCCTCGGCGGGGACGCTCTCCTCGATTATTTTCGTGCTACCGGGATTGGTGATGATCGGGTGGTGGACGGGCTTCCCATTCTGGGAATCGTTCTCCGTCGCCGCACTCGGCGGTATCCTCGGCGTGATGTACACCATCCCGCTCCGCCGCGCGCTCGTGACGAACTCCGATCTCCCCTACCCGGAGGGCGTCGCCGCAGCCGAAGTCTTGCGCGTCGGCGCATCCTCGAAAACCGGTGCTGCGGAGGGGATGGCCGGACTGGTCGCGATTATCGCCGGCTCGATCGCATCGGCGGCATTCGCCGCGGTCGTCGCGACGCGCATCTTTATCGGAGAGTTCGATGCCTATCGCCGCTTCGGCCATGCGACGACCGGTATCGGCATCTCGCTCTCCCTCGCGCTCGTCGGTGCGGGGCACCTGATCGGCTTGAGCGTCGGGCTCGCAATCCTTGCGGGCATCGTGATTGCGTGGGGCATCTTGGTGCCGATTCTGACGACGATTCATCCCGCGGTCGGCGGGACGCCGATGGATGTCGCGATGGCGGCGTGGTCGCACGACGTTCGCTTTCTCGGCGCGGGCGCGATCGGCGTCGCCGCGATTTGGACGCTCCTGAAATTGCTCGCGCCGGTGCTTGAGGGCTTGCGTGGCGCCCTCGCCGCGGCGCGGACGCGCAAAGAGGGACGCGCGCACGAACTCGATCGTACCGAACGCGATATTCCCATCGGCATCGTCACCGGGGTCTCGGCGGCGCTGATGCTTCCGCTCGCGGTGCTCCTGTTTATTTTCGTGCAGGGCGTGCTGCCGCCCGCGGTCGCGATACCGCTGATCGTGGTCTCGATCCTCTACATCGCCATCGTCGGGCTCTTCGTTGCGGCGATCTGCGGCTATATGGCCGGCTTGATCGGTTCGTCGAATAGTCCGGTCTCGGGGCTCGCCATCCTTGCGGTGCTAGGCATCGCGTCGATCGCCGTCCTCTTCGGGCACGCGCACCCCGAACTTACCAAACCGCTGCTGGCATTCGCGCTCTTCGTAACGACGGTCGTGATCTCGGTCGCGACGATCGCCAACGACAACCTTCAAGATCTCAAGACGGGGCAGCTCGTCGATGCAACGCCGTGGAAGCAGCAGGTCGCACTCGTGATCGGCGTGATCGTCGGCGCGGCGGTCATCCCGCCGATTCTCGATTTGTTGGCGCGTGGATACGGATTTATGGGCGCGGCAAATCTGCACGTCGCACCGGGCTCGCACCCATTACCCGCTCCGCAGGCGATGCTCATCACCGCGTTGGCGAAGGGCGTGCTCGGCGGGAACCTCGATTGGTCGCTCATCGGCATCGGTGGGTTGATCGGCGCGGTCGTCGTCGCGATCGATGAAGTTCTCCGCGCGACCGGTCGCGGAAAGCTTCCGCCGCTCGCCGTTGGGCTCGGCATCTATCTTCCAACCTCGACGACCGCGCCGGTGGTGATCGGCGCATTGCTCGGCTATTGGTACGAACGTCGCTTACGCGGAGAAGCGTTCGCCGATCTCGGAAAGCGCTTAGGAGTCTTACTCGCATCGGGGCTCATCGTCGGCGAGAGCCTCTTCGGCGTGCTCTTAGCGGGATTGATCGTCGCGAGCAACCGCGGCACGCCGCTCGCGCTGGTGGGGGATGCCTTCGCCGGGCCTTCGCAGATCATCGGAACGCTCGCATTCGTCGCGACGGTCGGCGGGCTCTATACCTGGATGCATCGCATGGCGCGGCGAGCGCACGGCACATGAGTGCGCTCGACGTTCTCGGCCTCACCGCGGGAACGCTCACGACGATCTCGTTCATGCCGCAGATGCTGCGCATCCTCAAACGGCGTAGCGCCGACGACCTCTCCTATGGCGCGCTCGCGTTTTTTATTATCGGGATCTCGCTCTGGGTATGGTACGGCATCGCGCTGCATTCGATGCCGATTCTGCTTACCAACGCGGTGACGCTCGCATTGAATTTTTCGATTCTCGTCTTGAAAATCACCCACGACCGGCGTCGTGTCTCGGAATGAATCGCAGCGCGAGCCCATCGATGCAGTAGCGTAGCCCGGTCGGCTGCGGCCCGTCGTGGAAGCGGTGCCCGAGATGGCCGCCGCAGCGCGAACAATGGACCTCGGTGCGAACCTCGCCGAGAAGTTGGTAATCTTTCTGAAAGCGCACCGCGCCGGGGAGGACGTTCCAGAACGACGGCCAGCCCTCGCCCGCGTGGTATTTCGTCGTCGAACTGAACGCCGCTTGATTGCAGCCCGCGCACAGGTAGGTGCCGACGGCGAACTCTTTATCGAGCGGGCTCGAGTAGGGCGCCTCGGTGCCGCCCTCGCGCAATATCGCGTAGCGCGCCGGACCGAGTTTGCGGAGCCACGCTGCGGGGCTCATGGCGACGGCATAGCGCTCGGCGGCGTGCGCGAGTTTCACGCTCGACGCGGTGGTGAGGAGCGCCGCCGCGCCGACGAGCATCTGTACGCGCGTCATGGCGCGGGAACGTGGCAGGCGATCGCGTTTCGTTCGAAATAGCGTTGGTGGTAGGCTTCGGCGGGCCAGAACCTCGTTGCATCGACGATCTCCGTCGCGATCGGTTTCGCGAAGGAGGCTTGAGCGGCGTTCTTCGAGGCTTCGGCGATGCGACGTTGCTCGGGTGAGAGGACGAAGATCGCGGAGCGATATTGCGAACCGATATCGGGGCCCTGCCGGTTCACTTGCGTCGGGTCGTGCATGCGCCAGAAATAGGCGACGAGTGCGTCGTAGCTCACCTTCTCCGGGTCGAACGTGACTTCGACCGCCTCTGCATGCCCCGTGCCATGCGCGCAGACCTCACGGTAGCTCGGGTTCTCGCTCTTTCCGCCGGTGTACCCACTGGTGACATCGAGAACGCCCGGTACCTGAAGAAAGCCGGCCTCGACCCCCCAGAAACAGCCCGCTGCAAAAATCGCTTTTTCACTCATATCAGCGAGTATAACGCGGCACGGCAGCGCTTGGATTCGACGCTTGTTGCTTCGGAGTGGCGCCTCCGCTCAGGGTGCCGTCGCAATCGCGCGGAGGATCGCTCCTCGCACCGCATCGAGTCGCTTCATTGCGCCGGGCCCGCGATCCATCCAATCGTTGACGAGCAGGGCAAACGTGACCGTGCCGTGCCGTTCGGTCTGGAGGTAGCCCGCGAGCGTGCGCACGTGGTTGACGCTCCCGGTCTTCGCGTCGATCTTTCCGCGGAGGATCGGATCGCGAAAGCGATCCTTCAGCGTGCCGCGCACCCCCGAGAGCGGGAGTGCCGCCTCGACGATCGCCTTTCGTTGCGGGGCGCGGTCGTATTGCAAGATGCGTACGAGCGCCCGCGGGGTGATGCGGTCGTACGCGGAGAGCCCCGAGCCATCGACGATAGTGAGCCTCTGCGGATCGACGCCGACGCGCCGCAGCCACGCGCGTTCGGCGCGCGCACCTCCGAGATGGCGGAAGAGCATCTCGGCGATGAAATTGTCGCTGGGCTGCCACATGCGCGCGAGAATCGTCGAAAGCGGTGGGGAGCGATGCTCCCAGATCGTCGTTGCGTGCGGCGGTAGGGGGTCGGTGCGCATGCCGGCGGCAATCGCTACGCCGTTCGCTTCGAGATCGGCGAGAAATGCGTCGCCGACGAATGCTTGCGGGTTCTCGACTGCAACCCGAAAGCGGTCGGGAGCCTTCGCGCCCTGCGGAATAACGCCGACGATCCGTACGACGTTGGGATCGTTCCAAGGGCGCATCGCATCGATGCTATCGCTCGCTTCGCTCGAACCGGTGATCGCGTGATTTTCGATCTGCAGCGATGGCGTCTGTGGTGAGACGGAGAGCGTAACGGCGGAGCCCGGGTGCGCCCCCGGCGAGACCGTAATATGGAGGGCGTTTTCGTCGAGCGAGAGCGCGTCGGTGGGAGCCCCGTAGCCGTAGGTGAGATCGTCCCACGCCCATCCCGGGCGATAGAGCGCACTCGGATAGCGGAAGGCCGTATTGTCGAGCAGGAGCGCGCCGTCGACGCGCGTGATGCCGCTCCGCGCGACCGCGCGTGCGGCCTCACGCAGCACTTTGCCGTCGAGCGTCGGGTCGCCGCCGCCGCGAAGGATGAGATCGCCGTGCAGGGCGGTTCCCGCTCGCGTTCCATCGGAGGAGAGCGTCGTGACAAAACGATGCTCCGCCCCGAGCAGATCGAGGCTCGCGGAGCCGACGATGAGCTTGAAGGTGGAGGCCGGAATAAAATCGCCATCGGGGTGAACGGCATCGATCAGCGTTCCGCGTTTTGCGTCGATCGCGAGAAACGCGACATGCGCGCCGCGTAGCTCTCCGGTACGAGCCGCGGCGAGAATCGCCGCGATGCGGGTGCGAAGTTTTGCCACCGTCGCGGTGGAGAATCGCGTCGAAACGATCGGCGGCGGCGCGGGCGCGGGCGCGGAAGCGGTCGCATCGGCGGAAGCGGCGATCGGCGCCGCGAGCGTCAACGCGAGTACGAGCGCGCCGATGCGCCTATACTCGAACATCGCGTCCGACCGTTTCGTCGAGCGATTCGGCGCGCATCCAGAGCACCGCGTCGTTCCCGCGCAGAGCTACGACGGCGGGGCGCGCGAATCGATTGTAGGTACTAGCCATGCTCACCGTATACGCTCCGGTATCCAAAAGTGCGATCGTATCACCCGCTGCTAACGAAAGCGGGAACTCGTAGGTGCCCAGTTCGTCGCTCTCGCAACTCCGCCCGCAGAGCAGCGTCGGTTCGGTTGCTTCGCCGGCATGCGAGAGAACGAGCGCCGGGTGCGTGACGCCGTAGAGTGCGTGGCGTGGGTTCTCGTAGAGCCCGCCGTCGCAGATCGCGATGCGCATCCGCGCGGTTCGCTTGATGGCGCCGATGCGTAGCAACGTCGTGCCGGCAGCGGCGACGATAGCGCGGCCGGGCTCGATGCCGATTTTGGGAAAGGCGATCGAGAGTTCCCGTGCCCGCGCCCGTATCGCCGGAATACACGCTTCGAGTGCCGCCGCCGGCTTCCCGGTCGAGCACCTCGTTCTCGGTGGCGGCTTCGTCGAGGATCCGGCGCCGGCACTCGAAGCGTGTATT
>JABEUX010000127.1 GCA_013044185.1 Vulcanimicrobiota bacterium | reverse complement strand
TGCAACCCCCGGAGGCAAGGGCGCGTCATACCGTCTGGTCGCAATAGCGGCCTTGATGCCCCTCACCACCCGCTCGTGCGTTAGGAAGATTTAAGAAGTATGGTTCAGGTTGGTAAAGCAGCCCCCGAGTTTACGTTGGCCAGCACCAAGGGTGCGACCAGTGCGAAAGATCTCGGCAAAGAGATTTCACTCAACGACTACCGTGGTAAATGGCTGATTTTCTTTTTCTATCCGCTCGACTTCACGTTCGTTTGCCCGACGGAGATCACCGCGCTCTCCGATCGTGCGACCGAGTTCCAGGAGTTCGATTGCGAGATTCTCGGCTGTTCGACCGACTCGGTCTTCAGCCACTGGGCGTGGTTGAACACGCCGCGTGAGAAGAACGGTATCGCCGGCACGCAGTTTCCGCTCGTCTCCGATTTCACAAAATCGGTCGCACGTGCGTACGGCGTTCTCGATGAGAAGAGCGGCGTTTCACAGCGCGGTCTCTTCATTATCGATCCCGAAGGCGTGCTGAAGTACGCGGTCGTCACCGACGACAACGTCGGGCGCAGCGTCGAAGAGACGATGCGCGTGTTGCAGGCGCTTCAGACCGGCGGGCTCTGCCCGGCGGAATGGAAGCCCGGCAAAGCGCTGCTCCAGAAAGCATAATGGCGCTCCGGATGCGCAGCCCCCTCCCATCGTTGGAGGGGGTTGCAACCTGGTGCAACGGCGGCGCGCCGAGCGCCGACGCACTCGCCGGGAAGCCCGTCGTCATTAGCTTTTGGTCGCTCAGTTGCCACCTCTGCCACGAAAGTGCGGAAGCATTCGCGCGCGTACGCGATCGTTTTGCGCCGCTCGGTGTTGCTTTCGTGGCGATCCATCAACCGCGTTCGGAGAGCGAGCTCGATATCGCCGCCGTCGAAACCGACGCACGCGGCGAGATGCAATTAACGCAGCCCTGCGCGATCGATAACGAACACACGCTCGTCGACCGATTCGAAAACCAGTTCGTGCCGGCGTTCTACGTCTTCAACCGCAATCACGAGCTGCGCCACTTCCAAGCGGGCGGCAAAGGCTTCGACCGCGTGGTAACGGCGATCGAACGCATCGTCGAGGAAGCCCCGGTCTAGCGACAGGGTTCGCTCGCCCCATGCGCCAACGGGGCGACGCAATGGGTGGAACGCTCGCGATTTTTTGCGGTCCCTCGCTTTTAAGCGAGGACCGCATTGCTATTCCCAGTGCGTGCTACTTGCCGCCGGCGGCGCGCGGCGATGTCGAACGCGCGGCGCGCGATTACGACGCGGTGCTGCTCATCGACGGTCTCTTCCATCACGATCTCGCACCCTCGCCGAAAGAATGTTTCGCCGCACTCTCGCACGCGCGCATGTTCGGCGCATCGAGCATGGGCGCGTTGCGCGGCGTCGAGTGTGCGCCCTACGGCTTCGCGACCTTCGGTGCGATCGCGCGCTGGTATGCCGCCGAGATCATCGACGGCGACGATGAAGTCGCGCTGCTCACCCATCCGCAGACGCACGCCGCGATGACGGTTCCGCTCGTCAACGTGCGATACGTTGCCTGGCTCGCCGTGCGCCGCGCGCTGTTGAGCGCCGATGAGGCGCGCGCGTTCGTCGTGGAATCGCGTGCGATCTACTACATGGAACGAAGTTGGGAGGCGTGCATCGCGCACGCACCCGCGCTCTCGCGTACGGCACTGCTGGATATCGCACGGAACGAAGGCGACTTAAAGCGGCACGACGCGCGTTTCGCACTACGGAGCGTGCAACGCGCGTTGGCGCGCCCGTGGCGGCGCGACGATCTTCCCGCACCAACGGCGCAGTCGGCTGCGAGCCGAACGCCGCGCGATACCTCGCCGATCGCACTTCCTGCAACGATGCCGAAGGCTCCCGGCACCTACGACCGCGCGGTGCCATTCGTGCAGACGCTCGCACTGCTGCCGGAATTGCGGCGGCGCTACGGCATCACGCGCGTCGCCGATACCACGCTGCTCGACCGCACGAGCATCCCAACGTTTAGCGCGCTGGTTCCGCACTCGCCCGATCTGCTCGGCGTTTACAACGGGAAAGGGATCACGCGCGAGGGAGCGATTGCAAGTGCGGTAATGGAGGCGAGCGAACGGCAGATCGGCGCGCGTGCCGCACTCGTGCTACGCCGCGAATCGCTGCGCAGCGTCGCCGAACGGATCGATCTCGATGAATGCGGCCTGCACCCCGAGGCACGCGATCTCGTCGTCGATTGCGTGCGTGGGACCGAACTGCTCTCGGGCGATGCGATTCCGGTGCCGCTCGCAATGGTCGAATGCCCGTGGTTCGGCGAGAAACTCTTTACCACGACGAGCACCAACGGGCTCGCCTCGGGAAACAATCTTACCGAAGCGATCTATCACGCGCTCTGCGAACTGATCGAACGGCATGCCTGGGCGCTCGCGCACGTACGTTGTTCGCTCGCGCCGAAGTTCTTTCTCGGCCCCGATGCCCCCGAACGTGCGTTGATTCCGGAGATCGCACTTCCCGTCGGCGAGAGCGACGTCGATTGGTTGGTGCGCGAACTACGCACTGCCGGGCTTACGGTGCATGCGTTTGCACTCGACGAGCCGCCGTTGCCGATCGCCGTGCTCGCTTCGATCTCCGAACCCGATGCGGCGATACCGATGGCGCACATGGGGTTGGGCTGCGCGCTCTCGCCCGCGCATGCGCTCACGCGCGCGCTCACCGAAGCGCTGCAGAGCCGCGTCGTCGATATTCAAGCGGCGCGCGAAGATATGCTCCGCGCCGACGAACCGAAAGGCATCATGGGCGATCACGCGCGGCGGTTACGCGAGGTTCCCAAGGGGCGATGGTATCTCGATAT
>JABEUX010000126.1 GCA_013044185.1 Vulcanimicrobiota bacterium | reverse complement strand
TTGAAGCCATCGACCTGCGTTTGCAGGTTCGTTGCGATAGCGAGACCGGAGGGATCGTCCGCCGCGGAGTTGATGCGCAAACCAGAAGAGAGCTGAGTAACAATGTTCTTCAGCGCGCTCTGATTATTATTCAGGTTAAATTGAACGCTATTGGCCAACAGATTGTTGGCGATACTCAGTCCCTGAGCCATCATTCCTCCTTGACGTTTCGAATCCAGCGCGAAAGCCCCGAATCTTCGGCCCCCATCCTGGGAGCCTACCCCCACCTTTTCGGCAGGAAGCTAGCCCTACTTTACCACTTCGGGAGGCCTAGCACCTTTTTTAGTCGCGCGGCGCGCTCGGTTCCTCCAACGGCGGCTCCTCGACGAACTCGGCTTCAATGGGCGGCGCCGCCGTCGCACCCGCGGTGGTCGTTGCGCCCCGGCGGGGGCGCAACGCGTAGAGGAGCGCGTCGATGCCGAGGGGGCGGCCGAGCGGCAGCAAGAGGCAGAGCGCGCTCAGGACGATGGCGATGCCGTCAATTCCGGTCCAATCGGCGAGCGAACTCATCCCCCCCTTGGATGCGAGATAATTCAGCCCGAGCACGATGCCGACACCCCCGGCGAAGCGGGTGAAGATCCCCAGGACCAGCGCACAGCCAACCAGCACCTCGCCGGAGCGGACGAGTTCGGCAAAGATGCGTTCGTGCGGCAGCACGAAGCCGACGAGAAAATCGTGGTAGGGACCGGCGGTATGCGCGACGGCCTGTGCGAGGTAGGTCGCCATCAGCCCGGTCGGTGGCATAAAGTGCGCCGGATGGGTAAACTTCTCAATCCCGTACGCGAGCCAAAAGAGCCCGGCATAGAGCCGAACGGCGGTGAGCACCACCGCGTACTGTCGATTACTGGGAAGCACTGCGGCGCTCGCTACTCGTGTGCGCTCTCTTCGCCTTCTTCGGACTCCTCGGCGAAGAGCAGAAACTCGTCGAGAATCTCCTGCGCGAGGTCGTCATCGTCGAGTAAGTTTCCGACGCTGTCGGTGACGATGAACTCCGCCTCTTCGTCGCCTTCGCCCTCATCGCTACCGTGCACGAGAACCGCGTAGGTCTCGCCGCTCTCCTCATCGGCGAGCGTGCCGACCACCTCGAACTCCAGCGACCGGCCGTCGTCGGTCTCGATCGTCAACAGTTCTTTGAGTTCCAGGGGCTTGCTCGGGGCGGGACTGTTACGGTCGGACATAACCTCTCCTATCGTTCGTAGCGGGCAATGTTCGCCGTCTGTTCGGCGAGCGTTGCGGCGAAGACGTGACTGCCGTCTCCCTTCGCGACGTAGTACAAAAAATCAGTCTTTGCGGGGTGGAGGGCGGCCTCGATCGATGCGCGCCCGGGGTTGGCGATCGGCCCGGGCGGTAACCCTGTGTGCAGGTAGGTATTATATGGCGACGGGACGGCGAGGTCGGCGTAGGTGAGCGTACTGCGATGATGCGGGAGTGCGTACTCCACCGTCGCATCGATCTGTAACGGCATCCCCACTCGCAATCGATTGTAGATGACGCTCGCGATCAACGGCCGATCGCGGTCGATCTTCGCTTCGCGTTCGATCATCGAAGCGATGGTAATCGCTCCTACGAGCGAAACGTGCAAGGCACGAGCCCGTCGGCGTGCGTGCGCGGGGAGTTCTTGGCGAAAGCGCGCGAGCATCTGCGACTCGATCGCCCCCGGCGTCGCACCGATCGGCACGAGATAGGTGTCGGGGAAGAGAAAACCTTCAAGCCCCACGATCCGCTCGCCCTCGACGGTTGCAGAATCGTGTTTGAAAGCGCGTTCGAGCAAGCGCGCATCGCCAAGACCCTCGCGCGCCAGGCGGCGCGCGATCTCTCGGTCGGTAAAACCCTCGGGAATCGTGACCCAGATCGAATTGCGTCCTCCGGCGAGCAATCGGTCGAGAAGATCGACGGTGCTCAGATGCGCCTGGAAGCGATAGCGCCCTGCCTGGACCTTCGCACTCGCACCACGCACGTGCGAGAGCGCACGGAGCAACCACGGATGACGCGTGACGCCATCGGCGGCGAGCGAAGCGACGATCCTATCGAAATCGCTGCCGGGGGCGACGACGATCTCGGTTTTGTGGAGCGGCAGCGCGCGATCCCAATAGAGACCGTATGCACCGTATGCGACGAGACACGAGAGGGCGATCGCTGCGAGCGAGAGCAGAGTGGGGCGCAGGCGCATTTTACGAAGAACGTTCCCGTTCGCGCCGCCGTCGCGCTTGGTAGCTCTCGAGGATCAGCACGGCGGCAAACGCATCGACGCTGCGTTTGCGGCGCTCGCGCGAGAGGTCGGCGGCGAGCAATGCCTTGTTCGCCTGCGCGCTGGTCATGCGCTCGTCGATGCGATGGATCGGCACCGGGATCGCGCTCTGTAACTGCGCGACGAAGGCATCGATCTTCTCCGCAGCGAGCTTTCGCGTGCCGTCGAGGGCGAGCGGATCGCCGACGACGAGATCGCGTACGCCGTGCTCTTCCACCAACGCACGAATGCGCGCGATGTCGGCTCGGAGGTTCGTGCGTTCGATCGTCGGTAAGGGAAACGCGAAGGTTTCAGAGGGGTCACCGAGTGCGACGCCGATCCGCTTGCTGCCGACATCGAGTGCGAGCGCGCTCATATCGCTCCGTATGCGTAGCCGGGCAACGCGCTCACGCGCAACGGTCGCGCGCAATAGTGTGCGATCAGTGCCTCGATCGCCGCCGCCGCCTGCGGGCGCGCCTCGACCGCCGCACCGGCCCCACGTTCGCGCCCCAGGGCCGCAAAATTCGCACGATCCTCCGGATCGAGCGCGATCTCCTCGCGGTGTGGCCGGCGACATTTTGCATCGAGGATCCCACCCTCACTCGCATCGAGCCAGCTCCGATCCTCGAGCATATCGCTGCAAAGACAGCAACGTTCCGCGGGCGGCATCGAGCCGAGTAAATCGAGCAGCCGAAGCGAGAAGCGTGCGACGAATCGGTGTGGGCGTTCGCTCTTCGCAATCGCATCGAGACTCGAATCGAGAAGGTCGAAGATCTCCGGGACCGGCTCTCCTGGTTCGCACAAGACATCGACGCGCTCCAACGCGAGCGAAGCCACGGCGAGCCGTTCGGGTTCGACGAGAGCCGTCCACCTGTGCGAGCGCTCTTCGGCGGAGACGATGACGTCGAGCGAACGGCCGCGGTGCAGCATCATCTCGACCCGTCCGGCGATCTCTAAGCGCCCACCGATGCGGCTCTTCGGACGGCGCGCACCCTTTGCAACGGCGTCGAGTTTTCCGAACTCGCGCGTGAGCAGCCGAACGATGCGATCGGCCTCGCCGAGCGGCCGCGCGCCGAGGATCAGCGCATCGGCGCGATAACTACGCTCCTCACCGCTCACGGCAACGATTCGGCATCGAACGCATCGGGGAGCAACTCGCGCATCGTGCGCGTGGTTGGTTGCCCACTGCGAAGGGTTATCACCTCGATATCGAGTCCGAATTCTGCAATAAATTGCCGGCAGGCGCCGCACGGCGCGAGGTCGAGCTCTTTCGGGCCGACGACGGCGATGGCAACGTAACGCCGCGCCCCTTGGGCGACCGCACGCACCACGGCGGCACGCTCGGCGCAGAGCGAGAGCCCGTAGCTGGCATTCTCAACGTTCGCACCGGTAACGATCTCACCTGAATCGAGCAGCAATGCGGCGCCGACCGGAAAAGCGGAGTACGGTGCGTAGGCGTGCTCGCGCGCCTGCGTCGCTCGTGCGACGAGCTCGGCGACGCGCTCAGACGAGAGCATCGTCGACGCGCTCCGATTCGGTCTTTCCATTGTAAAAGACGCGTACGGCGAGAATACGCCGCCGCCGCAGCCGATCGACGCGCAGCCGCGTCTCGGAATCGGCAACGACCTCTTCTCCCTCGCCGGGAAGACGTCCGAAGAGCCCGACCGTGTACCCACCGATTGTCTCGAATTCTTCGGTTGGAAGATCGGTGCCGAGCTTGGCGTTGACGTCTTCGATATTGGTCGCCGCCTCAACGACCGCTTCGCCCTCGCCGACGACGTGAATCGGTTCCTGCTCGTCTTCGTCGTGCTCGTCGCGAATTTCGCCGACGATCTCTTCGAGGAGATCTTCCATCGTAACGATGCCGGCGGTGCCGCCATATTCGTCGACGACGATCGCCATCGAAAATTTATCGCGCTGCATCTCGCGCAGCAACTCGGCGATCTTCTTCGTTTCGGGAACGTGGACCGCCGGGCGCATAAAGGCGCGCAGCGATTGTTGTGCGAGCGTGCCGTTCGCCAAGGCCACCAGCAACTCGCGATCGTGCACGACGCCGACGATATCGTCGCGGGACTCCTCGAAGACCGGGAGCTTCGAATACCCTTCGGCTATCACGACATCGAGCGCGCGGCGCGCCGATTCTTCCACCGAGATCGCGACCATCGATGGGCGAGGTGTCATCACCTCGCGCACGATCGTATCGCCGAATTCAATGACCGAATGAATCATCTCGCGCTCTTCTTCTTCGATGACGCGTTGCTCGGCGCCGACGTCGACGAGCGTGCGGATATCCTCCTCGGTAACGAAGAGCGAGGTTCGACGATCGACGCCGAAGGGGCGAAGCATAAAGACGGTGATCCAGAGCATCAGCCGCACGAACGGCGAGAGGAGCCACGCAACGGCGCGCATCGGCATCGCCAGCCGCACCGCCCAGCGCTCGCTATCGGCAACGGCGATCGTTTTCGGAATGATCTCCCCGAAGAGCAGAACGAGCAGTGCCATCACCAGCGTCGCAACCAGCGCCGCCTGTGGGATGCCGAGTTCGATTGCAAGCCAGGTCGCAAGTGATTCTGCCCCGAGCAGAACGAGCGTATTGGCGACTAAGACCGTCGTCAGAAAGCGTTGACGATCCTCGACGAGCATCAACACGTCACGGGCACGCGGCAAGCCCTTCTCCTGCATCGAGAGCGCTCGCAGCCTCGAAATAGAGATCAACGCCCCTTCCGAAGCGGCAAAAAATGCAGCGAGGAGCACGAGGACGGCGATCGCTACAAACCAGAGCCAATCGTTCTGGACGTCGAGCATCATCGCGCGCTACGACTTCGTGAGGAAGGGTCGTTCAAAGCGCGCCCATTATAACACGAGATGTCCATGCAGGGCGCCTCCAACCAGCAGCGTGACCGCGGTTCCGAGCAGCGCCCCGCGCACCACCTCCGGCCAGGTGTGAATTCCCCCCTCGACGCGTGATTGGGCGACGAGTGCTGCGACGAGATAGGCGAGGACGATAGGGATCGGTTGGCGCACCAGCAGCGCGAGCAGCGTCGCTGCGGCAAAGGCGAGCGAGGCGTGCCCGGAGAGCGATCCACCATGGAAGAGCGAGCCCCCGTTGGGAGCGAGCGCCTTTCCGAAGATCGTGAGGATCGCGACGATCGAGAGCACCGCCACGACGATATCGACCGGGAAGCGCAAGGTTGGGAGAAAGATCAGCGCCCCAACGACCAACGCTGCGAGCGCGACGACGAAAACGGCGGCTGCAGCGGCGTCCTTCGCGCTTTTCGCCAGGGGATGATGCGTTGCGGTCAGCAGATCGACGACCGATTCGATCGCCGTATTCATTAATTCCATGGCGATAACCACCGAGACGAGCACCACCACGGCAATCGTCTCCGAGCGTCGCAGATGCATAAACAGCGTCGCCGCCAAAACCGCGACTGCCACCAAAAGGTGAACGCGCAGATTCGGCTGCGTTCGTGCAGCATAGACGATGCCGTCGACGGCGTGACCGAACGAACGCGCGATGCGTTGGAGCGGAGGTTGCGAGGAGCGATCGCTCATGGGTCGTACGGCCACGGCATGCCGATCGTTGCCGCGAGTTGTCGCTCCTCGGCGATCATCGCATCGCGTTCCTCAGGTGCTTCGTGATCGTGTCCGAGGACGTGCAACAAGCCATGGATCAGCAGACGTTCGACCTCGCGTTGTAACGGTGCGTCGTACTCCGCCGCTTGCCGCCGTGCGGTCGGGACGCTAATCACGACGTCGCCGAGCAATTCCTCACCCGGCATACTCGGATCGGGTTCGAGGGGAAAACTCAAGACGTCGGTGGGGCGGTTTTTTCCGCGATGCTCGGCGTTGATGCGTGCGATCTCCTCGTCGCCGACGAAGCTGATCGAGAGCGATGCGCCGCGCCGACCGACCGCCGCGAGCAACTGCTCGGCGGTGCGCTTGACCGCACGCGCGTCGACACCGCTCTTCCGCACGGTATTGCGGTAATGAATCATTGCGGCGTTTCGTAGGCGCGAATGATGCGCGCGACGAGCGGTCGGCGCACGACGTCGGCAGCGTCGAGATCGATCACCGCAACCTCTTCGACGCCTCTCAGACGTCGAGCCGCGTCGCGGAGCCCACTCCGCGCTCCCGAGGGAAGATCGACCTGCGTTGCGTCGCCGACCACCACCATCTGCGAGCCCGCGCCGATCCGCGTCAAGAGCATTTTGAGTTGTTCGGCACCGGCGTTCTGCGCTTCGTCGACGATGACGAATGCGTTGGCCAAGGTTCGCCCACGCATGTACGCGATCGGCGCGACTTCGATCGTGCCGCGTTCGATATATTTTGCCGCCGTGCTATCGTCGAGCAATTCGTCGATCGCGTCGTAGAGCGGACGGAGATAGGGGTCGATTTTTTCTTTCAAGTCGCCGGGGAGAAAGCCGAGCCGCTCGCCGGCTTCGACGGCGGGGCGCGTCAGCACGATGCGCGAGACGTTGCGATCGCGCAAGGCACGCAACGCCATCGCGATCGCGAGAAAGGTTTTACCGGTGCCGGCCGGGCCGATACAGATCGTCAACGCGTGCCGTTCGATCGCTTCGACGAAGGCTCTCTGCCCCGCCGTTCTCGCCCGAATCTCGCGGCCGCGCTTGCTGCGCAAGAGCGTCGCCGGCAGCATCGCTGCAGCGGCTGCGGGAAGGTCGGCATCGGCGACGGCGAGCGCGACATCGTCGGGCGTCATCTGTTCGCCGCGCAACGCCGAAACCAAGAGGGCGCGGACCGCGGATTCGGCGCGCTCGGTCTTCCCGGCGGCACCTGCGAGTACCAACGACTCACCATCGACGAAGCAGCGTACGCCGCAACGTTCTTCGATCGCCGCCAGGTTTGCATCGAACGCTCCAAAGAGCCGCACCCGTTCGCCGAGCGAATCGAGTGCGATAGTACGACGGTCGAGATTATTCAGAACGTGGGGTCACTCCAGCGCTTCCCTACCACGTCGGGGGGCCGCTCTCCCGCATGGCGAGCGGCGGCGCGAGCATTTCGGCGATCACCACCCCGCGTGCCCAATCGCTCCGTCCCCGTGCGATGGAAGCGCTCGCAGGTGTCTTCACGAGCGAAGAAAGCTCGCCGAACGACTCCATCGCCGGGATCGCCGCAGGCTGCTCGACGGGTTCGGGGGGCGGCGGCGCGATCGGGGCGACGGCGAGCTGCATGCGATAGGCCGCATCGGCGAGGGCCTGCGCTGCCACGCTCACCTCGCGCGGAACCTTCGCCGCTCCCCTCGTCACGACCGGGGCGGGCTTCGGGGCTGCACTTGGCTGCCCGAGACGCGCGGAAGCCGGGGCCTGCGAGCGGTTCGTTGCTTTGCGCACGCTCGACACGACGCCCGCAATCACGATGAGGACCCAGAGCAGGGACCCGAAATCGCGCCAGTGCATGCGCTACTTCTGCGGAGGGGCCGGCGGCGTGCTGCCTTGATCGCCCGAAGAGCCTCCGATCGAACCACGCATCTCGGTATCGGCCTGAATGTTCTTCAAGCGGTAGTAATCCATCACGCCGAGGTTTCCGCTCTTGAACGCCGCCGCAATCGCCGCCGGAATCGAAGCCTCGGCCTCGACGACGCGGGCGCGCATCGCCTGCGTCTCGGCCTTCTGCTCCTGCTCGGAGGCCATGGCCGCATACTGCCGCTCTGCCGCCTTCGCTTGGGCGATCCGCCGGTCGGCTTCGGCCTGGCTCGTCTGCAATTCGGCGCCGATGTTCTTGCCGACGTCGACGTCGGCGATATCGATGGAGACGATCTCAAACGCGGTACCGGCATCGAGCCCCTTGCTCAAGACCGCTTTACTGATGCGGTCGGGATACTCGAGCACTTCTTTGTGATCGACCGCAGCACCGACCGCGGCAACGACACCTTCACCGACGCGCGCGATGATCGTCGGTTCGCCGGCACCACCGACATAACGGTCGAGATTGCTGCGGACGGTCACGCGTGCTTTGACGTTGAGCTGAATGCCGTTCTGTGCGACCCCCTGGAAGGTTGGGGTCTCGATGACCTTCGGATTCACCGACATCTGCAACGCCTCGACGACATTGCGGCCGGCGAGATCGATCGCGGCGGCGCGTTGCCATTCCAGCGGAATTTGCGCGCGCTGCGCGGCGATCATCGCGAGCGTAACGTTTTCGACGTTACCGCCGGCGAGATAGTGCGACTGCATCTGGTCGACGTAGAGATCGAGCCCGGCTTTACGCGCGCGCACGTAGTTGGTGACGATGACCCCCGGCGGTATACCGATGAGGCGCATGCGCACCAAGGAAATGATCCCCAACGGCACGCCTGCGGCGATCGTGCGAATCCATAATCCCAACGGAAAATAATAGAGAAAAACAAAAAAGAGAATTATCGCGACAAAGATCAAGACCGCTGCGCTCACCGCAATCATGAAGTAATCCTTTCAAGTGGGAAGGGAATCGGTTCGACGAAGATACGCGAGCCTTCGACGCGGACGACGCGAATCGGCGTACCGGCGGCGATAAACTCCCCTTCGGTCAGCACATCGATCCGTTCGCCGTCGATGAGCGCGTGCCCGGCAGGGCGCAGGTAGGTGAGGGCCATTCCGCTCCTCCCCATCAAATCGAAGCGATTGGGGGCGGTGACGAAATCCGGGCCTTGGACCGCGGCGAGGGCGAGCCTCGAGCTCCAGGCGTTCTCGGGGTAGGCGCGCAGCGCCATCGAAAAACCGATCGTCGCGAGCACGATCGCGGTCGCGAGAGCCTCGACCCCCGCAACGAGGTAGGGCGTGCCGAACGAGAAGAGGAGCGCACCGAGTAGCAAGAGCGCTCCGAGCGCTCCGGGGAGCGTGTGCCCGGGAACGATGTGCAGTTCCCAAAGCACGCCGAGTACGCCGATAATGGCGATGAGAACGATCGTCCAGTCGGCGAAGCCCGAGTAGAACTGCACGCTGAAATAGAGCGCGAGCGCGGCGATGCCGATGAAACCGGCGAGGCCGTGCAACGTCTGCATTTCCACGAGTAACCCGAGCAGGCCGAGACCGATCAGCAGGCCGGCGACGAGCGGTTCGCTGACGAAACGCGCGATGCGTTCCGCGAGGGTCATCCGTACCTGCACGATGGGAGCGTTCCCTAATTGGGCGGCGGATAGAGCGGCCTGGAGCGTCGGGGCGACGCTCGACGCAAGATGCGCTTGCAGCGCCTCGGAGCTATCGAGGACGAGCATCCCGCTGCTGCTCGCCGCCGCGGGGGTGGCAATCGTTGCCCCTGGGGCGAGAACGACGCGCCGAGCCGCGAGCGCGATGAGCGCCGCGGCAGAGTAGGCATGCCCGGAGACATACGCCATCGTCGGCACCGGTGCGCTGCGAATCGCAGCGCGAATCGGCGCGAGCGCGGTATCGAGTCCGCCGGAGCTATTGACGTCGAGAACGAGCGCCTGGGCGCGATCGGTGCGAGCGAGATCGAGCGCACGGAGCACCAGGTGCTCCATTCCGCGATCGACCGAGCCGGTTATTGGGACGACGACGACCGGCGCCGAGGAGCCGCTCGCGCGGGCTAGCCCGAAGGCCGCGAGCGCAACGAGGGTTCCGGCGAGGGCGATTCGGAGACGAAGACTCCACATGGCGGTATCTACCCGCCAAGGCGTCAGAAGTTACGTGCCGTGCGAGGCGAGCGCTTCGGCGACGATCTCGCGGACGAGATTACCATCGGCGAGCCCTTTGAGCTGCGGCATCACGGCCTTCATCACCGCACCTTGGTTGCGCCCGCTCTCGGGGAGCGCTGCAATCGCTGCCGCAACGATCGCTACGACCTCATCGCGCGATCTCTGCGCCGGAAGGTAGGCAACGAGAATCTCGCGCTCGGCATCCTCTTTGGCGGCGAGCTCTTCACGGCCGGCCTTGCGGAACTCGCTCGCGGCGTCGATCCGCTGCTTGACCTGGCGGCCGATCACCTCGAGCTCCTGGCTCTCGGTGAGATCGACGCCGGCCTCGCTACGCTTGTAGGTAAAGCCGGAGAGAGCCGAACGTAACGTATCGACCCTCAACTGCTCGCGAGCTTTCATCGCCGTCTTGAGATCCTCGGCGATGCGCTCCTTAAACGTGGCCACGGAGATTACGTCCGGCGCTTGCGCGCGGCGGCCGATTTCTTCTTCTTGCGGACGCTCGGCTTTTCGTAGTGTTCGTGCTTGCGCGCTTCGGCAAGAATACCGGCCTTTTGAGTGGCTTTCTTGAAGCGGCGCAGCGCGCTCTCGATGGTTTCACCGGCTGAGACACGTACTTCCATTGCTAATTCGACCCCCTTTCGCGCTCGTGCGGACATAACAAAGCCCGCCCGGCTAGAATCATCTGCGACCTTAGCACGGTATGGAGCGTGCGTCAAATGCCTTCGGTCGGATCCCTGGATGCGAGCCTTTAGGGAATCAAGCCCCAGCGAGTGATGCGAGCCATCCCGGGAGCGTTCACGCACGTCGTGAACGCGGCATCGCTCGCTGAGGCGCCGTTTGCAGCCGGAGACATGGCGATCTCGATCCGCCGTTGCCCCGGCGGTAAACGATCGATCAGCAGCGTCATCGGCTTCAAGGCCGCGACGCGGGTGGAGACCGCAAAGCGCCGTTCTCCGTCAACGGCGACGATGACGAAGCCGCTCCAGTATTTGCGACTCTTCGGCGCCGCGATCATGAACCGCACCCAGAGCCGACGGCGCTGTAACGTCGCCCGGACCGGAATCAACGAGAGCGCGTTCCGATGCACGAAAAAGACGTTCTCGCAGCGTGCGCTCGCCCCGAGGGGGACGAGCACGGCGATCGCGAGGGCGAACGCCGCCGTCAGCCTGGCGGCCACTGCATCGCTCTGCCTCCGAGCACGTGCACGTGCAGATGCTCGACCGTCTGTCCGCCATCGCTGCCGGTGTTCACGACGAATCGGTAGCCATCACCGCAGCGCTCGCCGATCTCCGCGGCAAGCGCGAAGAGCGCTCCGAGCCCTTCGGGGCGCTCGCGTAGATATGCGGCGAAATTCGCCGCGTGCGTTCGCGGCATCACGAGTACGTGCGTCGGCGCCATGGGGTTGAGATCGGCGATTGCAATCGCTTCGTCGTTCGCGCCGAGGATCGTCGAGGGAATCTCGCCCGCGATAATCTTGCAGAAAATACAATTCATGGGCGTACGGTAAAGCTCCACGAGCGCGTTGCGGTATTTCCGGCGAAGTCCGTAACGCGCACCGTCACGCGAACGACGCCTCGATAGTCGATCTCGGGAATGAAGTGAATGAAGCGCGCGCTGCGAATCGTCTCCGAGGTTACGTCGTGTCCGTTGACGATCAGCGTCGCGCTACGCGGATCGACGCCGACCGCATCGGGCAGAAACGTTGCATAGATCGCCGGCGTCTCGCTGCTCACGATGCTTCCCGGTGCAGGGCCGACGCGCCCGATTCCCGGCGGCACCGACGAGGCGCTCACCAAGGTCGCCGCGCGCGCGACCGAGCGTTGCGAACCCACCACCAACGTTACAACGACCGGCGAGCGCGCGATACTCACGGCGTCGCCGATGCGCAGCGAGCCACCGTAGAAACCCGGGCGTTCCTCGCGCATGCCGACATCGTGTACCAAGCCGCCGATATCGAAACTCGCAAGCCCTCCCGGTGCGCCGTGCATCGTCACGCGAAGGGTCTGCCCCGCGCGCAACGGCGTGCCGGGGTCGACAGCGATCGAAGCGATCGCCCCGCTCGGGGCGACGGGATCGCGGCGATCGCTGAGAACGACCTGGAGAATTTCGTTGCTTTCGACGTTATAGCGAATCGTCGCGTCGTCGCCGGCGCGCACGTCGGCGAGAGTCGCCGGAGCACCGTTGAGCACCCATTGCGTCGTGCGGTCGGGAACGATCACGTGGCCGTCTTCGAGCACGAATTCACCACCGGCAACTGCAGCGACGCGCCCGGCGCGCACGCCGAAATCGTCGCGAATCGCGGTGCCGCGCCCCTTCTTCCCGACGTCGATACGGACGAAATCGCCCGGCACGATGTCGGCGAGGATCCCCGGACGCACCACGTTGGTCGACACATCGTGGAGTTCAACGCGCACGTCGTCGTGCAGAGCGATGGTGTGCGCCGTTCCGCCGAATAACACGGTGATCGTTTTCGGGTTCGAAAGCGCATCGAGTTCGCTCACGCTCCCTTCGCGCACGCCGCCGCCGTTCGCCGAAAGAACGAATCCGCTCCCCGTCTGCCCGAGCGTCGAACCCGAAATCGTAATCGTACGCGCCTTCGCGTCGTACGCGGCCTGTGCCCCCAAGACCGCGCCTACGAAGCGGAGGGGAACGTAGGTCGTAAAATTGCGCACCAACGGTGGCGCGCCGAAATCGACGGGAGCGCCGTCGAGCATTGCCGTGCTCTGCCCGAGCAGCAACGTCACGCGATGCGCGCCGAAGCGCGCGTGCAACATGCCGTTGCGAATACGATAGGGAATGCCCAACGCATAGAGCGTCCGCTGGAGCGGAACGTAGACCCGGCCGCCGACGAGTAGCGGCGGTGGTCGAACGAGCACCCGCACGCCGTCGACCAGCAGCGTCGGCGCCCCCGGGCTCGGGGAGGCCGAGGGAGAGGCGGACGGCGAAGCGCCCGCGCCCAAGAACGCAAGAAGAACGGCGACGGCGAGCAACGGTCGGTAACGCATGGTTATCGGTCGAGGGCTTCGGCGTAGATCGCCGCAATCCGGCGTGCGAAGCGATCCCAGGTGAGTTCTCGCGCCGCATTCCGCCCCAGCGTCCGGCGCGCCGCCCATGCCGCAGGGTCGCTCGAGAGACTCTCGATCGCGCGCGTCAACGCCGAAACATCGCGTGGAGCAAAGACGAGCGCGGCCGCTGCGAGCGGGCTCGGCACGGCATCGCTGCAGGCGATCACCGGCGTTCCGAGCGCCATCGCCTCGAGCATCGTGAGGCCGAAGCCCTCCCAGAGCGCCGGATGCACCAACGCGCTCGCCGCGGTATAGGTCCGGCGCAAGGTGGGCTCGTCGATATCGCCGAGTGCGATCAATCGGCGGCCGAATCGCTCGTAGCGCGCGTGGAGATCGCCGAAATCGTCGGCTCCGGTAACGACCAGATCGTAGCGCTCGCGCTCGGGGAGCGCGGCCCATGCCGCCAGCAGCGTCGGCAGATCCTTATGTTCGCGGTGATTACCGGCGTAGAACAAGTACGGACGTTCCGGCGGCGGCACGCTTATCGCCTCGAGGAACGACGGCTCGATACCCAGCGGAACCACGCGAATACGGCTCGCCTCGGCCCCGAGGTAACGCACGCAATCTTCGATGCTGCGCTCGTCGCCGACGATCAGGCGCCGCGCCCCGCGCGCCGCCGGGGCGACGACCGCCCGATAGTACCAGGCAACTTTCGCTTCGTAGAACTCCGCAAAACGGCAATGAATCAAGTCGTGAATCGTTAGGACGTACGGAACGGAACGCACGAGCGGAAGATATTGCGTGGGATAATGGACGAGCCGCGCCCGAGATCGCGCGATCTCGAGCGGCAGAGCGATCTGTTCGCCGATACTGAAGTTCTCACCGTGTCCGCACGGAACGAGATCGATCTCCGGCGCTAGGAACGCCCGGCGGTCGAGTAACGCTTGGGTATAGGCCTTCATCCCCACCGACATCTGGCGCGTTAAGCGCGCGTCGATCGCTACGCGAGCCATGCCCGCCATGCCACGACCGCGGGATAGAGCGCCGACCACCACATCACGTACCATCCGCGAGGACCGTCGAGCAGCGCGCCGCGCGCTACACCGAACTTTGCGAGGCGCCACGCAACGAGGAGCGATTCGCGCACCGCGCGCGAGAACGAGCGCGGGAGCCCCCGCGCTTCGATCTCGGTATAGCGGGCGAATTTCTGCCGATACTCGGCGGCGTCGGCGTACGAATCGTGTTGCAAGACGCCCGCGAGTTCCGAGATCGTTCCGTCACAGAGATAGCGTTCGTGCAACGCCGCACTCCCGCCGGCGGTCGGGAAGCCTTCGACGCGAACCGCATCGACGCGAAAACACCGCAGGAGCCGTTCCCCGCTCCACATCCGCAGCGGCCGTCCGCCGAACGAGGTGTCGCGGCGCACGAGATAGCCGTCGAGATCCTCGCGAGCATCGGCTATCGCCGCGCGCAACGATTCGTCGAGCACCTCATCGGCGTCAACGACGAACGCCCATGCCGTCGTCACCTGCGAGAGCGCAAAACGTCGCGCATCGACAAAATCGCTCCACGCTCGCACGAGCAGCCGCGCGCCATACTCGCGCGCGATGCGCTGCGTTCGGTCGGAGGATTCGGCATCGAGTATCAGGACCGGCATCGCTGCGGGAAGCGATGCCAACGTACGCGGAAGCCGCCGTTCCTCATTCTTCGTCAGGATGACTGCGGTAACGTCCGAGAGATTCACCGCCGAGCGCTAGGTCTGCGAGAGCTGTTTTGCGATCGGCACTCCGCCGCAGCGTAATGCCGCACCGACGAAATCGCGATAGAGCGGCGAAGGGCGGTTCGGCCGCGATTTAAATTCCGGATGCGCTTGCGTCCCAACGAACCACGGGTGGCGCTCGGGCGGC
>JABEUX010000125.1 GCA_013044185.1 Vulcanimicrobiota bacterium | reverse complement strand
CGTTATCCCGGCGGAGCCTCGCTCTCTCGTCGCGATTTCGACGCGCTGACCGAGAGTGCGAAACTCTTCGGCGCGAAGGGGATGGTTTGGATCGCACTCGGTGCCGACGGAGTGAAATCCTCAGCGCAGCGTTTTCTCGACGATGCGACGGTCGAGGCGCTTCGCGCCGATACCGGTGCGGAGCGTGGGGACGCGATGCTGCTCTTCGCCGACGCACGCGACGCCGTCTACTCCATCGCCGGGAAGATGCGGCTCGAAATCGGGCAACGCTGCGGCTTGCGCGATCCGGCGAAGTTTGCGTTCTGCTGGGTGACCGAGTTTCCATATCTCGAAATGGATGAGGAGAGCGGCAAACCGGTGCCCGCTCATCACCCCTTTAGCGCGCCGTTGCCGGGGCAATGGGATCTGATCGATAGCGATCCGCTCGCGATGCGCGCGCAGCATTATGACATGGTGCTCAACGGCTTCGAACTCGGTTCGGGTTCGATTCGCATCCACGATGTCGCGCTGCAGAAACGCATCTTTACGATGTTGGGAATGAGCGAGGAGGAGATCGAGGATCGCTTCGGTTTCTTCGTGCGCGCGTTGCGTTTTGGTGCCCCCCCGCACGGTGGGATGGCGCTCGGAATCGACCGCATCGCCATGCTCGCTTGCGGCGAGGAGAACTTGCGCCAGGTGATTGCGTTCCCGAAGAACCAGGTCGGCCGCGACGTGATGATGGACGCACCCTCGCCGGTTCCGGAGCGCCTTTTGCGCGATCTTTACCTTCGCAGTGTTGCGCCCTCGGCCGAGAGCGCCCGATAACTGAAGAGGTGAGCGCTTCAATCGTTCGCAGAGCGCTTCTCGGGCTCGTCCTCGTGGCGGCGGTTGCCCTGCTTCGGGGTGCCTTCATCCGCCCCGCCGCTGCCGCAGCGGGCCCGTCGTGCGGCGTTCGCGTCGTGCACCTGCCCGGCGATGTCGTCTTCCGCATCCTGTTCGCAAAGAATGGGGCGGTGCAGCAGTACGTCCTGGTGAGCAGCGATCGGAACCCGGAGCTCGTGAACGATCGCAAGAAGTTTATCGAACGTCAGTTCGGGCCGGAAGCCGTGAATGCGCCACCGCTCCGGATCGTCGCCTTCAAAGCGGCGCCTGGAGGCGGAGGTTTGTTGATCCCCGACAAAGCGGTCGATTCATGCGGCCGAACTCTTACCTTTCAGTAGCGCTCGTCGCGCTCTCGTGCGCGCTCGCCGGGTGCGCCGCACATAAGCCTTCAAGCAGCATGCAATCACCGGCGGCGCCTTCACCGCTCCCGTCGATCGCGCCGCTGCAATCCTGCGAGACGCGCGAACTGCGCTTCGATGGAGCCGAGGTGGTGTTGGTTGCCAACGTCGATCGTACGCTCGCGTCGGTGACCGTGGTTGCATCGCGAAGTACGGCGGCGCGAAAACGCGCAACCGCCGAGATCGAGGCGCAACTCGGAACGCCGCACGTCGATACGCGTATCGAGCAACGCCCGTGGAAAGACGGGCTCGTCGAACTCACCGATCCCTGCGGAAGGCTCGTGACTCCCACGCCGGAACCGACGTAGCGTTACGAACGCCGGTCGAAGAACCGTTGCATCTCTGCGGCGCAGGCGCGATCGAGCGGCTCTCCGCTCGCCCTCAAACCGGCGATCGCTCCCGCTGCATCGCGCGCCTCTCTGTTTTGGCTCAACTTTGCTTTTCCGTCGATGCGCTCGACGAGCAACTCAAAGGCTACGATGCCGCGAACTTGTTTCTCCACGAACGACGCATCGAGTTTCGCAAACTCCCACGGCCGTTCGAAGCTCGCCTCAAAGTGTGCGGTGAGATGCGCGAGAATCGCCTGCGGCTCGGATGCCTCGCGCAGATATCCGCGCGCGTGCACGGCGCTATAGTTCCACGTCGGCACCTGCGGATAGAGTGGTTCGTACCACGAGGGCGAGATATAGGCGTGCGCTCCGGTAAAGACGGCGAGTGCGGGTGCGCCGCCCCGAATCGCGTCGCACTGCGGGTTTGCGCGCGCGATGTGGCCGATCAGCCGAAGGCCGCTCTCGCTGCGTTGCGCGAGCATGGGCAGATGGGTCGCATGCGGAAAGCCGTCGCCCTCCGCCGTCACCAAAACGCCGAAGGGATAGTGCTCGATCAGGCGATCGATCTCCACCTCATCGTCGAATGCAAACGCAGGCGGCCTGTACATCGAGTTCCTCCTCTCGGTTTTGACGGCGCGACGAAAGTCGCTGAAACCCCAGCGCGCCGCGCTCCGGTTTTATGGGCGTGAGCAGCGAAGCACTTCCCTTTCCCGTCGCCGATGCAGGCATCGACCGGCGGGGAATCTCCCTGCTCTCGATCGCGCATATCGTCAACGACGCGAACCAATCCGCGATTCCCGCGATGATCCCGTGGTTGATGAGCCATCGCGGCCTCAATCTCGCGACGGCCGCGACGCTCGTGCTCGCGATGAATCTCTCATCCTCGGTCGTTCAACCTTTCTTCGGCCATTGGTCCGATCGTCGTTCGATGCCCTGGATCATTCCCGCCGCGCTCGTGCTTGCCTGTAGCGGCACGGCGGCGATCGGGCTCGCGCATTCGTTACCGATGATGTGGCTCGCGGCGTTGATCGCGGGCATCGGCACCGCAGCGTTCCACCCGGAGAGTTCGCGCTTTGCGAATTTCTTCGCCGGTGCAAAGCGCGCGACGGGGGTGAGCATCTTCACGCTCGGCGGTTATCTCGGTTTCGCCGTCGGCCCGATCCTCACCACGCCCTTGATCCTGCATTTCGGTCTCGAAGGCACGGCGTTTCTCGCGATCCCCGGGGTCGTGATGGCGACGATCTTACTCTTTTCTCAGCAGCATTTTCATGCCACGCGCGCGCGTGCGAATCGCGCCGTCAAGGCAGGCCCGACGATGCCCGATGATTGGCGCGCATTCGGTGCGCTCGTTGCGGTGGTCGTGCTCCGCTCGACGACCTTCTTTGCCGGCGTAACGTTTCTCCCGGTCTTCGCAATCGCGGTCGCACACGCGAGCAAGACCGGTGGCAGTATCGTGCTCGCGGCGATGCTCTTGGTCGGCTCGTTGGGAACGATGTGGGGAGGGCGGCTCGCCGATCGTTTCGGGCGTCGCCGAATTATCGCGATCTCGATGTTCGGTACGCTCGTTGGGGCCTCTGCGCTCGCGTGGGTTGGAACCTTCGCGCCGCAATTAAGTTACGTGGTGCTCGCGGCCTCGTTCTTCGGGCTCGCGGTCGGGCTCTCGGCGGGCGTCATCGTCGTGTTGGGGCAAGAGTACCTTCCCAATCGCATCGGCGTTGCATCGGGGGTGACGCTCGGGCTCGCCGTCACCATCGGCGGGCTCGCGCAGCCGCTCTTCGGTGCGATCGGCGATCGCTTTGGCAGCGTACCGATCTTCGAGAGCGTTGCGATTTTCGCTTTGCTCGCGCTCGCCGGAACGATTTTCTTGCCGCGCAAGCGGCTACAGACCGCGTAACGCCCGTCAGCGTAAATTCGGAAAATCGAGCCGTTGTAGTGCCGCGAACGCAACGACGCCGACGGCGGTGGAGAGATTGATGCTGCGGACGGACTGCTCTCGCATGGGAATCCGCAACGTTCGCTCCGGGAAGCGGTCGAGGAGTGCCTGCGGTAATCCCTTGGTCTCACGCCCGAAGAGCAGCGCATCGCCGTACGCAAACGGAGCGGTATCGTAACGCATGCGCGCGCGCGTGGAGAGCAACCATATGCGTTGTGCGATCGGCGTTGCGAGAAAAGCATCGAGGTCGCGATGGATGACGACGTGCATGCGCTCCCAGTAATCGAGTCCGGCGCGTTTGAGCGAACGGTCGTCGATGGCAAAGCCGAGCGGCTCGACGAGGTGGAGCGCCGCGCCGGTCGCCGCGCAGAGCCGCGCGACGTTCCCGGTATTCGGCGGAATCTCCGGTTCGACGAGGACGATATGGAGCGGCACGTCGGGGAGTTCGGTCGCCTCGACGACGCGATCGGGAGGTTGCGCCGCCGCGCTCACGCGAGCAGATCCGTAAAAGAGATGCCGACCGGTGCGAGCACGTAGGCAACGCCGCCGTGCCGTTGCCAGCAGCGCTCCAGCGCGCGGCGCGGGTAGATCGTGCGAATGCGTGGTGCCGCGGGGTCGTTCATCACGCAGTCCCCATTCGATGTGAAGCCGCAGAGTACCGCAAGGTGGCCGCTGGAGCGGGGGAGCGGCGCTCCGGGGAGTTCGCCTTCCTCCCACGCATAGGAGAGTGCGAGCGGAAGATTTCGTTCGAGAAAACGTTCGGCGATATCGAGCGAGCCGACGTACGCGAGTGCGGCACGGAGACTCTGCGTGCCGGCGTAGGCAACGTTGAACGCCCAGTTCCCGTATCCGCGGTAGACCTCATCGAAGACGCCCGCCGCGACCTCGTCGATGCGTGCGTCGATGCCGTGAAAGCGCAGCAACATCGTCAGCGATGCGGGGCTGCACCAACCCGCTTCGCCTTCAACGACGTATTGCGACTGCAGTGGAACGTCATGGATGCGCGCACCGCCGGCGAAGGGAAACGAGGGCTGCAGTTGGCTCGGCGTTGCAAGTGCGAGGCTGTGTAAGCCTTCGGGATCCGTACGCACCTGCACCGCGTCGAAAGGAACCTCGCTGCGGATGATATCGGTCAGAACGCTGACGCCGAGCAAATTACACGGAAATGAGCGGCGCGACTGCGGCGACCAACGAACGAACGGTAACCACGGGCTGATATGCGCCGCTCCGCTGCGCAGTGCAAACGCGATCTCACCGCTCTCCGCAAAGCTATTCCAGGAAAGCACGCATTCGAGCGTCGGCGCGCAGCGCAGCGTCGTTATCGCAGCGGGATCGGTTACGAGTGCGAAGCCGACGGCACGACCTCCCATTGCCACGCGTTCCAAGAATCGCCGATGAACGATGCCGGAATATATCCGCGAACGCGGTTATCGATGGCGGTGGTCGAGCGCTCCCAATAGACGAAGACCATCGGTACGAGTTGGTGGATGCGCTCCTCCTCGCGCTGGTAGAGTTGTTTTCGTAGCGCGGTGTTGAAGGTCGAAGCGGCCGCAGACGAGGTGGCATCGACGACCGGGTCGCGCAGCCAATTCGTATTCGCGCCGTTCGGCGGAATGAACGCACTGTTCCACGAGCCGCTGTTATCGGGGTCGGGGCCGTTGGTATCGATGCTCCACTCCATATCGTAGTGTCCGCTATAGATGGGCCCGTTCTGGGCAAAGAGAAAACTCGGCGGATAATTCCGAATCCGCAGATCGATGCCGAGCTCGCGCAGCGTCGCCTGCATGACGACTTCGGCGCGTTCGTTCGATTGGCGATTGCTGCCGCTGATAATCGTGAGGACGAGTCGCTTTCCGTCGCGCGTGCGGATGCCGCCCTTCGTGCGGTGCCAGCCAGCGGCGCGCAGCAGTGCGGCGGCGTGGGCGGGGTCGTAGGGATAGGGCGCGATCTTCGGCGCGGCCCACGATTCGGGAAAGATATCCGAGACGGCGGGAAGGTCGACGCCATGATAGATCGTGTCGCGCAGGCGCTTCCAGCCGATCCCTTCGGCGATGGCGAGTCGCACGCGCACATCGCTCAGAATCGGACGGCTGCAATTAAAGCCGAGATGCCGCCAATTCGCCAGCAGCGTGTGCACGACGTGAATACCGGAGATCGATGCAAGTTCGGGAATCTGCGTCTCGCCGACGGAGGGATCGACATCGATCTCGTGCGTGCGCAATGCGTCGAGCATCGAGTTCGCGTTCGGAATGACCACCCAACGCACGTGCGCGAGCTTCGGTTCTCCGCGGAAGTAGCGCGGGTTTGCTGCAAAAGTGAGCGAAGCACCGTGGTGCCAGTCTTCGAGGATGTACGGCCCGCTCGAAAGCGGCGCGTTGTTAAACGAGGCCCGATTGAGGCTCGGCAGTTTTGCGAGGAGGTGCGCGGGGAGCGGGGGATAGCCCGAGCCGCCGATCGCGAGCACGCCGAGAAATGCCGCCATCGGATGCTTGAGGCGAATGATGATGGTGTGGCGCGTCGGCGCGCTCGCCGATGCGATATCGTCCCATCCATAGCGCGTCTTGACATCGTTGCGCGGATTGAAGACGGCGTGATAGGTGAACATCCAATCGCGCGCGTCGAGCGGGGCGCCGTCGGCCCAACGAACGCCGTGCCGAAGGTGGATCGTGATGCGCGTGCCGCTGCGGCTGATGCCGCCATTCTGAAGCGTCGGCACTTGCGTTGCGAGATCCGGAATGTAATTGCCGCGCGCGTCGTAGCGCAAGAGATAACTGAAGAGCATGCCGTCGGCGAGATCGCTCGCCGCCGCTTGTCCGAAGAGCGGATTGAGATTATCGGGCTCGTCGGGCTCGCCGAGCCGCAGCGTATTGGGTGGCGGAACGCTTGCCGCGCATCCCACAAAACCGAACGCGAGCGCGGCGACGAAGAGCGCGGCGACGATACGTTTCATGCGCTGCGCACCTCACGCTTTCGGAGCGAGCCGGCGATCGCTGCGTAGAACGCGTCGGCGCCGAAGCGCACGAGATCGTCGGCGGGGAGTTGCGTCTCGGCTCGCGCGCGTTCGATCTCCGCTCGCGCCGCGCCTTCGTCGAGCCCGCGTGTGTTAAGTGCGATACCGATGACGTTTGCCGGCTTTACCGCAGCGAGCAATGCTTCGTGCAGGCGGATCAGTTCGCGATACGGCAGCGTCGGCGTGGCGTATGTGTTGATGGTCGTTCGGTGCGGCATGCAGACCAGCACGAGCGCATCGGGCGCGCAGCCGTAGAGCAATGCGAGCGTTACCGGCGCGTAGGCGGGGTGATTGATCGCGCCCTGCCCTTCGACGACGATGGCGTCGGGCTGCCGCTCCGCCGCTTCGAGCACGAGCCGTTCGCATGCGCCCGCTGCGAAATCGGCGATCGTTCGGTCGACTGCGATTCCCCAGCCCGCAATCGCAATGCCGGTCTGTCCGGTCGGCACGAAGTTCCATCGTTGTTGTGCGCGGCGAGCGGCCGCGCAGAGTTCGAGCGAGAGCGTCATCTTGCCGACGTTGCAGTCGTTGCCGACGGTGAGGAGGATCGGCGCTGCGATATCGTAGGCGGCGCCGGAGAAGATCGGTGTTGCGGGGACGGCACGCAGATCGTAGAGGCGCACGCCGCGCTTTCTTGCCGCGCTTGCGATCTCTTCATCCTCGGCGAGCATGCTGTGTAGCCCGCTGACGATATCGAGCCCGGCATCGATCGCTGCTAAAACGCCGCTGCGAAGATCGCCGAGCGCACCGCCGATCGGTGCGGTACCGACGAGCAGAGCGGTCGGCGCGAACGGCAGCGCGTCGTTTAGTGATGCAACGATGGGGGCATCGCAGCGCGCGAGGTGTGGCACGACATCGCAGACGCGTTTGCCGGCACAGCTCGAATCGATGACGGCGACGACGGGATCGCTACCGTACGCGATGACGCCGTGCGCGGTTTTCGCGCTCTG
>JABEUX010000124.1 GCA_013044185.1 Vulcanimicrobiota bacterium | reverse complement strand
GATTGGGAACGAGTTCGAAGAGCTGCACGATCTCCTAGCCCAGCACCTCGGCGATCGCCGAGCCAATATCGGGAAAACGCTCCGCGCTGATATGCGTCCCGTATCCGAGCCGCTTTGCCTCCGCCGCTCGCCGGGAGGCCGCACTCACCGCGCGCACTTCGCCGGAGAGCCCGAGTTCGCCGTACGCGACGACCTCCGCGCCGACCGCGCGGTCGCGCAACGATGATGCGATCGCCAGCGCGATGCCGAGATCGGCGGCGGGCTCGCTGACGCGCAGCCCGCCGGCGACCGAGGCGTAGATATCGTGCGATCCGAGCATCATGCCGGCGCGCCGTTCGAGCACGGCGATAATCATCGCGAGCCGCGCCGGGTCGAGATTGTTTGCGAGTCGGCGCGGCGTTCCAAAGCTGCTCTCACCGACGAGCGCTTGAACCTCGACGAGCACTGGGCGCGAGCCGAGAATCGAAGCGACGACGCAACTCCCGCTCGGGCGGGCGTCGCGCCCGGCGAGAAAGATCTCCGAGGGATTGGCGACATCGTGGAGCCCGTCGTCGTGCATGGAGAAGACGCAGATCTCATCGATCGAGCCGAAACGATTCTTATATGCACGTAATATTCGATAATCGCCCTGAACCTCGCCCTCGAAATAGAGCACGGTATCGACGAGATGTTCGAGCAGGCGTGGGCCGGCGATGCTGCCGTCTTTGGTAACGTGCCCGACGATGAAGGTCGCGCAACCGGTACGCTTCGAGAACTCGACCAACGCCTGCGTGCAGTCGCGCACCTGGCCGACGCTCCCGGCGTAGCTCTCGCTCTCGGGTAGCCGCACGGTTTGGATCGAGTCGACGATCATCGCGCGCGGCGCGATTCGTGCCGCAGCATCGAGAACGGCATGGAGATCGGTCTCGGGAAAGAGCAGCAGTGAGGAATCGAGTTTCAAACGAGCGGCGCGTAATTTCACTTGCGCGGCCGACTCTTCGCCGCAGACGTAGAGAACGGGGCCGCCGAGTTGGAGGCGCGCGGCGATCTGCAGGAGCAACGTCGATTTCCCGGCGCCGGGCGGGCCGCCGACTAAGGTGACGCTTCCCGGCACGATGCCGCCGCCGAGCACGACATCGAACTCCGGCATCCCGGTCGGTATGCGAACGTGATGCGCGCTCTCGACGTCGTGCAGCGGAATCGGTTCGACTGCTGCGCCGCGCATCGAGCGCATCGGGCGCGACGCTTCGCGCGGGCGCTCCTCGAAGGTGTTCCATGCCGAGCATTGCGGGCAACGCCCGAGCCAGCGTGCGGATTCAAATCCGCAGGCGCTGCAGAAGAATACCGCTCGCGTTTTGGCCATCCTCGGCTCTCTTCGCGCGCGTACGACGAGCGTCCCGTGCGCCGGGCAACCGTGCGCGCGTCCCGTGGGTTACCCGCAGCGAGATGAGCGCAGCATCGTCGAGGCATATCGTTATCGTGGGGGCCGGGGTCGCCGGCCTGACCGCTGCGGCGCTTCTCGCGCATCACGGGTATCGCGTGAGCCTCTTCGAAAAGCAGAGCCTCCCGGGCGGGCGCGCCGCAGCGATGACCTGGGATGGATTCACCTTCGATCTCGGCCCTACGCTGCTGTTTATGCCGGATGTCTACCGCGAGGCGTTCGCGCGCTGGGGTGGCGACTTCGACCGCGAGGTGCCGATGCTGCGCCTACGTCCGAACTATCGTTTGAATTACGCCGACGGAAAGAATCTCGTCATCTCCTCGCTGCTCTCCGAGACGATGCGCTCGCTCGAGGCATTCGCTCCGGGATCGAGCGGTGGGTTTCTGCGCTATTTTGCCGACGCCGCCGATGCCTATCAACGCTCGCGCCGTCTCTTTGTCGGCGAGCGCATTCGTTCGTTCGCTCACTTTCTCTCTCCGGAACGGATCGCCGCGCTCTTCTCGACCGGTGCGTTCCGGCACTTGGGAGCGCAGGCATTGCGAAGTTTCCGCGATCCGCGCGTCGCCGGTGCGTTCTCGTTCCAGTCGATGTATCTCGGAATGTCCCCCTTCGACGCTCCGCTGCTCTATCGGCTCCTGCTCTTTACCGAACTCGGCGAAGGCATATTCTTTCCCCTCGGTGGAATCGGCGCGCTTCCGCGTGCGCTCGATCGTGCCGCGCGGAGTAATGGTGCGCAGATTCGCTACGATACGGAGATCGCGGAGGTCGAGCGCAGCGGCGAGCGCGTCGTCGCGGTGCGCACCGGCGGAGGCGAGCGCATCGAATGCGATGCGATCGTGCTCAATGCCGACCTTCCCTACGCCTACGATCGGCTACTCGGCGAGCCCGAGCATCGCTCCCTACGGATGCGCCACACACCCTCGGCGTTGCTCGTCTATGCCGCGTTGGAGGAGCGCTACGACGATCTCCTCCATCACGAGTTTTTGATGCCGAGCGACCTGCGCGCGACCTGTGCCGATATCTTCGAGCGGGGGCGGATCCCCGAGGATCCCGCGATCTATCTCTGCGCTCCGGGGGCGAGCGATCCGAGGATGGCACCGCCGGGGAAAGAGGCGCTCTACCTCCTCGTTCCCGCTCCCTCGCTCGAGGGCGTCGTCGATTGGGCGGGCGAGCGCGATGCGATCGTCGACCGTGCGTTGCGGATCGTCGAGGAACGGCGTTTGCCGGGGCTCCGCTCCCGTATTCGCTGGGTGAAGTCGCGAACGCCGCTGGAATTTCAGGACGAACTCTCACTCAACCGCGGTTCGGCGTTCGGGCTCTCGCACGATGTTTTTCAAATCGGCCCGATGCGCCCCGACAATCGGCATGCGAAGCTCAAGAATTGTTATTTCGCGGGGGCCTCAACCCGCCCCGCGACCGGCTTGCCGCTGGTGACGCTCGGTGCCCTTCAGAGCGTCGAACGTATCTGCGAGGAGCTTGGGTGAGCGCGAGCAAACCCCATCGGATGTGAACGATCCGGAGGATTTCGCTCGCTCCGCGCGTTGGTGCGCGCAGGTGATGCGCGTACACGCGAAGAGTTTTTATTTCAGCACGCGCGTGCTGCCGCGCGCAAAACGCGAAGCGGTCGAAGCGCTCTACGGCCTCTTTCGCAGCGCCGACGATCTCGCCGACGAACCCGGGCCGACGCTCGACGAGCGGCGTACGGGCTTCGCCATGCTGCGGCGGAGCGTCGAAGCGATATCGCACGGTGCGTTTGCGAGCGAAGCGCCGTGGGGCGCAGCGGTCGCGCGGGCGATCGAGCGCTTCCCCATCGCGATCGAGGATATCCTCGCGCTCGTCGCCGGTTGCGAGAGCGATCTGGAGCCGAGCCCGATTGCAACCTACGCCGAGTTAGAACGATACGCGCGCGCGGTCGCCGGAACGGTCGGGCGTTGTTCGATGGCGATTCTCGGCGCGAGCGATGAAGATTCGCTCGCACGCGGCGAACGGCTGGGCATTGCCATGCAGTACACCAACATTCTCCGCGATGTCGCCGAGGACGAACGGAGCGGTCGTACCTATCTCCCGGAGCGAGAGGTCGAACGCATCGGGCGTCGCGAGGTAATGCGCGCGCTCGCGCAGCTCGCACGCAAGGATTATCGCGAAGCGTTCGTTCTCGCCGCACGGGTGCCGAACGACGGCTCGCGTTGGGCGTTATTAGCGACCGCCGATATTTACGGCGGCATCGTCGAGGAGGTGGAGCGGCGCGGATTCAATCCCGACGCCGGGAGAGCGATCGTGCCGACTCCGGCGAAAATTGCGCGCGCGATTCGCTGCTGGGTGCGCGCCTACACCGGTTTTGCGAGCATCAGATAGATGATCGCGAAGAGTGCGAGGGTCATCGTCCAGCCGAGGATGCTCCAGGCGAGAAACGGGCGGGTGAGTGCGGCGTCGTCGCCGGCGCGAGCTCGGCGCTCCATCTGGATTTCGAGCGGGAGGAGCACTGCGAGCCAGAGTGCGCCGCTTCCGATCGCAATGGCGAGCGCGTCCCGCGTCCAGAGCGTCTGCCAGGGGGCGATTCCGAGCCGGGAAGCCAACGCGAGCCCGGTGGTGATGACCGCCGTTCCGAAAATCAGGGTAAAGATCATATCCGTGAAGAGAATTTCGCGGACGGCGAAGCGGCGCAGTCGTTCGTCGCCGGAACGGAACGCGCGCGTTGCCCAGATACCGGTTACCACAAAGTTCCCAAGCCAAAGCACGCCCGCGGCGACGTGGAGGCTTTCGAGAATCGGCATAGCGCGCGGTTCGGAGCCTTCGGCGTGAAGTCCGCCTTGGTCGTCGGTGCGGGTTTTGCGGGGTTGAGTGCCGCGCTCCACCTCGCACGCGCCGGCATCTCGGTACGCGTCCTCGAAGCCGCCGATCGTCCTGGTGGGCGAGCGCAGGCGTGGAGCAGCGGCGCGTATCGATTCGATCTCGGGCCGACGCTCGTCGTAATGACCGACGTGCTGGAAGAAGCGCTCGGCGCACGACGCTTCGCCGATTTGGAATTGATGCGCCTCGAACCCGGTTACGAAGTCCGGTGGCGCGACGGCGAACGCTTTGCCATGCACTCCGATATCGCATTGCTGCTCGCGGAGTTCGAACGTTTCGAGCCCGGAGTGAGCGCACGCGCGCTCGATTATTTCGCGCGGGTACACGGGGCCTATCGCGACGCGCGCCGGCAGGTCCTCGAACGCGACCACACGCTGCTCTCCTTTGCCGCGTTGCTCGCGCGCCCCGGACGCATGCGCCCGTGGATCGCGGGCTCCTTGCGTCGCTTCACCGAGCGCTCCTTTCACCGGCCGCGCTTGGTCGATGCGCTGACCTTTCAATCGCTCTATCTCGGCACCTCGCCGTTACGGGCGCCCGCAATGTATGCGTTGCTTCCAACCGTCGAAGCGATCGAGGGCATCTGGTTCGCACCGGGTGGAATGGCGAGTATCGTCGACGCATTCGTCGACGCCGTGCGGGCGTTGGGAGTGGAGTTCTCCTACGGTCGGCGCGTCGATCGGCTCGAGCGTAGCGCGACGGGATCGTGGCGCGCGCACGCCTCGGAGGAGCGCTTTGAGGCCGATGCGGTGGTCGTTGCCGCGGATCGCGAGCCCGCGCTCGCGCTCCTCGGAGCGCGGGCTCCACGTTTTCGCGCGATGCGCTACGGACATAGCGCGCTCTGTCTCTATCTCGGCCTCCGCCGACGCGTCGATCTGCCCTATCATTCCGTTTTTTTGCCCGACGATCCGTGGAGCGCCTATCGCGCGCTCGACGCTGGGCGCTTGCCCGATGACCCGCTCCTGTACGTCTACAATCCGGTCGCTCGCGATGCGAGTGCGGCGCCCTCCGACGGCAGCGCGCTGCTCGTGCTCGCCCCGGTCCCGAACCTCACGGCGCTCCGCGAAGGCGATCTCGCGGCGTTCCGAAAGCGGATCTTCGAACGCCTCGAAGGGGAGGTTGGAGAGATGCGCGAGTTTATCGAAGTCGAGCGCATGCGCGGCCCCGCGGAGTGGGCGAGCGAACTTGGGCTCATGCACGGCGCGGCGTTCGGCCCCGAGCATACCCTCGATCAGATGGGAGCGTTTCGACCGCCGATGCACGATAGGCGTTTCCCAGGACTCGTCTTCGCCGGGAGCGGAACGCGCCCGGGATCGGGGGTGCCGATGGTGGTGATCTCGGGGCGTCTCGCCGCCGAGCATCTGCTGCACCGGTGAGTTGGCAGCGCGCGCAGCGCGTCGCGGGATTCGAAGCATGCTTCGCTCTCTATCTTCGCTGGTTGATGCGTCGGAGTTTCGCGCGCGTCATCGTGCGCTGCGAGAGCGCGTTTCCGGATTCCGGCTACGTCGCCGCTCCGAATCATCACTCGTGGTGGGATGGTTTTTTGGCGCTGAGCATTCATCGTGCCTACGCGCCGAAGCGCCCGTTTAACCTGATGATGGATGACGAACAGTTGCGCCGCTTTCCGTTCTTTCGGATGGGTGGTGCCTTCTCCGTCGATGCAAGCAGCGTGCGCGCCGCGTACGACGCGATTGCTTATGGCGCTCGCTGCGCGCGCGAGGGCGCGGGGCTCTGGATTTTTCCGGATGGCGTGCTACGGCCGCCGCTCTGCGCGCCGAACTTTACCTCGGGGTTCGTCCATGCCGCGCGCGCAGCGGAGGTGCCGGTCCTGCCGGTGGCGATGCGCTATCTCTTTCTCGGCGAGCAAAAGCCGACCGCGATCGCGGCGATCGGCGCTCCGAGCGACCCACATTCGCGTAGCGCCGTGCGAACGGTACGGGAGCGCGTCACGGAGTTACTCGCCTCGATCGATGGCGATCTGCGCGAAGCACGGATCGACGAACGGTATCGGGAGGTCGTGCGCGGCAGCGCGGGTATCGACGAGATCGTCGCCGCTTGCTCGGCGCCGTTGCGCCCTCGGAGATGATCGCCACGCTCTCCTGGCTGCTTGGAACGGCGCTCGCCTTTGCGTTCGGCGGCGCGGTGATGACGATCTCGAACGAACGATATTTTCGTCGCCTCTCGCCGCAAGCGGGTACGCCGGGTGCGATCGATCTCTATATAGCGATGCGCGATGAGGCGTCGAACGCGCGCGCCTGTCTCGCGAGTTTTCTCGCCCAACCCGAACTCCGTCGCGCTATCGTCATCGACGACGGATCGAGCGATGAGAGCGCCGCCATCCTCGCGCAGATCGCTTGCGAGGACGAACGCGTGCTGCTGCTCTCCGTTCCAGAGGACGCGCCCGCGCAGCGTTCGCCGAAGGCGCGCGCGCTCGCCGCAGCGATTGCGGCGGCGCCGATCGAGGCGCCGTTCGCGCTCTTCGCCGATGCCGACGTGCGCGCGCTTCCGGGTGCGCTCGGTGCGACGCTCGCCGCTCGCGCCGCGCTCGATGTCGGCGCGGTGACCGGCTTTCCGCGCATTCGCGTTCGTGATTTCTGGGCGGCGGGCTGCGCGTTGTTACCGCGGATGCTCCTGCTCGAGGCGTTTCCGATGCGTGCGGCGAGCGGTACCGACCCGCGTTTCGCTGCCGGAAACGGGCAGTGGTTTCTCGTCGAACGCGATGCATACGTGCGGAGTGGCGGCCATGCGGCGATCGTGGGGCTCGTCGAAGATATCGCGCTTGCGAGCGCGCTCAAGCGCAGTGGTACGCGAGTCGCCTGCGTCGACGCACGCGATTGCGTCGTCGTCGAGGGCTACGACGGCCTGCGTGCGAGCCTCGACGGATTGGGGCGTTCGTTACTCGGTCAGGTCGGGATCCTCGGGAGCCTCCTCTACGCCGCGATCTACCTCTTGCGTGCTCTGCTGCCGATCGCTGCGGTCGTCGCCTGGCTCCATGTATTCTCAACGGGTTCGGGCGGTTGGTTTGAAACGGCGTTTCTATTAACGCTCGGTGCGGCGGCGCCGATGCTCGCGTGGCGCTCCGCCGCTGCCGCCGTGGAGCGGCCGCGGGGCGTGCCGCAGCCGCCGGCGGCGCCGTTCGCCCTCGCTCTCGGACTCTCGGCGTTCTGCTCGGGCATTCGCGGCGGGCTACGCTGGCGGGGGCGGAGGATAGGCCGGGCGAACCCCCGGCCGCTGTGACTCCTCCCCACCTGCAGATCGCGCTCGATGGGCCCGCCGGCTCCGGAAAGACGACGGTTGCGCGCCGCCTTGCCGAGCGCCTCGCGTTGCTCTACCTCGATACCGGGGCGATGTATCGCGCGCTCGCCGTGCTCTCGCTTCGGGAGCGCGTCGATGCAGATAACGAATCGGCGCTGCTGCGCCTGCTGGAGGCACGCCCGATCGAGCTCCGTCTCGAGCCCACGACGGCGATGGGGTTCGTCGTTCTCGCCGGCGGAGAGGCGCTCTCGGAGGGCGATCTACAGGCAAATGCCGCGAGCGTGGTCGTCTCGACGATTGCAGCGCACCCGCGGATTCGCGAACGAATGGTCGCCAAGCAGCGCGAGATCGCCCGACTCGGCCCGGTTATCATGGCCGGTCGCGATATCGGAACGGTGGTGCTGCCCGACGCGCAGGTCAAAATTTTTCTGACCGCGAGCATCGGCGCGCGCGTCGCGCGGCGGAGCGCACAATTCGCCGCATCCGGTACGGCGATCGATGCGCACGCACTCTATTCCGAGTTAGAGGAGCGCGATCGCCTCGACGAATCGCGAGCAAATTCGCCGTTGCAGATTCCCCCCGACGCGCACGTTATCGATTCGAGCGAGCTCGGAATCGAGGAGGTCGTCTCCAAGATCGCCACGCTTGCGGGCAGAGTGGCGTGACGGCGATCTATCGCTTCGGTCGCGGCGTCTGCCGGCTCGTGCTCTTGCCGTGGCGCGTTCGCGCGCTCGGTATCGAGCGCGTTCCGCTGCACGGGCCGCTGATCGTGGCTGCAAATCACATCTCCTATCTCGACCCACCGACGCTGGGAATCTATCTTCCGCGGATGTTGCACTATATGGCGAAGCGCGAACTCTTCGCGGTGCCCGGCCTTGGAGCGGCGATTGCGGCGGTCGGCGCGTACCCGGTCGATCGCGGCGGCAATCCGATGGCGGCGATTCGGCGCTCGGTCGAGGTCTTACGGGAGGGGAAAGCGATCGCCATCTTCCCAGAAGGGACGCGAAATCTCGATGGTCGTGCGCCGATTCAATCCGGCGTCTCGTTGCTCGCCTCGCTCGCGCGAGCACCGGTCGTGCCGGCCTGTATCGTCGGTACCGATCGTGCGCGAAACCTCGCTCGCGTCACCGTCGTCTATGGCGAACCGATGCTCGACGCATGCGCGAATGGACTCGCGCGTTCAGATATCGAGCCGTTCGCGCAACGAGTGATGGCGGCGATTCGCGCGTTGCGTGCGGAGGCGGCGTGAGCGCGCCGAGGATCGATGGGGTGATGGCATCCTTCGAGCGTCGGCTTCTCGAACGTACGGAGGAGCATCGCTCCGGCGATCTCCTGCGCGAAGCGATCTCCTATCATTTCGGTTTCGGTGCGTTCGGCCCGACGCGGGTTGGGAAGCGGCTCCGCCCACAACTCTTGTTCCGCACGGCCCTTCACCTCGGCGCGCCCCTCGAATCTGCGCTCGACGCCGCAGTCGCCGTCGAGATCCTCCATAATTATTCGCTCGTTCACGACGATATTGAAGACCGCGACGAACTTCGGCACGGTCGCCCGACGCTCTGGGCGCGCTACGGTATCGCGCAGGCGATCAATGCCGGCGATGCGATGTGTGCGATAAGCTTTCTCGCGCTAACGCAGTGCGAATCGTACCTCGGGGCGAACGCCGCGCTCTCCGCCGTGCGGACGCTCCACGAGGCGCATCGGGCGATGTGCGATGGGCAGGCCCGCGATATCGCATTCGAGTCGTGCGATGCCGTTGCGTTCGAGGAATATCTCGAAATGATCGCCGGGAAGACCGCCGCGCTCTTCGGTGCGGCGTGCGAGCTGGGGGCGATCTGCGCCGCCGCCGATGCGTCGACTGCCGAACGCGCGCGCGGCTTCGGCCGGGAATACGGTATGGCATTTCAGATTCGCGACGACATGCTCGGAGTATGGGGAGATGAGCTCGAAACCGGCAAGCGCGTTGCCGGCGACCTCGCACGGCGCAAGTGGAGTTTCCCAATCGTGTGGGCGCTCGCACGGCCCGACTCTGCGGCGCGCCGTATCGTTGCAACAACGTATGCAAGCGGCCGCAGCCTCGATCTCCACGAGGTAGAAGCGGTTCGACGAGCGCTCGACGAACTCGCCGCTCGAACGGCATGCGAACGTGCCATCGCGCAACGCCTGGACTCTTTACAACGTTTCGGCGATGGCGATCTCTATCGGTTCGCCGCCGATTCTCTTCGCTAGGAAAGGATCATCGACCGCGTGATTACCCGTCCTTCATCGCTCCGCGATCGCGTCGAGGCAATCGCTCGGCCGTTGCTCTACCTCATCCTCGCTCTCGGACTGCTCATCCGACTCCTCTTCATTCGAGAGATCGGCTTCTCGAACGATATTGCGGCGTTCGCATCGTGGGCAATCACGTTGGCGACGCATCCGCTCTCGCAGTTTTATGGAAGTGCGGGCTTCGCCGATTATCCCCCTGGGTATTTCTATATCTTGCGATCGATCGGCGTCCTTTGGGCACATCTCTTCGCCGCCCACGACGCGCACTACGCGATCCTCGATATGCTCGTCAAGGTACCGGGCATTCTTGCCGATCTCGCAATAGGCGCGCTGCTCTACGCCATCGTCACGCGGCTCGGTGGGAAGGCTCTTGGGTTGCTCGCTGCGGCACTCTACGTCCTCAATCCGGCGACGATCTTTATCTCGGCGATCTGGGGGCAAGTCGATGCCGTCGCGGGGCTCTTTGCCCTGCTCGCGGTCTACGCGCTTCTGCGTAGCGGCGACGACGAGAGCGGCACGATGCGCTGGTCGCTGCTCGCATGGACGGCATTTTCGTACTCGCTGCTGATCAAGCCTCAAGCCGCGGTGCTCGCCCCGCTCCTGCTCGCCTACGCGTTCGTTGGAACGCGCTGGCGCATCGCGAGCCTCCGAGCGGCGGGAGCCGGTATTCTCGCGGCCTTCGGGCTCGCATGGCTCGTCGCTCTGCCTTTCCACCCCTCGTTCGATCCGTTTGCGGTGCTCGGATGGCTCTACGAACGCTATCAGTTCGGTGCGAGCGTCTATCCCGTCAACTCCGCAAATGCGATGAATCTTTGGACGATCACCGCTCCGTTCTGGCAATCGGACTCCGCGACGATCTTCGCTATTCCGCAGGCATTCTGGGGGATTGGACTCGTTACCGCCGCGACCGCATTGGCGACCTGGCGCTATTTACAGGAGCGCAGCGAGGGCGCACTGCTCGAAGCCTCGGCGATCGCGTTGCTGGCGTTCTACATGCTTGCGACCCGCATGCACGAACGCTACAGTTTCGACGGCGTGCTCTTTTGTATAGCGGCACTTGGAGTTGCGCGACGGTACCTCTGGGGCGCGATCGTTCTCTCGATCGTTCTTTTCGTCAATTTAAAGTACGCCTACGCCTATCTGAACGTCGTGACCAATCACACCCCCGGTGTCAACGCGACGAATCTTTGGCCTACGGTAACGCACCCGCTCTCGCTGATTGCGGTACTCGCATTTTTCGCACTGAGTTACGGCTTCCTATCGATCTCGGGTGAGAGCGAGCCCGGCAAGCGCGATGTCGACCCGTCGGTAGAAGCGATCAAATCGTGGTTTGGCCAGGGCGCCCGCCGTTGGTTTACGCCGCGCAATGGGTTGGCCGCGCTCGCATGGCCGCTCGATTACCTGATTTCGGCTGCGCTGACCGTAGCGAGTTTCGTGCTCTCGTTCGTAAATTATTGGAAGCCCGGCGGGAAAATTTTCGACGAAATTTACTTCGCGCGAGCCGCAGAAGAGTATCTACGCAACGTTCGTATCTACGAAAACACGCATCCGCCGTTAACGAAGTTGCTCATCACGGCTTCGACCTGGCTCTTCGGCGGTTTGCCGCGGGGAGATAACGCGCATGGATGGCGCTTCGTCGACGTGCTCTTCGGAGCGCTCGTAATTCCGATCGTTTACGCTTTCGCTCGACGCGTAACCCGCTCGACGCTCTTTGCAACGATCGCCACGACGCTCTTTCTCTTCGACGGCATGCATTACGTGCAGTCGCGTATAGCAACGCCCGAAGGGATCGTTATCGTTTTTTCGGTCGCCGCCGTCTATGCATTCTATCGCTTCTGGATCGCCTCGCAGGTGAACGAACGGCAACACGTCGATCTGCCGTGGTGGGCCTACGTGGTCTCGGTCGCGATCTCTCTCGGCATCGGGTCGATCTTTGGATTGTTCTACGGAGCGATCTTCACCAAGCTCAACCCGCTGGCAAACCCGACGGTGACGATAATCGCCGATGTGCTCATCGCTCTCTACGTCGCTATTGGGCTCTATCTTATCGGGAGGCTCATCGTCCTACCGCGGATTTTCGGCGACGGACGACGCGAACGGAGCTTCCCCGACGGTTCGGTCGCGTTCGTCGGCGCCGAGGGCATTCGCGTCGAGACGTTCGATGGCGGTCGCATCGAACCGGGCAAGAAAACGCCCGTCCGTGGTTCGCAAACGACGGTTCGCAATGGAAACTTGGTCGCGCAAATCGATCCCGAGGTCGAATTCGAGTATCGACGCGACGGTAGCGTGCGGTACGCAACGCCCGATGGTGCCGTAACCTATACGGATAATCGCATTGAAAGCGATGCTGGCGAGCGCGAGGACGGGCGGAGCGCCGGGTGGTGGTTGATTGCCTTTACCGTCGCCTTAGGCTGCCTCATCGCCAGTAAGTGGTACGGCGTGATGGGCTTCGGCGTCAGTTGGCTGGTACTGATCGTCATTGCCTCGCAGCGCTTCTGGAAGAACAAAATCGCGCTCTGGGGAAACCCGCGCGGCTTCCGGCTTGACGTCGCGCTGCTCTCGATCGTGTTCATTAGTATGACGGTCTATATGTTGGCGTGGGTGCCCGATATCGCGCGCAATGCGAAGTCGGTCAACGAGATACACAATTTCAACGACGTCGTCTATCGGCAATACACGATGTTCGAATACCACGACCATCTCAAAGCGACGCATCCCTACTCGTCGAAGTTTTGGGAATGGCCTCTCGATATGGTGCCGGTCGCCTATTACTATAAGGATTTGCGGCAAAATCCAACCGATCCAAATGGATGCTGCGTGCGTGAGATCACCTCGATGCCCAACCCGTTCATTCTCTGGTTCGGCTTGCTCGCGATACCGATCGTCGGCGTGCTCGCCTGGCGAGAGCGGCATAAGGGCTACGCCTTATTGGTGCTCGACTACCTCCTGCAGTGGTTGCCGTGGTCGCTCTCGCCGCGCATCGCGTTCGAGTACCACTACTACGTCGATATTCCGCTCGTCTGTATCTGTAACGCCATCGTCCTTCAACGACTCTGGCAATGGGGCGACCGACAGGAGGAGACGAAGAAGATGCTGGCACGAGGGCTGGTCGGTACCTACGTCTTGCTCGTGATCGTCGGGTTCATCTATTTCTTCCCGATCCTCTCGGCGACGCCGATTACCTGGAACGCATGGCACCAGCGCATGTGGTTCTCGAAATGGATCATCGGGCCGGGGTAGCGGGCGGGGCGAGGGCGAATCCCCCGGGGTATGTCCGGTCATAGCAAATGGCACAATATCCGCCTGCGCAAAGGCAAGGTCGATGCGCAGCGCGGCGCCCTTTTTACCAAACTCAGCAAGGAGATTATCCTTGCCGTTCGTGGCGGCTCGCCCGACCCCGAGGCGAACTATCGCCTCAAAATGGCCGTTGAGAAAGCTCGTGCGAACAACATGCCGCGCGAAAATGTCGCTCGCGCGATCGCTCGCGGAGGTGGTTCGGGGAACGAACGCGAGATCGAGGAGATTCGCTACGAAGGCTATGGCCCCCACGGGCTCGCCGTCGTCGCCGATGCGGCGACCGATAACCGTAATCGCACTGCCGGCGAACTGCGCTTTCTCTTCCAGAAGCACAAAGGCGCGCTCGGTGAGACGGGCAGCGTTGGCTGGATGTTCGACCACCTCGGAATCCTCGAAGTCGACGCGACCGGCTACGATGAGGACGCCTTTCTCGAACGAGCGTTGGTCGACGGGGTCGTCGATATCGAATTCGGCGAGCCCAGCGCCACAATGTACTGCGCGATCGAGGCGCTGCGCAGCGTCCGAGAGGCGCTGAGCGCCGCGGGTTTTACCGTGCGCGATGCCTATCTCGGCGTCCGCGCGAAGACGCCGATCGCTTTAGAGGGAGAGCGGCTCGGCGAGGCACTAGCGTTTTACGATGCACTCGAAGAACACTCCGACATCGTGCGCGTCTTTATCAACCTCGATGCAAGCGAGGCGGCGTTAGAGGCGCTGGCGGTCGGATGAAGCTCGCTCCGTCGCTGCTCTCGGCAAATTTTGCACGGATCGGCGAAGAGATCGCCGCCGTGGTCGATGCGGGAGCGGATTACTTGCACCTCGATGTGATGGACGGTCGCTTCGTCCCGAATATCACCTGGGGGCCGAAGATCATCGGAGATCTGCGGCCCTTGACGCGGGTGCCGTTCGACGCACACTTGATGATCGTCGAACCGGAGCGCTACGTCGAAGCCTTCGTGGCCGCGGGAGCCGATATCGTTACGTTCCATCTCGAAGCAACGCCGCACGCGCAACGGTTGCTCGCCCACCTTCGTAGCCTCGGCGTGAAAGCGGGGATTGCGATCGACCCTCAGACGCCCGTCGCCGCCATCGCCGATATCGTGGAAGATTGCGATCTGCTGCTCGTCATGAGCGTCAATCCCGGTTTCGGCGGACAGAGCTTTTTAGAGCGATCGTTGACGAAACTTCGCGAAGCACGCGTCTTGGTGAACGAGCGCAACCCTCGCTGCGAAATCGAAGTAGATGGCGGAATCAACGCGCGGACCCTTCCGCTCGTCGCGGAGGCCGGGGCCGATATTGCGGTCATGGGATCGGCGGTCTTCGACGCCGCAGACCCGGCGGTGCAGTTGCGTTCGCTGCGCGCGTTGCTCGCAACCTAAGGTATGGCGCTCTCCGAGAACGCAACGATCGCGGCGATTCGCGAAGAGCTCGGCGAGGCCGGCAGGCCGCGCATCGAGTTGGGCATCGGCGATGACGCCGCGCTCTGGCAACCGTCGCGGAGCGATCGCAGTGCGATCAGTACCGACGCTTTCGTCGACGGCGTCCACTTTCGACGGGGAAGCACCGCGCTCGATCGAATCGGTGCGCGCGCGATCGCCGCGAGCCTCAGCGATCTCGCGGCGATGGGAGCTCGCCCGCGCCTCGCCACCATCGCGCTCGGCGTTCCGAGCGATATTTCGCTCGACGAAATTCGCTCGCTCTACCGCGGCATCGCACGCGTTGCGCGCGAACTTCATATCGCGGTCGCCGGCGGTGATTGCACGGCGTCGCCGGTTCTCTCGCTCGCGGTGACCGTCGTCGGTGAGGTGCGAGCATCGCACGTTAAACGCCGAGATGGGGCGCAGATCGGAGATACGATAGCGGTTACCGGGCCCCTCGGGGCGAGTGCGGCCGGCCTACGAGCGCTCGACGACCCGAGCCTGCTCGCTGAATCGCTTCGTCGGAGCGCGATCGACGCCTACGAGCTTGCGCGGGCTCGCGTACCGGAGGGGCGATGGCTCGCCGGAAGTTCGCACGTCCGCGCGATGCTCGATTGCTCCGATGGGCTCGGCCGAGATTGCGCACGGATCGCCGCTGCCTCGGGGGTCGGCATCCTTCTCGAGCATATTCCGATCGCGCCGGAGATTGCGGCGTTGGCGCGAGCGACCGGCGAGGACGCCGAGGAGCTCGCGCTCGCCGGCGGAGAGGATTACGAACTCATCGTGGCGATCGCAACGCCCGCCTTCGCGCATCTGCAAGCGCGCTTTCATAAACGTTTCGGAAGGGAGTTGATTGCGGTCGGTCGTTGCGATGCGCAGGCGGGAGTCCGCTGGTGGAGAAGCGGAAGCGCGACTCCGGTCGATCGGTATGGTTGGGACCACTTTGAAGTAGGGGAGATGCAATGAACGGCGGCCGCGAGGAAGTTCTTTCGTACCCGCTCATCGGAAGCATTCAAAATAGCGTCGGCATGGGCTTTATCGGCAACCAGGCATTCGCCGCCGTCGCGCATGGCCTCGGCCTTCGCGTCGTCCACGCCGGGTCGATGTTCGCTAGCGCTCACGGTGGGTTCTCCGGGCGAACGACGCATTACGCCGATCCGACAAATTTCAGGCGCGACGTTCGTTTTCTCGTCGAGCAGGAACCGCGCGTCATTCTCGTCGGCTTTCTGCCGAAAGCGATCTACGTCGATATCGTCGCGCAGGCGCTGCGCGATTTCTCCGGCATCGTGGTCCTCGACCCGGTCATCGGCGACGGCAAAAAGGGGCTGTACGTCAGCGAGGAGACGGCACGGGCGATTATCGAGATGCTGCTCCCGGTCGCGCAAATTGTCACGCCCAATCGTTTCGAAGCCGACGTCCTCAGCGGCGGCGTGGGCGATACGTTAACGGAGTTCGGGTTTCTCAACGCCCTCTTCGATCTCGGACCGAAGGGCATCGTGGTTACCTCGTACGAACGCGATGCCGAGAAACATCGTAGCCGATTGCTCTTCACCAACGGGTATAACTACGCGCGAATTTCGGCCCCATACTACCCGGCATATCCAGCGCACGGGGCCGGCGACGTTTTTGCCGCGGCGATGGCCTGTTTCGTCGCCTTAGGCGCGTCGCCGTTCGCCGCAACCTTGCTGGCGACGACGCTCTCCGCGCGTGCCGTAGCAAACACCTCGCCGTACGGTGGCGCTACGGTCGATCCGGTCGCGGCGCTCGACAAATGGAACCCGAGCGGCTACCAACTCGACGATCAACGCACGATGGGTTTCTGCGAACGCTCGAACGTGAAAAGCGAACTTATGAAAGCGACGGCGCTCGATGCACCGCGCCTAAAGTTTGCGCCGCCGAAGCATAAAATACTCTACGGATGAATCCGGGCAGCATCCCGCTTGGGGAGCGCGCGAACGGTGCCGCGCTCGATATCGAGATTCTCGGTTATCGCTATCCCGACGTCGCCGAACCCGACGGGCTCGATTTACTGGAGATCGCGGCGCGCCTTTACGCGCCGCCCGTCGAGAGTCTCTTCAATCTCGCGGTGCGCGTGCGCGAATTCGAGATTTTGCGCGCCTATCTCGATCGTATCTCCGGTGGAAACGGGCCGCGCGACGTCGTTAAACTCGCCGACGGACTCTGCGAATTAACGTTTGCGCCGAGTCGGCGCGGCCCCGTGCTATTGGGCGTGATGTTGCGCGATGTCGAGCGAGCGCACGTGCGCGTGGAATACCTGGTAACGCTCGAGCCGCACCATATCGGGCGCGCCGTGAGCGCGCTCGATACGGTCTTACGGTAGGCCGCGCATCTCCAGCCAACCATCGAGTGCGGCGACGAATGGCTCGAATGCCGTGCGGTGAAGATTGTGATCTCCGTTGGGAATGCGCGCCACGACGGTCTCGGGAGCCGCTTCGCGGAGCAGCCGATCGTAACAGTCGGGAGGAATAATGCTCTCCTCCGGATCGGGAAGCGCGAGCAACAGCGGTAACGGATAGGCGAGCGCGCGTTCGCAGAGATTCCACGTTTTTGCGGGATTGGCGTCGCGCAGCCCGGCAATCGGCGCGACGCTCATCGTGGAGACCGCGTGGACTTTCCCTTCGACGTCGACGGGATGCCACGATGAATAGGCTTCGCGAATAGAACGGTCGCGCGCCTCACCGTGCTGCGAAAACTGCACCGTAAGGTCGTCGATGAATTCGTCGTACCACTGTGAGGGCAACTGCGCGAGCATCGGGTCGATAGCGAGAACGTTGCGCGCGGCTATCTGTTGGGCGGAAGCGAGTGCGACGGCGCCGCCCCATGAATGACCGACGAGGAGTTCGATCGGTTCTCCGATCGTTCGTGCGACTGCGGCGGCATCGGCCGTGCATCGTGCGAGCGTCATCGGGGCGCTACAGTTCGCGAAATCGCCGTGTCCGCGTTGATCGTAGGCGTAGATGCGATAGCGCGAGGCGAGATGCTCGGCGAGTCGTTGCCAGGAGCGGCGCGAACTGGTCATTCCGTGGATACAGAGAATCGCCGGTCCGTTCTCTCCCCAACGCTCGAGCGTGGTTTCGCGGCCGTCGTCGAGCGCGACCTTATGCATCGTCGCCGGCGTGACGCGAGCGAAAGGTGAGTTCGGAGATCGCCGATTTGTCGAGCGCCCCTAGACCGATACGTTTTAGTCGTTCGTACTGTCGGAGCGTTGCTTCGGCTACCGGAAGACGCAGTCGAGCTTCGCGCGCGAGGTCGAGGGCGATTCCCGAGTCCTTGGCGGCATGTTCGGCGGAGAAATAGGTGTCGTGATCGCGTGCGAGCATATCGAGCCCATCGGTCGCTCGGACGCGCGATTCGGCGCCGGTCTGCGCGAACACGTCGAGCACGAGGTTGAGGTCGAGGCCGAGCGCATCGGCGAGCCCGAGCCCCTCGGCGAGCGCCGCAGTATTGGCGTTCATCACCATGTTCACGAGCGCTTTGAGTGCGGCGGCGCGCCCCGCTTCACCGACGTAGACGAGCGAGGAGCTGATATCGCGGAAGAACGGCGCGCAGCGTTCGAAGAGCGCGCGATCGCCGCCGATCATGAGATAGAGGCTTCCTTCGCGGGCCTGGACGATCGAACTCGCCATGCACGCTTCGAGCGCCTCGGCACCGGCCGCCCGCGCGCGTCGTTCGACCTCGATATGGGTCGCCGGCGCAACGGTAGCGCAGTTCACGAACGTGCGTCCGCGAGCGCCCCGAAGCAACGAGTCGGCACCCTCGCCGAAGATGTGGAGCATCGCCGCGTCGTCGCTGACGACGGTGAGGACGAGATCGCAGAGTGGAGTCAGCTCGGCCGGGCGTGCGGCAACGACGGCCCCTACCTGCGCCGCTAGGCGTTCGGCGACCGTTGCGTCGATATCGTAGACCGAGGGAATCGAATATCCGAGGTCGTGGAGGCGGAGCGCGATATTCGCGCCCATGCGCCCTGCCCCGACGATGCCGATTCGTTGCTTCGACACGCCGGCCGCGGCGGGATTAGACCGCGCGGGTGACGCGCTTGGCGCGCAGGCAGCCGGTGCAGACGCGGGCGGTCCGGTGGGTGCCGCGAACGTCGATCTTGACGGCTTGAAGGTTCGGTAACCAACGACGCTTGGTTTTATTCATGGCGTGGCTAACGTTGTTGCCGGACATCGGCCCTTTGCCACAGACTTCACAGCGCTTCGCCATTTGAGTCGGTTCCTTACAACGGTGGTGCGACGAAAGTCGCGGGAGGTAGCGGGCCGCAGAACGGCTCGCAAAAGCCTGAGCAGTTTACCACGCAGTCGCACGAACTTCAAGCCAAGCCGCCCGGTCGCTCGTGGCGGCACCAATCGCCTTCGGGCTGCGTTCAACTGAGCATATCGTACTACGCTCGACTCTTGAAGGGAGTTTCTGTGAAAAAAGGGCGAATCGCGCTCCTCGTAGCCACCTGTCTGAGCCTGGCCCTCGCGGGATGCGGCGGATCGACTGCGGGCACCGGAAGCGGTAGCAGCACGCCGGTCTATGTTCATATGAACGGCGGAAACGAGTTCCTCGAACCCACCGTCGCCGTCTCGCCGGGCGAGCCGGTGGTCTTCGTCAACGAGGACACCGAGCCGCATACCGTCCTTGGCTACCACCCCTCGACGGGGAAACTCAACCCGGTGATCAACGGCGATCCCGCCGGTACGCCGGGGGCCGGGCACCCCGTTGCCACCTACACCGTGAGATTGAAGAAGCCGGGGATCTACGCCTACTATTGTTCGGTCCACGCCGTGCTCGCAAAGACCTACGGAACCGCCGTGCAGCCCGCTCATCGTCCTGGGGTTCATGGTTATCCCGGCGCGATGGCGGGGGAGATCATCGTCACTACCGACCCGACGCTCATCGCCCAGAACCCGGCGAGTAGCGCCAAAAAGGTTCTCAACGGCTATTTCGGCGGGTAATCCTCACCGAGCATAGCGAGCCCCGACGAGAGCGGGGACAGGATTCGACCGGGAGAGCCCAAAGGAGCGCGGCCATGGATGTGACCGCGCTCGATGGGCGCGCCTTTGCGAAGTTTATCGCTGCGGGCAGCTATTTCTTAAGAAAATACCGGGGCGTACTCAACGATCTGAACGTCTTCCCCGTTCCCGACGGCGACACGGGAACCAATATGTTCCTAACGGTTCGCTCCGCGAGTATCGCCGCCGCGAAATGCGCGAGCGCACCTCTCTCCGAGGTCGCCGCCGCCGCGGCGGAGGGCAGCCTGATGGGTGCCCGTGGAAACTCCGGCGTGATCGTCTCGCAGATGCTGCGCGGGTTCGCCCACCACGTCCGCCACCGGCGGGAGATCGATACCTTCGTCTTCGCGACGGCGCTACGCGAGAGCGTCGCGGCGGCGCGTCAGGCGTTGCTACGGCCGGTTGAAGGGACGATTCTCTCGGTCGCCGACGCCGCCGCCGAGGCCGCATACCGGCTCGCTCTACACGAACGGGATTTCTATCGACTGCTCACCGGCGTGGTTCGTGCCGCAAATGAGGCGCTCGATCGCACCCCCGATCAACTCACCGCTCTGAAGGAGGCCGGGGTCGTCGATGCCGGTGGGGCGGGTTTTCTCTATTTTCTCGAGGGAATATCGAGTTTTCGCCCCGACGTGAAGGTGCGGGCGACCGCATTCCCACGTCGGCCGGCAAAAAAGAGTGCCTTTGCGAAAACGCAGCAGGTCGGGGAGAACAAATTCTGCACCGAGTTCATCCTCGAAGAAGCGAACGTCGGCGTTCACGAGGTGCGCGCGACGTTAGAGAAACTCGGGGAGTCGCTGTTGGTGATCGGCGAGGTGCCCAAGATTAAAGTGCACATTCATACCGACGTTCCGCAGCGCGTCACCGAGAGCGTCGAACGATTCGGCACGGTGACGCATCTAAAGATCGACGATATGGAGCGGCAGCATCACGTGCTGGTCGTCGATAGCGTCCCGCACGCACGCTCGATCGTCGTCGTCGCTCCCGGCGACGGTTTCGAAGTTATCGCTCGCGAATTGGGAGCCGAGGTTACCGTTCCCGCGACGGTCAACCCGAGCGTTCGCGACCTTCTCTTGGCGATTACCAAGACGCTATCGGAGGACGTCGTGCTCTTCGTCAACGATAAAAACGTCGAAATGGCAGCACGCGAGGCTGCGAATCGAAGCGAGAAGCGCGTTACGGTCGTCCCGACCACCAACATCGTCGCAGGTATTGCAGGGCTCTTTGCTCTGCGCTCGCTCGGCGACGCCGCGACCCCTCCGGTCGAAAAAATCCTCGCTGAGGCTGCGCGCGTCGGCGCGGCACAACTGTTTTTTGCCGGAAAGGACGCCGTGCACGGCGGCATACGCATCGCGCGTGGGCGACCCGTCGCCCAGCTGAACGGTGAGCTGCTCGTCGCGGAGAGCGTTGCGGAGACGCTGCACGACGCAGTGAAGGCGATGGGTGGGGAGCGCGGGGCGTTGCTGACTCTTTACTATGGCGGAGCACAACGAGAGCGCGATGCAAAGGTACTGGCCGATGCGATGCGCGAAGCCTTCCCGAATCTTGATGTGGAGTATTATTACGGCGGGATGAACAACGCAGAGTATTGGATCGCTCTCGATGACTGAGCCGCGTATAGCCGTCGATGCCATGGGGGGAGACCACGCGCCTGAAGAGATCGTCGCCGGCGCTTTGCTCGCCGTCGAGGCGTTTGGGGCGCACGTGGTGCTCGTCGGCGATGAAGAGCGTATTCGTCCGCTGCTGCAGGGAGCGGCGAGCGAGCACGTTGCCGTCGTGCACGCTCCCGAGGCGGTGCCGATGGATCAACATGCCTCGCATGCCCTTCGCGGGGCCGAGCGCACCTCGCTCGGGCGGGCGGTCGAGCTCGTCAAATCCGGCGAGGCCGATGGCGTGGTCTCGGCAGGGAATAGCGGCGCATTTCTTGCGATTTCGTTGGTAAAGCTCCGAACGATCGAGGGGATCGCCCGCCCGGCGATCGCGACGGTGTGGCCCGGCCTCAACGGCCCATCGGTCTTGCTCGATTCCGGAGCGAACGTCGACTGTCGCCCGGAATGGCTCGTGCAGTTCGGGATCATGGGCAGCGCGTACGCGCGCGCCGCTTTGGGCATCGAGCGTCCGCGCGTCGGCATTCTTTCCGTCGGTGAAGAGCGGACAAAAGGGAACGCAGCGGTGCTCGAGGCTGCCGCGCTGCTCGATCGTGCACCGGTGCATTTTATCGGCAATATCGAAGGAAAAGACATGTTCCACAACGTCGCCGACGTCATCGTCGCCGATGGATTCGTCGGGAATGTCGTCCTGAAGACTTGCGAGGGAATGATCGGCGATCTCGGCTCGATTGTGAAAAAAGAAGTACTCGGCGGCGGATTCGTCGCAAAACTCGGTGCGGCGATGCTATTGCCTCGTCTGCGTGGATTGCGCAAACGGTACGATTACGAAACCTATGGTGGTGCTCCGCTCCTCGGCCTTCGAGGGAACTGCATCGTTTCGCATGGCCGTATCGGTCGAAACGGCATCAAACATGCAATTCGCGCGGCGATCGAAGAAGCGCATGCCGATGTCGTCGGGAAGATCGGGCAGCTCGTCGCCGGCGAAATGGGGGCGAAACTCTAATGCCGATTCATATCGTCACCGATAGTACCGCCGATATCGACCCGGCGCGCGCCGTCGAACTCGGGGTAACGGTCGTTCCACTCTTCGTCGTCTTCGGCAACGAATCGCTCCGCGATTACATCGATATCTCGCGACCGCAGTTTTTCGAACGTCTCGGCCACGACCCGGTCCTGCCGACGACCTCTCAGCCGAGCGTGGCGATGTTTGAAGAAGCGTTTGCAAACACGGCAGCTCGCGGGGAAGATATTCTCTGCATCTCGATCTCATCGGTTCTCTCGGGAACGATCAATGCCGCGCGAGCGGCCGCCGAACGTATCGATGGCGTTCGCATCGAACTTTTCGATTCGCTCAACGCCGCCGGAGGGTTACAATTTTTCGTCGAAGATGCGGCGCGGATGGCGGCGAGTGGTGCGGCGATGGACGATATCCTCGCATACCTCACCGCCATGAGGGAGCGCGCGCCGCTCTATGCCTCGTTTCCCGACCTCTCGCACGTGCGTCGCACCGGCCGCATTGGAAGAGCGGCGGCGGTTCTCGGCGGCTTAATGAAAATCGTGCCGATTTTGACGCTCGATGCGGGGGCGGTCGTCTCGCGCTCGCAAGTGCGCACCTTCAAACGTGCCCAGGAGACGATGGTCGACCTTATCTGCTCCGAGGAGCAAGGAACCGCTCTAGCCCGCTTTCGCGTCATCCATACGCAGGCGCCCGAACTCGCGATGCAGATGCGCGACCGCATTGTCGAACGTTGCAGCGGGCGCGAGATTTCGATCGATATCGTCGAAGCGGGCCCGGTGATCGCCGTCCATGCCGGGGCGGGGGCGATCGGTGTGGTTGCCACCGATGCATTCGTCGATCGAGTTCCAACGCTTAGTCCGCCATAGAAAAGGGAGATATCTATGCCCGTCACGGTTGTTACCGATAGTACCTGTGATTTGTCGCGAGAGATGACGACGAAATACGGGATCGTTCAGGTTCCGCTCTACGTGATCTGGGGAAGCGAGCGTTTTCGGGATGGGATCGATATCACGATGGCGGAGTTCCATCGCCGACTGATGAGTTCGAAAGAGAATCCGGTCTCCGAAGAGCCCTCGAGCGACGAATTCGCCGCCGCGTTTCAAAAAGCGATCGGTGCGGGGCGCGACGTTATCTGTCCGACGATCGGATCGAAGCTCTCGAAGACCTTCGCATCGGCGAGCGAGGCCGCGCGGAATTTTCCCGGCAAGGTCGAGGTCGTCGATACGGAGACGTTCTCGGGAGGGTTGGCGCTCCACGCGATGCTCGCGGCCGAACTGGCCAAGGCCGGGGTTCCGTTACAGGAGATTGCGGCTCGGCTGCGTTCCAAACTCGCAACGCAGCGCGGCAATATGGTGCTCCCCGACGTTACCTTTCTCGGCCGAAGCGGTCGCCTCAATAAGGCCGTCGTTTCGCTCGCGCAGATGATGCGCTTGAGTCCGATCCTCCAGCTCAATCATGGTGTGGCGGAGTCGGCGACGCAAACGAACGATTTCGAGAAATCGCGTCGGCAATTGATTAGTATTGCATTGCGCAGCCTGGCCGATACCTCGAAGATTCGTTTTATGGTCGGAACCGTCGATTCGCCGGATCTGGCTACCGAATTCGAGAAGGAGATTCGTGAGAAATTAATCGGCGGATGCGAGTCGCTCTTCGTTTACGGTTGCGGCCCGGTTGTCGCTACGAACTCTGGCCCGCGAGCGTGTGCCGTATTTTCGATGCCGATTGACTGAGGAGGCGCTCGGCGGCGTCTACGTACACTTGCCGTTCTGTCCGTATATTTGTCCCTACTGCGATTTTGCGAAGTGGCCGCTTCGGCGTAGTGATGCCCTTCGTTATTTGTCGGCGCTTCACCGAGAGATTGCCGCTACCGAGCGACGACCGGCGGAGAATATTTTTCTCGGCGGCGGAACCCCGAATGCCTACGAAGCCGCCTCAATCGTCGATCTCCTCGCTCGTCTGCGAGAGCGTTTCCCTGCGGTCGATTCGGCGTGCGAGGTAACGATCGAAGTCAACCCCGATGCGGTTCGTCCCGGCGACATGGACGCGTACGCGCGTGCCGGGGTCAATCGCCTCTCGATCGGCGTGCAATCGTTTCGAGAAGCCGAGTCGCGCGCGCTCGGGCGTCGCCATAGCAACGCCGATGTGGAGCGCTGCGTTCGTGATGCGCGTGCCGCCGGCATACGATCGCTCTCCGTCGATCTGATTTTCGCGCTGCCGGGGCAGAGCGAAGTCGACTGGATCGAGTCGCTCGACGCCGCCGTCGCGCTCGGCGTCGATCATTGCTCGACCTACGGCCTTACGATCGAAGCGGGAACTCCTTTCGAGCGGCTTTACTCCCGTGCGCCGGAGCGCTTCGCCGACGAGGAGCTCGAAGCACGGCTCTATGAAATTGCGATGGATCGCTTGAGTGAGGCTGGGTTCGAGCAGTACGAGATCAGCAATTTCGCACGTCCGGGGCACCAGAGCCGCCATAATGCCAACTATTGGAGGAACGGGAGTTACGTGGGCCTCGGCGTCGGCGCCGCTTCCTATCTCGAGGGCGAGCGCAGCACCGCGACGCGGAGCCTCGCGGCGTATATGGAGGCAATCGAACGGGGTGAGCCCGCTCCTCGCGAGCGCGAGCGGCTGGTGGGACTCGCGCGACTCGGCGAGGCGATGATGCTCGCGCTGCGTACCGCACAAGGGGTCGATGCCTCGGCCTTTAATCAACGGTACGGCATCGATCTGCTCGCTACGTACGAGTCCACCATTGCAGGCTTCATCGAGGCTGGAGTGCTGGAACGCAGCGGCGAGCATCTCCGTTTAACGCGGCGTGGACGATTGCTCGCCAATACCGTTTGTGGGGCCTTTGTGACGATCGAGTGAAAACGACGACTCTCTCCTCGACGCTCCTGCGTGCGATCTTTGCGATTCTTTTCGCCGTCGCCGGCTTTCTGGTAGGGCAGGAAGCCTATCTTCGCATTCTGACGTTCCATACGGCGGGATCGGGAGTGCAGATCCTGTTAGATATCGGCGCCTCGGTCGTCGGCGCGCTCTTGGGAATCTTTCTCGCGCCGATCGCGCAGTCGCTCTTCGAAGAGGAGGCGCGCGCCATCGAACGCTCGGTCGAACGGCTCGCGCCCTCCGAACTCGTCGGCGGCGCCGCCGGGCTGATCGTCGGTTTGGTGATCGCCTATCTGACGAAGAGTATTTTTTTTGAATTCGTCGGGGTCGCAGGGAAAACGGGAAGTCTCGTTGCGATCCTTCTCTACCTCGTCGTGGCGATGTTTATCGCCTATCTCGGGGCACGTATCGGTGCCAAACTGCGCATCGTGCCTCTTCCGCCTTCACTCGTGTCGGGGCTCTCGCCGAAGGTTCTCGATACCTCGGTGATCGTCGACGGGAGGATTGTCGAGGCGATTAAAAGCGGATTCCTCGAGGGCCCATTCGTCCTTCCGCGCTTCGTTTTGCGCGAGCTCCAGCAGATCGCCGATTCTGCAGATTCGCTCAAGCGCGCGCGGGGACGGCGCGGTCTCGACGTTCTCGGTCGGTTGCAGGAGGTTGCGGGGCTTGAAGTCGTCGACCGCGATTATCCCGAACTCGCGCCGGGAAACGTCGATGCGAAGCTCGTTCGTTACGCACGCGAATTCGGCGCAAAAATCGTCACGAACGATTACAATCTCCAACGCGTCGCGCGGGTGGAAAACGTGATGACGCTCAACCTGCACGAATTGACGGCGGCGCTCAAGCCCGTCGTTCTGCCGGGGGAAGAGATGCGGGTGCATGTCGTTCGCGAAGGCAAGGAGCCCCATCAGGGCGTCGCCTATCTCGATGACGGCACGATGGTGGTCGTCGAGCGTGCGCGCCGTTACCTCGGCGATCGACTCGACGTTATCGTGACCAGCGTGTTGCAAACGGTCTCGGGGCGTATGATCTTTGCACGCCCGAAGGGCGAGGAGAACGAAGAGTGATGCGCTGGGGGGCGTTAGTCGTCGCAGCGGGTGAGGGGCGCCGTTTTGGCGGTTTCAAACAACTCGTTGAGATCGCCGGTCGACCGATGCTCGCGTGGTCGCTCGATGCAGTCGCGGCGATAGCGGCGTTCTCCGTCGTGACGGTAGTAACGGCACGCGAGGCCTTTGAGGATGTCGAGCGCGTAGCGCGACCGATGCTCGGCGAGCGGTTGCAACCGATCGTCGAAGGTGGCGCGACGCGCCAGGCCAGCGTGCGCAACGGGCTACGCGCGCTCGCCGGCCGCTGCGACGCGCTCGCGATCCACGATGGCGCACGCCCATGCGTACGCGTCGAGGAGATCGAGGCAGGCATGCGCGAGGTTCTGCCGGGGCGTGCGGCGTTGCTGGCATCGCGCATCGTCGATACGCTGAAGGAAACGGAAGCAGGTTCGCTGCTCGTGCGAGCGACGCTACCGCGAGAGAACCTCTGGGGAGCGCAGACACCGCAATTTGCGACCTATGCCGACCTGCTCGCAGCTCACGACCGTGCGGTCGTATCCGGAGTCGAGGCGACCGACGATATCGCGCTCTTGGAGGCGATCGGGGTACGTTGTACGATTATTCCGTCGACCGCGGAGAATCTCAAAGTGACGGAGCAGAGCGATCGTGATCTTGCCGCCGCAATTCTTCGCGCACGCGCGCAACGCATAGGGGAGGCGCGATGATGCGCGTCGGGCACGGCTTCGACGCCCATCGGCTCGTCGTTGGCCGCAGGCTGGTGTTGGGAGGCGTCGAGGTTCCTAGCGAGCGGGGGGCGCTCGGGCACTCCGACGCCGACGCACTCGCGCATGCCGTCGCCGATGCACTGCTGGGATCGCTCGCGCTCGGCGACCTGGGGCAGCACTTCCCCGATAGCGACGATCGCTGGAAGGACGCCGATTCCCTCGGATTGTTGGCGGCCTGCGTTGCACTGATACGCGCGCGTGGCTATCGCGTCGGCAACCTCGATGCGACCATCGTCGTAGAGCGCCCGCGCCTCTCGGCGTTCACCGAGACGATGCGTTGCAACCTTGCCGCTCGATGTGGCGTCGATGTGAGTGCCGTGAGCGTAAAAGCAAAGAGTAGCGAGGGAATGGGATATACCGGAGACGGTACGGGGATCGCCGTCTATGCCGTCGCGACCGTCGAGCCGATCGCATCGTGAACGCGAACGCCCTCGCGCTCGCGCGTCGCATGCAGCAGTGGGGACTCCTGGAGACGCCGGCCCCCGATGCCGCGCTGCGCTGGATCGAGACCTTTCTCGATGCCTACGGCGAGCGGGTTGCCGACCTCGACCTCGCGCGCCCATTCGTTCTCGCGCTGCGCGCCGAGTCGTGCGTCGTGCCAGCGTTGGAATTGGAGCGCTTGCGCTCGCGCGAGGTGCTTTTTTTCCTCGATGCCGTCGCGCAATACGTCGACGCTCAACCGGAATTACGCGGCCTTCCGCTCGCCCACGACCTCCCGGCGATCGGCGAGGAGTTCGGCCTGAGTGCAAAGGATGCGGTTGATAGCGTTCGGATGGCCCTTACGGGCGTGCGCGACGATGTCCCACTGGAGCTCCTCTTCCCGCTCCTCGGACACGATCGAATCTTGATACGCGTCGGTGCGATCAACGCACGGCTGCTGCACGGCCGCGGCTTAGAGCCGATCGCCTTCGGCCCCGATGGCGCGCCCTTCGAGCCGATTCACGGGAAGCGCCCGTCGTAATGGGCTTATTGAAAACGATCGCCGCGGATTTTCGCGCGCCGTTGCAGCGCGATCCGGCGGTGCGTGGAGCGCTCGACGTACTGCTCTCCTATCCCGGTTTCCACGCACTCCTCGCACACCGATTCATTCACGTGTTGCATGGGTGGGGGATCCCGCTGTTGCCGCGTTGGCTCGCGCATGTCGTACGCTTTCTTACCGGGATCGAGATCCATCCGGGTGCGACGCTCGGCAATGGCGTTTTTATCGATCACGGTATGGGCGTGGTGATTGGTGAGACCGCGGAGGTCGGCGACGATTGCACCATCTATCAAGGCGTCACTCTCGGTGGAACGAGCCTCTCTCACGGCAAGCGTCATCCGACCCTGGAGCGGAACGTCGTCGTCGGTGTGAACGCCGCCGTGCTCGGCGCGATATCCATTGGAGAGAACACGAAGATCGGTGGTGGCTCGGTCGTGGTTCGCGACGTCCCGGCGAATGCCGTCGTCGTCGGCGTCCCAGGACGCATCGTTTTTATCGACGGAGAGCCGGTGCGCGACGCGAACGAACCACCGCGCGTGGTGATGCCCGACCCCGATGCCGTGCAGATCGCGCAATTACAGACCCGCGTCGCCCAACTCGAAGGGCGGCTCCGGGCGATGGAACGTTCGCAAGGAAACGACGATGCCGCTGCAGCTCTATAATACGCGTACGCGCCGGGTCGAGCCCTTTCACCCGCGCCACGAAGGGCGCGTCTCGATCTACGTCTGCGGGCTGACGCCATCGGCGCAGGCGCATTTGGGGCACGCGCGTTCTTTTCTTTTTTTCGATATCTTGCGCCGCTACCTTACGTTTTCGGGGTACGACGTAACCTACGTTCAGAACGTCACCGATATCGACGACCGGAGTATCGCCGCCGCTCATCGGCTCGGCCTCTCTTGGCGTGAAATCGTTGCTGGATATTATGCGGAGTTCAAACGTTCGATGCAGCGCCTCGGCGTACGCGAACCCGATAAAGAGCCGTATGCGACGGAATTTATTCCACAGATTCGCGAGACGATCGTCGCCTTGATCGAACGCGGTTACGCCTACGTTGCGAGCGACGGCATCTATTACCGCGTCGGCAAGTTCGAGCGCTACGGGGCGCTCTCCAATCGCAATATCTCCGAACTCGAAGCGGGCGCACGGATCGAAATCGACGAAGCAAAAGAGGAGCCGCTCGATTTCGCCCTTTGGAAATTCGCGAAGCCGGGGGAGCCGCATTGGCCCTTCGAGCCCTACGGCGATGGACGCCCGGGTTGGCATATCGAATGTTCGGCGATGTCGCATGCGTTGCTCGACCCCGAGGGCACGGGCTTCGATATCCACGGCGGCGGAGCCGACCTCATCTTCCCGCACCACGAGAACGAGATCGCTCAGAGCGAGCCGTTGATGGCTCGGCCGCCGATGGCGAATTTCTGGTTGCATGGCGGGTTGTTGCTCTTCGACAATCGCAAGATGAGCAAATCGCTCGGCAATTTCGAGCCGCTCTGCGACGTCCTCGATCGCTACGATCCGCAAGCGATCCGGCTGCTCTTTTTGAGAACCGGCTATGGGAAAGTGATGAACTTTACCGACGAAGCGATGGTGGGAGCGGCGGCGACGCTCGAACGCCTGCGCCGCGATTATCGCGCGCTCCATCTCGCTGCAGGCAGCTCGCACGAGGCTTCGGTGGAAGGTGGGGCGTTAACGGCGCGCGTCATTGCGGCGCTCGACGACGATATGAATACCGCCGCGGCATTGCGGGAGGTTCTCGCTGCGGCGGGGAGTGCCGAGGGAGGGAGCGCACCGCAACGCTTGATGGAGCTCCGTACCGCGCTGACGCTCCTGGGGATCGAACCGAACGAGAGCTGGCTCGCGGAGCCGGAGGCGCTTCCGCTGCCGGCAGGGCTCGCTGCGACGCTGCGCGGAGAGATCGGTGAGCCGTGGCTCGATGGTGTTGAGGATGCGCGAACGGCACTCGAACGCGTGATCGCGGAGCGGCTCGCAGCGCGTGCGGAGAAAGATTGGGCGCGGAGCGATCGTTTACGCGATGCGCTGTTGCGTTGCGGTATCGATATCAAAGATGGTAAGGAGGGTTCGGCATGGAGCGTCGTCCGATAGCCGGAGGACGGTTGAAAGCCCCACTCGATTTCGACGACGTCATTTACGGAATTCATGCCGTTGAGGAAGCGTTGGGGGCCGGCGAGCAGATTCTCGCTCTGCACGTTGCGAGCGATCGAGCGCGCGACCCTGCGCTGCGCGCCTTGCTCGCCGCTGCGGAGGAGCGCGGGTTGCGCGCTCGCTTTGAAGGGCGCGATTTTTTCGCGCGCTTGCCATATAAGGCGCATCAAGGCGTCGTCGCGCGCAGCGCGCCGTTTCCGTATGCCGATCTCGAGGAAGTGCTCGCGCCGCGTGATGGGGCGCCGCTTCTCGTCGTTCTTCTCGATCATCTCACCGATCCGCATAACGTCGGTGCGATCGTTCGCACCGCAGCCTGCATCGGGGCGAATGGGATCGTTCTTCCCGACCGTCGGAGTGCGGGCGTCAATGCCACGGTACGAAAAGCCGCAGCCGGCGCGACCGCGCATATTCCCATCGCCCAGGTAACGAATATCGCGCAGACGATTACCGCATTCAAAAAACGTGGACTCTGGATCGCGGGGGCCGACGCCGGTGAGGGCGCGCAACCGATGTACGACATCGACCTCAACCGGGACCTCGCGCTCGTCATCGGGGCGGAGGGGGCAGGGCTCGCACCCCTGGTCGCCAGGAACTGTGATTTCCTGGTGAAGATTCCGATGCTCGCTGGGGTTGCTTCGCTCAATGCCTCGGTCGCTGCCGGGGTTCTGCTCTACGAGGCCCTCCGCCAGCGTCGCGAGGGCTAGCTCTCGCTGCCGCAGCGCTAGAAAATCGAGGCGATACGGCAAAAACGCTTGACGGTGGAGGGGAGCCCTTCTATACTCCGACCCGTGCGACGCGCTCGACGGGCCCCGGCCCGCGTCATGCGTCCACGCGTCCCAGACGAGGCAGATACCACCCATGGCAATGACCCAGCCGGCCCCAACAGGGTTGGACTATCACGAACGCGGCGACGAGGAACTTGTTGCAACCGCGAAGAGCGGCGATAGCCTTGCGATGGAGTTCTTACTCAACAAATACAAGAACTTCGTGCGCATCAAGGCAAAGAGCTACTTTCTCATCGGCGCGGACCGTGAAGATATTATCCAAGAGGGCATGATCGGCTTGTATAAGGCCGTACGCGATTTTAAAGCCGATAAACTCTCGAGCTTTCGCGCCTTCGCCGAATTATGCATCACGCGTCAGATCATCACCGCAATCAAAACTGCGACGCGCCAGAAGCATATTCCGCTTAATCAATATATCTCGCTCAATAAACCGATCTATGACGAAGACAGCGAGCGGACGCTGCTCGACGTTATGCCGGCGCAGAAATCGGGGGATCCCGAAGAACTCGTCGTGACGCAGGAAGTCTCCGACGACATCCGGCAGCGCATTCGCCAGAATCTCTCGGAACTCGAATCGCAGGTGCTCGAATCCTATCTCGAAGGCAAGAGCTACCAAGAGATGGCTCGCGATCTCGGTCGACACGTGAAATCGATCGATAACGCACTCCAGCGCGTCAAACGGAAGATCGAGAAGAACCTCGCGGAGTTCGAGTTTAAATAACGGCTTGCAGGCGGATGTATGGGGCGGCGAGCTGCGCTCCTGAGTTAATCGCTCGCCGCACCCACGCTCCCGCCTGCATCCGTTTCGGCCTCCACGCTCTTTCCTAACAACGCGACGATGCGTTCGTAGACGCGCTCGCGATCCTCGAGGGGATCGACGACGAGCACCTCGCTCTCGCGCCCGTCGCTCGGGGCGATGCAAACCGTGACCATCCCCTTCGCGCACACATCCATACACGATGTGGAAATTGCTCGTATAGGCCCCCACTCGCCGCGTTCTTTGAGCGCGGCCTTGAGCCACTCGCGCAAACGGAGGTCGCCATGGCGCTCTGCAATCTTCGGCGTCTCTTCGGGGATGCGCTCTGCCGAGCAGCGTTCGCAGACGAGCGCGAGCCCGCCGGAGCGCCACTTGGGACGGACGGTTTGCATGAAGGATCTCCCGGATAGGACGATGGAGCCGACGGTGGGACTCGAACCCACGATTGGCAGTTTACAAAACTGCTGCTGTAGCCGCTGAGCCACATCGGCGGAGAGCGCCAGCTTCCACGCCTCTCGCAGGCACCCTTCGCGCGAGACGGAGAGGATCGAATGCATCCGCTGTTTTTCATCGGGAGAGGCGTCGGAACGTTCTAGCGAACCCTGCCAAAGGCGAACAGGTGCGTGCTAACGATCAGCAGCAATAAGGAAACGATCACGAGCAGTGTCACCGCTACCAGGATCACATGCCAAAAGCGGAGCTTCGGGCGTGTTTTTTCGCTCACTCGCTCACATCGCTGCGCTTTTTGTTCGCGAGGATCGCGTCCTATGAACCGGTATTCCCAACATGGCCGAGCTTTTCGGGGCCGGAGGCTCGCTCTCCGGCCTCGTCTCTCGCTGAAAAGCGACCGCTCTCTCCAAAGCGAACGAGCGCGCGGTTTTTTGCCGATAGTCGTTGCGAGGAGTTTGGGGGTTTGGTATCGTACCGTCCGGAGCCGTCGGCTTAGAGAGACGGTCGCGTGGGTAGGTGGTCGAGTGGTTAAAGGCACCGGACTGTAAATTCGGCGCGCGAAAGCGCTACGCTGGTTCGAATCCAGCCCTGCCCACCACGCGGGCGTTGCATAGTGGTAGTGCTTCTGCCTTCCAAGCAGACAGCGCGGGTTCGATTCCCGCCGCCCGCTCCAACGAAGCGATGCCGTTGTAGCTCAGTGGTAGAGCACGTCCTTGGTAAGGACGAGGTCATGGGTTCAATCCCCATCAACGGCTCCAGCTAAAGCCCGTAACCACGGGCTTTTTATCTTTTCAATCCTTCGATTGGCCCACATTTGGCCCACGAGCGCTGTTTTTAGAGTCCCGATTTTGCTCTTGCGGTCGCCTTATCGAAGATCGCATCGAGTCGGTCGGCCACCTGAGCTTTCATGCCGTCGAGAATATGGGAGTACACGTCGCCCGTTATGCCGACGCTGCTATGCCCGAGCAGACCGGAAACGACCGTTAGCGGCGTCCCGGCTTTGAGCTGGATCGAGGCGAAACCGTGGCGCAACCCGTGAAAGCTCACTTTGGGCAGCCCGGAGCGTGCAATGAGCCTTCCGAAGCCTGCGGAGAAAGCATCGGGTCGCCACGCCTCGCCCGTCGCCGGATTCGGGAAGACGAGCCCTTCGTCGCCCCACGATCCGCCGAGTGCAAGCCGCCGCTCCGCCTGGGCGACGCGCTGACGGCGCAGCACCTCGATCGCCATGCGCGATAGCGGCACCTCGCGCCTCGATTTAGGCGTCTTCGGCACCTTCGACCGAACGACGGTCGCCCCGCCTTCGCGAACCGTCTCCAGCGACGCAAGAACCCGCACGGTGCGCTTCTCAAAGTCCACGGCATCCCACCGCAACGCAAGTAGCTCGCCTTGGCGTAGCCCAGTTCATGCGGCCAGGCGCGTTGCCGGCCCAAAGGGCGTGGGGGCGGCGTATTCGAGGAGCGCGAGCAGCTGCGTCTCGTCCAGGGCCATGTCCTCGGAGCGGTCTTTTGCCGACGCCATGCGTCGGGTGAACGGCAGCACCGCGAGCAGGCCATCGTCGTCGGCATCGCCGAGCGACGCGCGAAGCGTCGAGTACATGTGATACACCGTTCGCTGGGAAAGGCGGCGCCCCGATTCATTCGGGCGTGACCATGCAAGGTGGTAACGCCTCCTCGGCTTCGCGACGGGTGCCGAAAAACGAGCGGTATTCTTGCTTCCGTTTCCGCACCCCGTCTACGAATTCGGCTCCGCTATCTGCGACCAGCTGCAATGTCTTTTCCGCGCCAGTTCTGTTTGTCGTGCTGCCACGGTCGCGTTCACGAAGATAGCCTCTCATTTAAGTCCGGATTCACCAGATGCATTTGCAGATCCGATGCTGGCGAGGAGCGGTTTTGCTATAATAGAAAAGTGGTTTACGCTGATGATGTGGCGCCGAAGTGACGAAACTGACGCGGCAACGTGGAATGACACCCAGGCGAGCTGTTCCCGCGCGTCGGCTTCATCGTTACGAACCTGCGCCATGCGTCCAAGAATGTCGTCGGATTTTACAACCAGCGCGGAATGTGCGAGCAATGGATAAAAGAGGGTAAAGGGGCCATCAAGTGGACGCGCATTTCGTGTAGTTCGTTCAACGCAAACGCGGTTCGCCTGCATTTTCATGCGCTCGCCTGCAATCTCGGAAAGCTCCTGCGTACGCTTGCGATTCCAGAAGCAATTGAAACGTGGTCACTCACAAGTTTACGAGAAAAATCGATCAAGATCGGCGCCAAAGTCGTCAGGAACGGCCGCTACATCGCCTTTCAGATGGCCGAGGTCGCGATCCCACAGCAGTTGTTAGCGGAGATCATGCAGAGAATTGCCGCGTTGCGGTCGCCTCCAACGGCAACGGCAACATGAGCACCCCAGCGATTGTGTACGCCCGGATCGCCGAGCGGCGTTCCATATGCAGGGCGACCGGCATTCTGGAGTAAAAAGCTTGTCCATATGGCGAACCCCGGCTTAGCTGGTTTTGCCCAAGCGATAGTACTGAAGGCGGTTCCGCAGGATGGGACCGGAGCATTGAACTCGCTTCCCGTGAGCCAGCTTTGGAATGCCGCCTCGCAGCAAGCAGAATTCAACGGTAATTCTCCGGGTTCGTTCAACGGCGTGCCGCCCACCGGAAATCGTTTTCGCCTCAAGAGACAGATCGCGATGGACGGGCGCTCTGCCGGCTCGAGGCTTGCCGGAGCGTTAGTTTCCGTCTTGGGGCGTGTGAATCAACGCGTTGTGGTCGTAGCCCGCGCGGTCGACTTCGCGCAATACGTGGGCTAGCGTAGCGTCGTCGAGCCTCGGCACGCGAGAGAGCACCCAGAGGAACCTGCGTTGCGGCTCGCCGACGATCGCCCAGCGGTAGTCTTCATCGAGTCCGACGATCCAATAGTCCGCCGCCGGCATGAGCGGAAAGAACTTCACCAGCAGCTTCGCGTTGCTCTTCGGATCCTTCACACGGGCGCTTCCGGAGGCGGCCCGGATGCGGCCGTCCGGCTGCGTGCAGCGATTTTCGACGCGAACCCGGTTGCCCGGCCGCAGCGTGTACTCGGCGGTTACGTTGCGATCGGTATCCCGTTCGAAGGGAGCCGGCGCGCGCGCAATCTCGAACCAACGGCCCGCGTATCGCTCGAGATCGACGCTCTGGACGGTTTCGAGCGGAGTTTGAAAACGTTCCATGCGTAGAGCCATTGTCCGTGAACCGCGCCTCACCTTCGCAAACAGAAATTTCACGTCAACAGAAACTTCACGTCAACAGAAACTTCACGTCTACCGCATTCGTCCGGCGGCGTCTCGCACTCCGGATCCCACCTGGCGGCCGCTATAGTGGCCTTACGTCGGGAGGTCGAAGCGGTCCGCGTTCATGACCTTCGTCCAAGCGGCGACGAAGTCGTCGACGAATTTGCGTTGATAGGTCATTCTGAGACTCGCCGAATCGCAGAGTTTTTCGCACACCCAACACGCGCCCGCGCGCGCGAGCGTTTTAGAGCTTTGTTGGATACCGAGAGCGGAAACGATGCTCCGTGAGCGCCGCCAGCAAGGCTCGAGGACGTGCGAAAGTACCCGCGCAAGGCTTAGGCCCTTCGGCGGATCCACTGCGTTGCCCGGAGGGCTGAAACCTGAGTGGCCCACATTTGGCCCACCAACGATGCTTGACAGACGACGACAGGGCACAACAGGGTACCGGGATTTCCCTCGTAAAATGAGGGATGGCGTCGTACTGTGTTGGACTATGTTTTACCAGGGGCACGATTTCAATCCCCATCAACGGCTCGAGCCTCGCGTTTTTGAACGCGAGGCGTGCTCGTTGCATCCGTTCTTTACGGCCATGCGTTCTTTTCTGATGTATGAGCGAACGCGAAATCCCTGAGATCCTCAAAAGCGAGAGCGAGTGGCTCGCCCAACTTGGGCCCGAGCGCTATCACGTTCTGCGCGAAGCCGGCACCGAGCGCCCCTTTACCGGCTCGTTGCTCGCCGTCGATGCCGAAGGAAGTTATCTCTGCGGAGGCTGCGGCGCCGCGCTTTTTACCGCGGACGCGAAATTCGAATCGCACTGCGGCTGGCCGAGCTTTACCCGTCCCGAGGAGTTGGAGCGCGTCCGCCTGATCGAGGATCGTAGCCACGGCATGATTCGCACCGAGGTCCGCTGCAAACGCTGCGATTCCCATCTCGGGCACGTGTTCGACGACGGCCCCGGCCCGGAGGGAACGCGCTACTGTATCAACTCGCTGTCGCTTCAGTTCCGGCCCAAGTAAGCGTGGCGCCTTTACGAAAGCGAAACATAATAGCTCGACGACTCCGTTGGGCGTCGGCTGTTTCCTAAGATTTATCCCGGAAGAACCGGAAAAAGATTAACCTCGCCGGAGGGAGCCTAGCGCCTGAGAAGGAAGCGCGCGAAAGGGATGGGAGCCGCTAAAAGTCATACGCTGCCCGTCGACCTCGGTGAGGTTCTCGAACGCATCACCGATGGGTTTTTCGTGCTCGATCCTGAGATGCGCATCCGGTTCATGAACGGCGAGGCAAAACGCTTGCTCGGTGCGGTTGGGCGCGAGGTCGTCGGCATGCGGGTGCGCGATCTCTTCCCGACCTTTGCGAATTCGGTCTTCGAAGAGCAATATCAAAAGGCGCTCGATACCGGTGCTCCTACCTCGTTCGTCGCCTATTCGCTGACCTCGTATCTCTGGTTCGACGTGAAGGCCTTTCCGGCACCCGACGGCATCTCGGTGTACTTTCGGGATGTAACCGAACGCGTCGAGGCCGAACGCGTGCTGACGGAGCGGAACAACCAGCAAGCCGCCCTCATCGAATTCGGACGGCTTGCGCTCTCGCAGGCCTCGCTGCTCCGGGTCAGCGAGGAGGCACTCGAGCTTCTCTGTACCTATCTCCACGTTCCGGCGGCGGAGATGTATCGCTTCCGTCCTTCGCTCGATCGCTACGAGCGAGTCGGAGAACTCGGGGAGGCTGTCGCTCCCGCCCCTCCCGGCGAAGACGCGCTCGATTTCGCGGGCTCGGCGCAAGTTCGTCGAGCGGAGGCGATCGTTGTCGATACGCTCTCCGACGATTCGCCGTTTCTCGACGCGCGCGCACGGATGGCGCAGGGGATCCTCTCGGTTGCATGCGTTCCCATCGGCACGGAGAGTGAACCGATAGGGATGATCGTGGTCGGAAGTCCTCGCGCCCGCGATTTTGACGAAGTTCGGCTCCGCTTTGTCGAGAGCGTCGCAACGACGATCGCCGAGGTTTTTCACAGTACGCGTGCGACCGCACAGACCCGTGAGATCCTTGACAGTATTACCGATGCGTTCGTTGCCGTCGATAAATCGTTAAACATAATCTACGTCAACGAACGCTTGGCACAGTTTTATAGCTCGACGAAGGAAGCGCTTATTGGTAAACCCATGTTGGACTTTGTCGATCGCTCCTCGGAGAGCATGGTGCGCGCCGCATTTGAGGAGGCGCTCGCAACTCGAAAACCCGTAACGCTGGAGTTGCGGTTCGGCCTCAACAACCGATGGTACGACATGCGGATTTACCCGTTCGCCGACGGCCTGGCCGGCTATATTCGCGACATTACGAATCGAATCAACAGCGAACGGGCGATTCGCGACCTCAATGCGACGCTCGAACAGCGGGTCATCGAACGAACCACGCAGCTCGAAGCTGCAAATCAGGAGCTGGAATCGTTTGCGTATTCCGTCTCCCACGATCTGCGTGCGCCCCTGCGAGCGATCGACGGCTTTAGCCAAGTCCTCGAAGAAGATTATCACGATTTGCTCGACGAGACGGGGCGAGGCTACCTCGGTCGCGTACGCTCGGCGGCCAGACGCATGGCGGAGCTGATCGACGCGCTCTTGCGACTGGCAAAAATAGCTCGTGCTCCGATCCATTTCGAACGGATCGACCTCGGCGAGATGTTCTCGGGCATCCTTGGGGAGTATGCTGTCGCCGAACCCGACCGCCGCGTCGCCATCGAGATCGAGCCCAACCTCGTCGCTCTCGGCGATCCCGCGCTCGTCGGTGCCGCGCTCGGGAATCTGGTTGGGAATGCGTGGAAATTTACCCGAAAAACCGAGCATCCGGCTATCGCCTTCGGACGCGACGCATCGGGAGCGTTTTTCGTGCGCGACAACGGGGCCGGCTTCGATATGGCCTACGCAAATAAACTGTTCGGGGCTTTCCAGCGCCTGCACGCCGCCGATGAATTCGAGGGAACGGGAATCGGGCTCGCCACCGTCGCACGCATCATTCATCGGCATGGAGGCACCCTGCGGGCAGAAGGATCGGTCGGCCGCGGAGCAACGTTTTGGTTCACGCTTCCAATGGAGGTTCCCCAAGAGTGAGTACCCCATACATTCTCCTTATCGAGGACAATGACGACGATATCGAACTGACGAAGCGAGCGTTCGAAAAAAATCATATTCTGAACGAAATCGTCGTACTTCGAGACGGCGAGAAGGCCGTCCAATTTCTATTCGATAAAGCGTTTGAAGGCCGCGGTACTCCGCAGTTCATCCTGCTCGATCTAAAGTTGCCGAAAGTGTCGGGGCTCGAGCTTTTAGAGCGCATTCGAAATCACGACGCGACGCTACTTATCCCAACGGTCATTCTAACGTCGAGCAAACAGGAGGAAGATCTTCTTGCCGGGTATCGGCTCGGAGTTAACAGTTACGTTCGCAAGCCGGTCGATTTCAACGAGTTCGTCGAAGCGGTTCGGCAGGTAGGGCTGTATTGGCTCGTTCTCAATCAGACGCCGCGTTCGGGCTTATGAACGCAAGTCGGCCGCTGCGCGTTCTCTGCATCGACGATTCGCCCGACGATGCGGAACTCAACGTGCTCGCCCTGGGGAAGGCGGGCTATCGCGTCGAGACGCAACGTGCCGATCGTGAGGATGCCGCTCGAGAGGCGCTCGACCGAGCGAGCTGGGACGTCGTGCTCTGCGATTACTCGATGCCGAATTTTAGTGCGCCGGCAATGCTCGCGTTGCTCGCCGAACGGGATCTCGATATCCCCTGCCTGATCGTCTCCGGCGCGATCGGTGAAGAGGCTGCCGCCGAGGCGATCCGCCTGGGCGCCTACGACTATATCTTCAAAAACAATCTCAAGCGCCTCGGCCCGGCGGTCGATCGTGCGTTGCGCGATGCCGATTTGCGCCGCGCGCGTCGAATTATCGAGCAACAGCTACGCGCGAGCGAGACGCGCTTGCGATTGCTTTTCGAACAACTTCCGGCGTTGGTGATTACTACCGATACCGACCTAACGATCACGTCGATCGAGGGCGCGCGCCTCGGTGCGTTGGGTATGGAGAGCGAAGCGCTGCTGAATACGCGAATCGCCACCTCGGCACTGATCGCCGATGAATCGCGATTTCCCGTACGCCGCGCACATTTGAAGGCCCTGCAGGGAGTCGCCGGCGAGTACGAGATGATTTGGGGCGGCAAGACGCTGCAAGGTCACGTCGAGCCTTTACGAACGGAGAGCGGGCGGATCGTCGGCACGATCTCCGTCGCATTCGATATTACCGAACGCAAAGTCGCCGAGCAGCGATTGACCTATTTTTCGCAATTCGATCTCCTAACCGATCTCCCCAATCGGACCGTACTTGAAGATCGGCTCGTTCAGGCGTTGGCGCTCGCGGCGCGGCATGGCGACGAAATTGCAATTTTTGCTATCGATCTCGACCGGTTCAAGGAAGTCAACGAAAGCTACGGCCGAACGAGCGGAGACGAGTTGCTTCGCGGCGTTGGGCGACGATTGCGTCGCCTCTTCGACGATACCGCAACGATTTCGCGCTTCGGTGAAGATCTCTTCGTTATCCTCGCTATCGGTCTCGAGTCGCGCGATGTCGTGGAGATGCAAGGTCGGCGCATTCGCGATGCGTTCGAATCGCCATTCGAGATACGCGAATCGGATATTTACGTTACCGCGAGCATCGGTATCGCCTTGGCGGGAGAAGATGGGAACGACGCACATGCTTTAGTCGAATCGGCGGAAGCGGCGCTCCTTTCGGCAAAGCAGAGCGGCCGGAATACATGGAGGTTCTTTACGCCGAGCATGTTGCTCTCTTCGGTCGAGCGCATTACGCTCAAGCGCGATCTCCGAGTCGCCGCCGTCAACGAGCAACTTACCCTCCACTATCAACCGATTCTTCGTGCATCCGATGGAGCGCTCGCGGGGCTCGAGGTACTCGTTCGTTGGCAACACCCGAATTACGGTATGTTGATGCCCGATAATTTCGTCCCGCTCGCTGAAGAATCCGGGGCGATCGAGGACGTCGGCGAATGGGTGCTCGCCTCAGCTTGCGAACAATTCGTTCGGTGGAATAAGAGCGGCGTGAAACTCGGCCGTATCGCCGTCAATCTTTCGGCTCGACAATTCGAAGGACGCGATCTGCGCGAGCGCGTCGCCGCAATTATCGAGCGTACCGGCATCGCCCCTGGAAATTTGGAGTTGGAACTAACGGAGAGCGCGATCATGCGCGACGTCACCGGTGCGATCGCAACGTTACAAGATTTAAAGCGCCTCGGCGTTCGCATCGCCGTCGATGATTTCGGCGCCGGCTATACGAGCCTTTCGTTCTTACGTCGCTTTCCGGTCGATTGTTTGAAGATCGATCAATCGTTCGTGCACGACCTTCACGAAGGTTCGCACGACGAAGCGATCGTCAAGGCGATCGTTACGCTGGCGACCAATCTCGGCTTGACGTCGGTCGCCGAGGGCGTGGAGGATGAAGCCGTGTTTATGCAGCTACGCGCGCTCGGCGTGAGTGAGGTGCAAGGTTTCTATCTTTCGCGCCCGCTGACGCTGGAGGCCACTTCGGCGTTTTTGACGGAGAACGCCGTGATGGCGACGGAGTAATCGGTCAGACCTCGCGCGCGAGCGAACGAACGTTGACGCACTCGGTGAGGGCACGAGCGAGCCGTTCGATTCCGCGGCGATCGTCCTCGGTAAATCGGGCTCTTTGTGGGCTATCGCAGTCGATGACCCCGAGCGCACCGGCGGAGTCGCGGAGAGGTACGACGATCTCGGCGGCCGAGGCACTGTCGCAGACGATGTGGTCGTCGAAGGCATCGACGTCGTCGACGAGGATCGTCGCATCGGAGGCAAAGGCTTTCCCACAGACCCCTCGCCCGATCCGGATGCGCGTACAGGAAGGTCTACCGATGAACGGACCGAGTACGAGGTCCTCGCCCTTCGCAAGATAGAGCCCGGCAAAGTTGAGCTCGGGAATCTCGGAGGCGATGAATGCGGCAAAATTCGCGCAGTTGGCGAGAACGTCGGTCTCGCCCTCAACCAAGGCGCGGAGTTGGCGCTCTAACTGTTCGTAATCGGTCGGCATACCGCGCGTGTTCGCTCCTTCGTCCTTCCCCCTCCCGCTTGCTCTGCCTAAACGGGGGATTGGAGTCGCTCGGCGAAGGGCTTCGCCGCGATGGAACTCGATATGGGGGCAGGCGAGCAGATCGGCAAGAGTTCCGCGCTGGTGCGGCGGGCCGCTGCGTTGCTT
>JABEUX010000123.1 GCA_013044185.1 Vulcanimicrobiota bacterium | reverse complement strand
CCCGGAATACACGCTTCGAGTGCCGGCGCCGGATCCTCGACGAAGCCGCCACCGAGAACGAGGTGCTCGACCGGGAAGCCGGCGGCGGCAAAGCGCGCGGCCGCCTCGATCAACGCGATACCGTGGGCGACGAATGCCGCGCGCTCGTCGATCTGCGAGCCGAGATGGGCGTGGAGGCCGAGAAAATGTACGCGGCCGTTCGCGGCGCGCAGGAGCGCGATCGCTTCCGCTTCGGCATCGGGGGGCATACCGAACTTGCTCGCCTCACCCGCGGTCCGAATCGCCGCGTGCGTCGACGCCGCGATACCGGTATTGAGGCGCAAGAGGATCGGCGTCGGCCGATGCGTGGAGGAGCGCTCGATCGTGCGCGCGAGTTCTTCGCAGCCGTCGACGACGGAGCGACCGACGAAGCCGTCGACGGCGAGCGAGATCTCGGCATCGCTTTTCATGCACCCGTGGAGCGTGAGCTCCTCCGGCGGGATATCGGCGCGTCGAACGGTCTCGAATTCACCGAGCGAACTCACATCGATGCCGATGCCGCGTTCGTGAAGATAGCGTGCGAACGCAACGCAGAGAAAGGCCTTCCCGGCGTAGGAGACTTCGACGTCGTGTAGTTTTGCGGCGGCGAGGACGCGTGCGACCGCCGCGTCGAGTTTATCGAGGTCGTAGACGACCAACGGCGTTCCGAAGCGCTGCGCGAGCGCGAGTGCCGACTCCACAGCTCGACCCTCCCTATTGGGAAGCGGAGAACTGCGCGAGAAAATCGGCGATCGTAACGTCGAGCGCACCGGCTTGGTGGATACGCACGGCGAGTCGCCCGGGTATCGTCGGAACGATACACAGAAAAGCGGTTGCATCGATACTGCTGACCGTTACCGAATCGAGCTCGGCGGGGATCAACGCACTCTGATAGGGCGGAAGACGGAGCGATCCGCTCGCATGTGCTATTTCGATTGTATCGGCGAGAGCGGTAAAGATTGCCGGAAAACCATCGGTGAGCAGCGTGGTCGTCCCGCCGCTCGCAAGTTCGAAGCGTTCGACGGTAAAATTTTCATCCGAAATGAGGGCGGTGCGCGAACAGCCCTGCCAGTTATACGTTATCGTCTTCAGCGCTCCCGCCGTGCCGGCGCGAAAATTGAGGACATCGGCGGCCTTCGCGACGTGTAATTCGCGCGGTTTGCCATCGCTTCCGAGCCGATTCCAATCGAAGATACGATAGGTCAGATCGCTGGTCTGTTGCGTCTCGTAGACGACGATACCGGGGCCGATCGCATGGAGCGTTCCCGATGGAAGATAGAATGCGTCCCCGGCGCGAACGGGTACGCGGCGAAGGAGCTCGCCGAGCGTGCCGTCGGCAACGCGACGTTCGTACTCCTCGCGCGAGGTATCGCGCGTCCATCCGAGGACGATTTCGGCATTCGGCTCTGCATGAAGGACGAACCAACATTCGGTCTTTCCGAAGGGTTGGTGTTCGACGCGCCGAGCATAGGCGTCGGTGGGATGGACCTGCACCGAGAGCCAATCGCGCGCGTCGATAAATTTTGTAAGGATGGGGAAAACGCGAGCGACGTCGAGATCGCCCATGATGCGAGCGCCGAAGCTCGTTCGCAATGAAGAGATCGTGCTGCCGGAGAGCGGGCCATCGGCGACGCGGCTCCCCTCCCAGCACTCCCACGATTCTCCGATGCGCTCGTTGGGGTCGCCGCGTTTGCCGTAGAGCCGCACGAGCGCCTCGCCGCCCCAAATGGCGGGCGTGAGAACGGGATCGAGGCGAAGCGGCACGAGAGCTGCGTTCGTGGATACGTCGGCCATGGAGGCTGCTTTTCGCCTGAGCGTGCGGTGTCCTGGCGGGCACTGCGGGGAACGTGTAGGTCGGGCCGGAAACGAGAGAGCGTGTACCAGTTCCATATCAGTCTCGGGTCGAACCTCGGCGACCGCCAAGCGAATATTCTCAGCGCTTTGCAGCGCCTCCGTACGCGCGTCGAAGTACTCGCCCTCTCCGGTTTTTACGAAAGCGCTCCGGCGAACGGCGCGCAGGGCCCTGCGTTTTTGAACGTTGCAGCCGAAATTCGCGGGCCACTCGATATCGAGGGCTTCGTTCTCTACGCTGCCGGCGTAGAGCGGGCCGTCGGGCGGGCGAGCCACGAACCGCTCGTCGCGCGGGCGATCGATATCGATATTACGGTCGCGCAGGGTGCGGTGCGCCCCGATATCGCCGAGCGCATTTTCGATCTGCTGCCGTTGGCGGAGATCGCTCCCGATCTCCGGGACGGCACGAGCGGAAAATCGCTGCGCGATCTTGCAGCCGTTCATAGCGGCAACGGTGTGCGGCGGCTCGAACGTTCGCTGCATTTTCTCTCCAACCGACAGGACGAGGAGCCTGAGGTGCGCCTCTCGCTCAATCGCGTCGGCGTCGCGCGCGTGAAGCGGGTGATTCACCTCGATTTGGGCGGCGAACCGCGCGTCTATAATGCGGAGTTTTCGATGGTTGCCGATCTTGCCCCCGATAAGGCCGGGGTGCATATGTCGCGGTTCTCGGAGATTCTCGAAGAGACGCTGCTCGACGTTCTCGCCGACGGCGATATGCCGGCGCGAATCGAGCGCTTAGGCGAGCGCATCGCGCAACGCGTCGTTCACACGCAGCGGGCGATCCGTGCCGACGTGAAAATTCGCGCCGAGTTCGGCTTGGAGCGATGGACTCCGGTAAGCGGTAAGCGCGGCGTCGAGACCTATACGCTCGTCGGCATCGCACACGCGGATCCCGAAACGACGCGACACGCCGTCGGCGTCGAGGCCGAAGGAATGACGGCATGCCCGTGCGCGCAGCAGATGGTGCGCGAGCATTCGGAGCGCGAGCTGATCGAGGCCGGTTTTTCGGCCGCAGAGGCCGAACGAGCGCTCGACGCATTGCCCGGAGCGACCCACAATCAACGCGGCCGCGGGAGCGTGCTCATCGGCACCACCGATCGGCGCGGCGAGGCGATTCGCGCGGAAGATCTCGTCGAGATCGTCGAATCCTCGATGTCCTCGGAGACCTACGATTTACTAAAACGCCCCGACGAATTTTTTATCGTGAACAAGGCGCATCATAATCCCAAGTTCGTCGAAGACGTCGTGCGAGGTATCCTTTCGCGAGCGCTCGATTGTTATGCCGATTTCGGCGACGATGCCTTTCTCTTCGCGAGCCAGGTGAACGACGAATCGATTCACAAGCACGATGCCTTCGCCGAGGCCTTCGGAACCTTCGGAGAGTTTCGGCGAGAGCTCGCGGGCGGCGCCTACGTGACGGCGAAGACCGATCTCGCGAGTTGGCTGGGAACCCGTAATTCTCGCGTCGTCGACGCGATGCGCTAACTCCTCGCGCGCTCTTCGGCGGCGCCGCGCAATGCGGCGATCCGTTCGCGAAGGCTCGGATGCGAGGCAAAGAGGATCTCGTACCAGCGCGGTGATTCCGTTTCGGCGAGGTTCTGCTCGGCGAGCCGTTCGAAGGCGGCGACCCCCCAGGCGGGCGCCCCGGTTGCTGCAACGGCGAAACGATCCGCAGCGCGTTCGCGGTCGCGCGTGAGTTTGAGCACGAGCGGGCGCAGGAGCGTCGATGCGAGCGCTACCCGCGCCGAGATCTGCGCGAGGAATCGCGGACGTTCGCGCATCGCCGTATCCCGATTCTCCGGCAGCGTTGCGGCGAAGAGCAGCGAAGCGGTCACGAGCGCCTCGGCCGCCGCCATCAAGCGATAGGTATCGTGCGCGACGTAATGCCCGAGCTCGTGAGCGACGACGAATTCGATCTCTTCGGGGGTAAAGTTATCGAGGAGCGTATCGCCGATCACGATGCGATGCGTGCTCCCGATGCCGATCACGAATGCGTTTGCCTTCGTCGTTTGGGCGCTCATGTTCATCTTGAGAATCTCGGCGTTCCCGCAGCCATACCGTTCGGCGAGCGCGCGCAGCCGTTGCTCGATCTCCCCGTTGATCGGTTCGAAACGGTTGAAGAGCGGCATCACGTAGAGCGGAACGACGATATTGCCCAATGCCAGCAGTGGGAGCGAGATCGCGGCGCCGACGAGCGGCCAACCTCGCGGCACCCGTCGAATCACCGCGCCGCCGATCGTTGCCAGAATTGCCGAGAGCGCCGTCGCCAGCGCGACCCCTTTGATTTGCTCGCCGAGCCAGGCTTGCGGGCGCTGTTCGGTGAGCCCATAGCGCCGTTCGGTCACGTACCCTTCGATAAAATCAACCGGCAATTCGAGCAGCGCACTGACGGCGGTAATCGGCGCGGCGAACGCTGCGGGTGCGAGCCACGCCGGTGCGCGCGCTGCGAGTGCGTCGAACACCTCTGCGACCGGGCTTTCGGGGAGTGCCCAGGCCTGCGTGAGCGATCGCAGCGTGCCGAGGACGGCGAGTCTGCGGCGCTCCTGCGCGTAGCGAAGGACGTCGCGTTCTCCCTGAGGCGAGGGTTCGGAGAGCTCCATGTAGCTCTGCCACGCACGCCAGGCAACGTAGCTCAGGCCTGCGGCTCCGACGAGCAGGGCATAGGTGCGTCGATTCTTCATGGCGTCAGATGATCGAGATCGTTTCCTTGGGTTTTGGATGCGCGGCGAGCGCTTCGAGGAGGTGCTCGGCGAGTTCGTCGCAGACGGGATCCTCGATCTCTTCCACCCGTCCTTCGTCGGCGAGCAACGCTTTCTTCGGATCGATCGGTAGCGTTGCGAGTACCGGCGCTCCGGCGAGTTCGGCGACGCGGCTTGCATATGACGGGCCGAAGACGTCGTAACGAACCCCGGTATCGGGGGCGACGAAATACGACATGTTTTCGACGACGCCGAGAATCGGTTTTTTGAGTTGATGGATGAGGTTCGCCGCTTTGCGCACGATCATCGTCGCTAACGCTTGCGGCATCGTGACGAGAACCACTCCGTCGATGGGAAGCGATTGCAACACCGTTAACGGTGCATCGGAGGTGCCCGGCGGAAGATCGATGAGCAACACGTCGAGATCGCTCCAAAGCACCTGTTCGTAGAATTGCCGAATGACGCCGCTGACGATCGGGCCGCGCCAGATCATGGCGGTATCTTCCTTATCGGTGAGAAGATTCGAACTGACGATCTCGATCGCGCTACGCGTCACTGCGGGGACCATTAAGGGCTGTGGATTCCCTTGCGGGGTTTTCGGTGCGTTGGGATCCGCTTCGATCGCCAGCGGCTCGCGCAGGCCGAAGAGTTTGGGGATCGATGGGCCGGTAATATCCCCGTCGAGAATGCCGACGCGAAGATTGCGACGGCGCAGACCGAGCGCGAGGAGCGCGGTGACGAGCGATTTCCCGACGCCGCCCTTGCCCGACATAATGGGAACGACGTGCGCGATCTTTGCACGCCCGCTAAAACTTCCCGGAGCGCGACGCTGCGAGAGGCGATCCTCGTTGGCGATGAGTGGAACGAAGCCCGAGAGGCGGGCTTGAGCGAGCGCGGCGATCATCGGTTCGACGCGCAACCCATGTGCGGCGGCGCCCTGCGCGATCGTTTCATATTTGCTGACCCCACACCCGGAGCACCCAAGTCCGAATTGCGTGAGGACTTCGGCGGCGATCGGTAGCGAAGCGACCAATTCGCGAATGTTGCTCTGCGGTGTGATTTCGATCGTACTATGCGGCATATACTCCCTAGTAAAGCGCGAAGCGCCGCATTCCTCTGCGACCAAAGGCAGGCGCGCAGGGTGCGGGCAGGCCGGGCCGGAAGCCCCGCCCCTCGTGCAGACGAGAGATACAAGCGAGCGCGCGCGCGCGATTCTTGCAGGTGGATGCGATTCTCCGGTTCGGAGCGGACATTCCATCGGCGCCCCGATGTTCGTACAGGCCGGCGCCCAAGGGGCGTATGCGTACGACGAACGCGGGCGGCGCTACATCGATTACATCATGGGCTATGGGCCGCTGCTCTTCGGCCATACGCACCCCGCGCTCGTCACCGATCTCGATGCGCTCGCGGCAAATGGCTGGATGTGGGGAACGACGCACCCCGAAGAGGTTCGCCTCGCCGAGCGGATTCGCAGATATCTTCCTGCGATGGAGCGCTTGCGTTTTGCGACGACGGGAACCGAGGCGGTGATGGGCGCGATCCGCGTCGCCCGTGCCTCGACGCGGCGCAGTACGATCGTCAAGTTTGCCGGAAATTATCACGGGCACTCCGATCTCGCTCTCTTCGATGCCGGGGCGTCGGCGCACACCGACGACGCGGTTCGTAGCGGTATTCCGCGCGGCGTCACCCAAGACGTCATCGTCGCGCGATATAACGACCTCGACGATCTCGATGCAAAAGTGCGCGGGCGCGAGAGCGAGGTTGCGGCGATTCTCGTCGAGCCGATCGTCGGCAACATGGGCTACGTAACCCCGATTCCCGGCTTTCTCGCGGGACTTCGCGCCCGTGCGGATCGCTACGGCGCGTTGCTGATGTTCGACGAAGTGATTACCTGGTTGCGCCTGGGCTTGCACGGTGCGAGCGCGTTGGTCGGCGTAACGCCCGATCTCGTCACCGTCGGAAAAATTCTCGGCGGCGGCGCCCCGATCGCTGCGTTCGGCGGCAGAGCCGAGGTGATGGCGGAGCTCGCGCCCGACGGCCGCGTCTTTACCGGCGGTACCCACGCCGGGAACCCCTTCGCAGTCGGAATGGCGCACCGCGTTCTCGATCTGCTCGAATCCCATCCGCAGTATTACGCGCAGATGGAGAGCCTTGCAGCGCAGCTCGCCGACGGCATTCGCACGCTCTTCGCCGAGCGCTCGCTGCCGTATGCCGTCGTACAGCATGCATCGATCGTCGATTTCAAATTTCGCGCAGGCGAACCGAACCGCAACTTCGACGATGCGCTTCGCGCCGATAAGCAGCTCTATCGCCGATATTACGAAGCGATGTTTGCACGCGGTATTCTTTTGCCGCCCTCACAGAACGAAGTGATGTTCCTCTCGGTCGCACACGGGCAAGGAGATGTTGAGGCGACGCTCGTGGCGATCGGCGAGTCGCTCGACGAGATTTTCACGAGCTAAACCGCTCGAGGGAGGGCCATCGGGGCGCGCTCGCGGTCGGCTGCGCCGCACCGCTCCTCGCTAGACGCTCGCGGCTCGGACAAGCAATGTCAGGGTCCTCGCCGCTCGCTTAAGCGCTCGTCGGGTGCACCGCAGGCGCCGTTCGCCGCACGAGGTGGTCGCCCCCGAGTAGCGCGTACGTTGTCACCCCGAGTAGCGCGCAGCGCGTATCGAGGCGCGCGTTATTTGCGTACCGGGCTCGGGAAGACGCCGACGCTGCGCAATCCGTTCGCGTCGACGCTGCGCACCGCGAAGACGTCATCGTCGTAGCTAATCGGTAGCGTGACCGTGGTGAGATTGCCGACGGGGCGCACGTGCTGCCAGGTCGCCGCGTCGGTCTTGCGCCAGAGCACCTCGTACGCCGTTGCATCGGCGGCGCGACGCCAGCGGAGCGTCGTCGTGTAGCCGAGATGCGCGAGAACGATATGCACGTGCGTCGGCGCCGCCGGCCCGAGGGCGAGCGTCGCGAGCGCGGCGACGTTCGCGCGCGTCGATTGCGCGAGATAGCGAGGGTCGATGTACTGCGGAAGGTCGCCGTATTGCACGCCGTGTTCGACGCGCACGTTCTGGTGTTGATGCTCGAAGACTTCGCTCGCCTCCGTAAATCGAATCGCGGGATAGCCCGCTGCCTGGAACGATTCCTGGTCGCCGCCACGCAAGAAACGATCGGCGCGGAAGATCTCCTGGATGTGGAGCGTTGGAAGATAGAGTTTATCGGTGGAGACGATAAAGCGTGCGAGTTCCCGCGAAGGTGAGTCGTTCTCGGTGCCGAGGAGGTTGACCAAGCGCGGCTTCGCGCCGGCGGGGAGAGCTTCGCTGAAAATTCGTAGCGTGTGAAAGACGCTGCGGCCGGTGTGCGTTTTGGAGTTGCCGACGATATCGTTATTGAGATCGGCGAGGATCGGAGCGTGCCGGGCAGCCATCTCGCGCGCGAAATGCGCGGAGCCCCAAAGCCCGAGCTCCTCTCCGTCGAAGCATGCAAAAATAATCGTACCGCGGAACTTCGTTGTGGCCATCACTCGCGCGGCTTCGAGCACCGCCGAGGTGCCCGATGCGTTGTCGTCGGCTCCCGGCGCGACGCCGAGGCCATCGGTGCAATCGCCGTTGCAATCGTCGTAGTGGCTCGAGATCACGTACGCGCGCCCCGGTTCGCTGCCGCGTAGCGTTGCGATCACGCTCGATTCGGTGACCGCGCGCGGCGTGAACTTCAGTTTCGGCTGTACGTAGGTGTCGAGCCGAACCGTCATGCGGCCGCCGCTCGTCGCGGCGATCTTCTTCAATTGAGCGACGAGCCAATCGCGCGCGGCGAAGACGCCCTGCGTTTTCGTCGAATGGATCTCCGAAAAATCGTTGCGCGTGCGAAAGCCTACCAACCGTTCGTCGATCGCGCGCAGGTGCGACGCCGATACGGCGCGCACCATGGCGAGAATGCGAGGATCGGGGCGAGGGGAAGAGGCGGGGGCGGCGGCGGTTGCGGTGACGGCAACGGCGGCCGCGAGGGCGATCGATCGTGCGAGCATATTGCAGAGTTGCACCGCGCTGCGACAAATCCCGCAGCGCGGAGTGCCGGTCGTCTACGTGTTGGAGTGCGCCGACGGTGCTCTCTACACTGGGTGGAGCAACGATCTCGCGCGTCGCGTTCGCGCCCACATGCGCGGTCGTGGGGCGAAGTCGACGCGCCGGGCGCTCCCCGTCCGCCTCCATGCCTGGTGGAGGGTGGAGTCGGCGGCGGGCGCTCGCTCGACCGAGGCGCGCTTCAAGCTCCTCTCGCGGGCGGAGAAACTCGCACTGCTCGGGGCGGCGGAGGCCTTTGGGTATCGGGTCATCGAAACGCCCTCCGTTACACGAGCCGTCCAGGGGGGAATATCGATGGCCACGCCACCACAAGCCGAGGAGCGCGATACGCTGCTCGAAACCGCACGCACGAACGTCGTTCGCATCGCTACGCCGAAGGGCGATATGCGGCTCTCGCTCAATGCCGACGCAGCACCGAACCACGCCGCCGCCTTCGTCAAACTCGTCGAAGCGGGATTTTACGATGGGCTCACCTTCCACCGCGTGGAGCCGGGCTTCGTCATTCAGGGTGGATGCCCCGACGGCGACGGCACCGGCGGACCGGGTTATCGCCTCAAAGCCGAGTTCAGCGCGCTGCCGCACATGCGCGGTACGCTGGCGATGGCGCGCTCCTCGCACCCCGATTCGGCGGGCTCGCAGTTCTATATCTGTCTCGACGACGCGCGTTTTCTCGACGGACAGTACACGGTGTTCGGGCAACTGATCGACGGCTTCGAGACGATCGATGCGATTCGTCGCGGCGATGCGATGACGAAAGTGACGCTGGAACCTCGTACTCCTTAAGAGCCCGTGCCCTGGTAATGCCGGAGGCCGACGTTCCAGAACGCATACGAGAGAGCGGTCCAGAGTAATCCGATCAGCGGCGTGAGGAGCCCGACCTCCGGGGAGAGCCCGAACGCCGTATCGTGCTTCCCGAGAAAATAACTTGCCGGGAAATAATTCATGAACGCAAACGGCAGCACGTAGGCGAGGACGATGCGTACCCCGCGGGTGTAGATGCTGATCGGATAGCGGGTGAAATCTTGCTCTAACGACATCACGATCCACCGCAACGTATCGACGCGAATCAGCCAAAACGAGAGTGCGGCGACGAAGAGCGAGATGCCGAGGTCGATGCCGGCACCGCCGCAAACCACGGCGGCGATCGTCAGGATCGTTAGCGCCGTCGCGTGAATGCCGGCGACGTTCGTCGCGATCGAGAGCGTGACGATTCCGAGGATGAGCCCATCGGGAAAGGTGCGCGAGGGGACGGTGAGCACCTGAAAGAGCGTATCGAACGGCCGCACGAAGAAACGATCGAAACGCCCCTCGCGGATATATTCGGGAACCGAGACCACGTTGAAGAAGAGCGCGTTATGCAGCTCGTGCGCCGTCATCCAGAGCGCGTAGAGAAAGAACATCTCGCGCAGGCTCCAGCCGTTCATCGATGGGAAGCGCAGCATCGTCACTGCGAGTGCGGCGAGCGCGCTGCCGTGATAGACGACGGTGAAGCCGAACCACATAAAAAAATCGGCACGATACTCGGCCATCGTGAGGAGATTGATCTTCCAATACTGCAAATACGCCGCGAGCACCGCGCCTAGCCTCCCTGGACGACGACGCGCCGCGAGGCAGCGCGCCAGAGCAGATAGGAGGCGCCCGTCGTCGCGGCGAGCCAGGCTGCCTGCACCGCGAGGGCGGCGCCCCATTTAGCGGGCGGAATGATCCCAACGTAGATGAGCAGCGGCGTCGAGTAGATCGCTGCGAACGGCAGCGCGAAGACCGCACGACCGAACCAGCCGGGGAAGAACGAGAGCGGCAGAATCTGTCCGCTGAGGAGATCGGAGATCCAGCGGACGATGAGTTGGAGGCCGAACGTTTCGAGCGTCCAGAACGCGACGCCATTCATCAGGAAATTCACGAAGAAATTAACGCCGTAGCCCAACGCAAAAGAACAGAAGAAGATCGCGATGACTGGCAGCGATGGAACGTCGATATGCACTAGGAGGAGCGCGAAGAGCAGCGATGGGAGAATCGCCGCCGCGTGCACCAGCGTCTGGCCGATGCCGTCGCTGAAATAGGCGAATGGAACGACGATCGGCTTCATGAGGTCGACGGCGATGCCGCCCTCGCGAAGCTTTTCCCGTATGACCCGCGTTCCGTCGACCTCGAGCACGAGCGACATTAAAAGCGCCACCGTTGTGTAGGTGATCATCGAGTGGAGTGGGAGCCCCATCGGCGCAACGTTATGCGTATAGAGTGCGGTCCAGAGCGAGCGAAGAAGGTAGACGCGCAGAACCAAGGAGCCGATCTCGGCGATCAGTTCGATGCGATAGGTCGCCTCGCGTGCGAAGGCTTTGCGCGCGTACTCGATATAGGGAGTGAACGGCGTCACGAAGGCGGGCGCTTTTTCGTCGCGTCCTTACGGCGCTGCTCCATTTCCTGAAGCTCGAGCATCATCGCATCGACGACGCCGCCGACATCGGCGACCTGTTGCTGGGGAGGCTCTTCGCCGGCTCGGCGGGCGACCGGTTTGGTGCTGCGCTCCGTATCGGTGCGCGTATCGGTCGCATGAAAAGCGCGTAGGAATCGCGAGTATGCGGCGGCGGCCTTCGCGCGCGCATCGGAGCCGGCCTCGATGTTAAAGACATTTTCGAAAAAATTGAGCCGTTGAGCGAGCTCGGCCGCTTTCTCGGGTGGAAAGATTGCGGCCGGGTTTCCGGCGGCAATGTGCTGCATCGGTACGCTCGCACCGCGAGCGAGCCGAGCGTTGACGTGCACGATACCGCCGATCGCGACCCCGCTGCCGCTCTCCATATGCGCTCCGTTGAAAACCCGTGCGCCCGACGCGACGAAGCAGCCGTCATCGATCCGTGCGCCGACGACGTATGCCCCGGGACCGACGATGCAATCCTTGCCGATATGCGTTGGGAATTGCAGCGCTTTCCCGCCGCTGCTTTTCACCACGGCATTCTCCATAACGACCGTGCGCGCGCCGATCTCCAACGGGGCACCCTCGGCGGTGAGAACCGCCCCGTGCAAAATCGCGCAATCGGGGCCGACGAAGACCTCACCGGAGAGCACCGCGCTCGGTGCGACGTACGCGCTGGAATGTATCTTCGGCTTCCCTCCGCCGCTGGTAAAAATCATGCGCTCCGTTCCTCCCCTGCGTAACCTTGCGTGTAGATGTGCCGGATGATCCCCTCGAGTTCGGGCTCTTCGATAGCGATATCCTCGACGCTATAGCGATCGCTGACTTCGCGCACGAGGCGATCGACGCGCTGGGAGGCGCGATCGAAGACGAAACGCGCCGTCGATCCTTCGACGCCTTCGAGCCGGGCACCGGGAATCGCCGGTGCCGAGGTCGCTTCGGTAAAACGCACGACGAGCGTCCGCTCGCGTCCGTACTCGTTTTTGATGCGATCGATCGGGCCGTCGAAGATCGTGCGTCCGTGGTCGATGAGGACGATGCGGCGACAGAGCCGCTCTACATCGGCGAGATCGTGCGTCGTGAGAATGACGGTCGTCGCATTCTCACGATTGACTCGCTCGACGAACGTGCGGATCGCCTCCTTCGCGACGACGTCGAGCCCGATGGTCGGCTCGTCGAGATAGAGAATCGGCGGTTCGTGCAGCATTGCGGCGGCAAAATCTCCGCGCATGCGCTGACCCAAGGAGAGTTGGCGGACCGGAGTACGCAGAAAATCGCCCATCTCCAAAAGTTCGACGAATGCGTCGAGCGATCGGCGGTAGCGGTCGTGCGGGATGCCGTAGATCGCGCGCAGCAATTCAAACGAATCGATCAGCGGTAGATCCCAGTAGAGCTGGGTGCGCTGCCCGAAAACGACACCGATATTGCGCGCGTTCTCGCGGCGCTTGCGGTGGGGAACGATGCCCGCAACTTCGACCTCCCCTCCGCTGGGAACGAGGATCCCCGTCAGCATTTTAATGGTGGTCGATTTCCCGGCTCCGTTGGGACCGATATAGCCGATGAGCTCGCCGCGCTCGATCTCCATCGAGACGCCGGCGACGGCGACGCGATCCTCGTAGACGGGGGAGAAGAGCCCGCGAAGGGCGCCCATCGCTCCCGGAAAGCGCTTTGCGCTCCGGAAAACTTTGCGTAGGTCGCGCGTTACGATGAGCGGCACGCGTCGGTTCTTCGCCGCGCTCGCCGCTGCAGCCCTCGCCGCGACCCGCACAAAAAAACGAGCCGCGGGGGGCGGCTCGTTCTCTCGGCAAACAAAAACGCCGGCTTAGGCTGCGGCCTTCTTCCGGCGTGCTGTTGCTTTGCGTGCGCGCGGCTTGCTCACTTTGCGAGCTACCTTACGGGTCGCGCGTTTTACGGTTTTGCGTTTTGCGGTTTTGCGCTTCGCGGTCTTGCGCTTCGTGGTGCTGCGCTTTGCCGTTTTACGCTTCGCCGTCTTGCGGGCCGGGCGCTTCGCTGCCTTGCGGCGGGTGGTTTTCTTGCGCGCGGTCGCCTTACGGGCGGTCTTCTTGCGCGTCGCCTTCTTACGGGCGGGCGCCTTGCGGGCCGCTTTTTTGGGAGCGGCTTTCTTGGCGGCACGTTTCGGTGCGGCCTTGGTCTTCTTTACAGCCATCGTTCTTGTACGATGTCCTTTCTCCGGTCGTGCGACCGGGGTTATTACTTTCCTTATACTCGATGCAGGATTTTAATGCAAGTTTTGTCGCAGCTCCAAGCGAAGAGCCCTCGTCTCTGCGTCTCGTTACGCAGCCCGCTCAACCATACCGAAAGGGCCGCACGACCATGCATCTCGCCGTCGACGATGTCAAACTCTTTGCCGATGTTCGAGGTGAGGGCGAGGCCGTCGTACTGCTCCATGGCTTCCCGTTGACGCATCGTATATGGGAGTCGTCGGCGAGTTCGCTCGCACGGGATTACTGCGTCGTTGCTCCGGATCTGCGCGGAATGGGCGCCTCGGGCCTCACTGCGGGGCCCTATTTAATGGAGCGACTCGCGGGCGACCTCGCAGCGATGCTCGACGCACTCGGTATCGAACGCGCAACTATCGTGGGACATTCGCTCGGTGGCTACGTCGCGTTGGCGTTCGCGCGCATGTACGATGCGCGCGTCGCACGCTTGGCATTAGTGACGAGCAGGCTCGCAGCCGACACGCCCGAGATCGCACGCTCGCGTCGCGAACTCGCAGCACGGATCGAGGAAGAGAACGCCATCGATGCGGTGCTCGAGACGATGTTGCCGCGCTTGTTGGCCCCGGAGAGCCCCGCTGCGCTCATCGAAACGGCGCGCGCGATAGCGCTTGAAAACTCCCCGGCGGGGCTCGCGGCGGTATTGCGCGGTATGGCGATGCGCGACGATGCACACGATATCGCCGCCGACCTCTCGATGCCGGTCATGGCGATTGCCGGAGCCGAGGATCGGAGCATCTCCCTCGAAGAGGCTCGCGATCTCGCCGGCAGCTTCCCGAACGCCGAACTCGTGGTGCTCGATGGGGTCGGACACCTCCCGATGCTTGAGGATCCCGTCGGGCTCGATCGGGCGCTCCGATCCCTGCTTGCGCGGTAGGTAACCGAGCGTACGCTTCCTTACCGAAGCGTCGGTAGGCGACCCGAGCGGCTCAGGGCGCGCCAGATCATCAGGGCGCCGAGGACGACGGCGGCGATGATTGCCGCGACGATCGCCACCTTTAAAATGGCGAAGGCAACGATCACGACGAGGAAGAGCGCGGCGATACCGACGGTCAGGCGTAGGAAGAGGGCGAGGGTCGGGTTCATAGAGGAGTCTCCTTGGCTGGCGAACCGAATCCCCGAGCAGGGGGTTGAAGGTTCACGTCGATTTACCGATACTAGGTAGGTAAAGTTTCGGGAGGTCTCATGGATACCGCCGCTCTCTCAAGTGCTGCCTCCGGCTCGGTCGGCGCAGCCATCAATGTCTCGCTCCTCAAAGCAACGCAGAATCTCGATCAGAGCGAAGCCGCGCTTCTCTTTGCATCGATCGGCCTCGGCCAATCGGTGAATGCACTCGCGTAGATTGAGGCGCGCCCCGTCTTCGTCGCTCTGCGTGGAACCGAGATCGAAAGCAAGCCGCCCCAACGGCTCGTTTTTTTCTGTTGTGACCGCGACGTTTGAGCGCGACGCATCGATCTAGCATCGCTCGTATGGCACCGACGCAACCATAGATCCATTCGCGCCCCTGCACCCCTCTGTTGCCGCTTGGTGCCGGAGTAATCTCGGCGAAGCGAGCGCACCACAACGTGAAGGTATCCCGGTAATTCTCGAGGGCCGTCACGTGCTGATCTGTTCTCCAACGGGCACGGGCAAAACGCTGACGGCGTTTTTGCCGATTTTCTCCGCTCTCGCCGAACGTCGCGACCGCGACGAACTCTTCACACGAACGTTCGCGCTCTACGTTTCGCCGTTGCGTGCGTTGGGGTACGATGTCGAACATAACGTTCGTCGCCCGTTGCGCGAGATGGGATTGCTCGAACGCCCCGACTCCGAACGCGAGCGCGTGCGCCGCGGGCGGCTTCGCGGAGGCTTCGTGCGTACCGGCGTGCGAACCGGCGACACTCCGGCGGTCGAGCGAAGGCTCATGCGTTCGCGCCCGCCGCATATTTTAATGACGACACCGGAATCGTTGGCGATTATGCTCGCGATGGAGAGCTACCGCACGACGCTGCGCGAGGTGCGCTACGTGGTGGTCGACGAGGTGCACGCGCTCGCCGGGAACAAACGTGGCACGCAGGTGAGCCTGCTCCTGGAGTCGCTCGAGGAACTCGTCCGTGCGCCGTTGCAACGGATCGGGCTCTCTGCGACCGTCGCTCCACTCGAGCGCGTTGCCGAGTACCTCGCCGGCGTGGAGCGCGCCTGCGCGATCGTCGATACGCAAGCGATACGCGAGGTGACGCTCGATATTCAGGCGCCCTTTACCGGGGCGATGGCGCCGCTGGCGACGATCGCTCGTGCCGCTCATTCGGCGATCGAGCGTGCGCGCAGCACGCTCGTCTTCACCAACGTCCGTAGCCAGACCGAGCGCATCGCCTACGAACTGCGATCGCTCGCCGGCGGGAGCGAGAGCGTTGAAGCGATCGATCCCGATGCCGCTCCGCGCCCGTCGGATGCGCGGATCGGGGTCCATCACAGTGCGCTCGAACGGAGCGTTCGGCATCGCACCGAGGCCCGGTTACGGGCGGGGGAGTTACGTGCGGTTGTCTGCTCTGCTTCGCTCGAATTGGGCGTCGATATCGGTGCGATCGAGCAGGTGCTCCTCATCGGCGGCGCGCGCGGCGTCGTTTCCACGCTGCAACGCATCGGACGCGCCGGGCACCGCCCGGGCAAGCTCGCGCGAGGTGTCGTGCTCGCCCAAGATCGCGACGATATCATCGAAGCTGCGGCGACGCGCCGCTGCATCGCCGATGGCGCGATCGAAGAGATCGCTCTGCCCGACGCTCCGCTCGACGTGCTCGCGCAATGGATGGTGTCGTGCGTCGTGCCCGAGAAGCGCGTTGCGATCGAGACGCTGCTGCATATCGCGCGACGTGCGGCGCCCTATCGCAGGTTGGCGCGTGCCGATATCCTCGCCTGCGCCGCATATCTCGGTGGTGGCGGCGTTGCCGACGATCCCGCGCACGTTCGTCGCGTCGGATTCGACGGCGTGGCGATCTGGGGATTGGGGCGCGACGCGAGCGCTGCGTTTTTTGAGAACGTCGGGACGATTCCCGACGAACGCAGCGTGCCCGTTCGCATCGCCGGCGAGCGTTCGTTCGGGCGCCTTGAAGAAAATTTCGTCGATCGTTTGCGCGTCGGCGACGTTTTCGTCCTTGAGGGACGAACGGTGCGCGTGGAGTCGGTCGACCGCACCGGTATTACGACGCGTACGCATCGCGGACGCCCGACGGTGCCGCAATGGAACTCGCAGATTCGGGGTATCGGAACGCCGCTCGTCGAGGAGATCGATCGATTGCGCGAGGGCGTCGCGCGTCGTTTGGAGGCTGGCGAACGTATGGAGGCGGCGGCATGGTTGGGGCGACGCTACGCGCTCGCCCCGCAGCTCGCCGAAAAGACGGTCGCGTATATCGAGCAGCAACGAGCGGTGAGTGCGCTGCCCGGTCCTCTGCGCCCGGTCTTCGAGATCTATATCCTCGACGCTCTCCAGAGCGCGGTCGCACTCACCGGAATCGGGCGACGAGCGAACGAAGCGCTCGCGCGTGTAGCGGCGACGCGGATCGCGCGCATCGTTGCCGGGGCGGTGACGATTCTCACCGACGATCTCGGCTTTCTGCTGCAACTTCCGCCCCGTGCGCGACTGATCGACGCCCAGTGGGAGCGCCTTCTGGATGAGCCCGGCTTCGAGCGCGACCTGCGCGAGGGATTACTCGGTTCGGCACTTCTGCGGACGCATTTTCGCTACGTCGCGAATACCGGACTCTTGGTGCTGCGGCGTGCGAATGGACGCGCGTTACGCGCCTCGTCGTTGCGCTGGAACAGCGGGCGTATTCTCGACCGGCTCGTCCGCGAAGACGAAAATTTTCCACTCGTCCGCGAAACATTTCGTAGTCTCTGCGACGAAGTGCTCGATGTCGGGCGCGCTCGCAGCTACTGCGCGTCGCTCGTCGCTCCGCCACGGATCCTCCATCCGCCGGTCGCATCGCCGATGAGTTTCGGCATCTTGACCTCATCGTTCGGCGATAACGTCGCCGTCGCCGATCGTAGCGAATTGGTCGAGGCGTTACACGAACGCGTCATCGCCTATCTTGCAGGAGCGATCGCTCCATGAGCGCCGCTCCGCGCGCCCGTTCCGTGTCGCTCGGTGGCGGCGCGTACGCCCTCGCCGGCGGGTTGCTCTGGATCGAACCGACCGCCTCACTCGTGGTTGCCGATCTCCATCTTGGTTATGAAGAAGCGATCGGGGGAGCGCTGCCGTTGTGGAGCCTCGACGAGAGCGTCGCCGCACTCGAACGTGCGCGCGCGGCCTACGACGCGCGCGAGCTCGTCTTGCTCGGCGATGTCGTGCATGGCGTTCGGCTCAGCGATGGCGCCACCGCTCGCGTTCGAGCAACGATGCAACGGCTGCGAGAGCAATGCACGCTGACGATCGTCGCCGGCAATCACGAAGGGCGCACGCGCGGAGCGGGATTGCTCGGCGATTGCGTCGAGGAGATCGAACGAGCCGGCATGCTGCTCCATCACGGCGACCGCCCGCGCCTCTCTGGAGCCCGTCACGTCATCGGTCATTTGCATCCCAGCGTTGCGCTCGGAGGCGAGCAGAGCGTTCCGGCGTTCCTAGTCGCTCCCGAGTTGATCGTGCTTCCGGCGGCGACGCCCTATTCGCGCGGCCTCAACGTGCTCTCTCGCGATTGTCGCACCGCGATCGGTGCCTATGGTGCGCGCAGCAGCTCGACGCACGTCATCGCCGCCACGGCGGCGCAGTGCTATCCCTTTGGGAGTATCGCCTCGCTCGCACGCGCAACGCGCGCGCTTCGATTCGCTCCCTAGAAAACGCCGTGTGCCATGCCGATGGCAAATGCCGCGAGCGAGGGACCGGCGTGCATGCGACGCTCGCGTACCGCTGCGAGCAACGCTTCGAGCGTCAACTCCGCCGCTTCGATCTGCTCGGTCGGTTCGAGTGCCGGCTCGCCGGCCCGAAAGGCTCCATCGGCAAAAAAGAGATAGGCGGTCGAGGTCGAGCGCACCGGGTCGGGACGAAACTCTCCGACCAGTCGCCAGGTAGGAGCTTCGTATCCGGTCTCTTCGCGCAACTCGCGGCGCGCACAGTGCAGCGGCTCCTCGTCGCGTTCGAGCGAACCGGCGACGAACTCGAGCCCGACATCGTCGGATGCGTACCGGTACTGCTCGATGGCGAGAAAGCGCTGCGCCGCCGTGCGCGCGATGACAATCGCGAATCCGCGGGCCTCACGGATATAATAATCGGGGAGCACGCTACCGTCGGGAAGTTCGATCTCATCGCGGCGTATTTTGAGGTACGTCGAGTCAATGAGGTAGGTGCTCCTGAGGCGTCTCCAATGCGGTCGCTCCATCTCTGCTAGGTGCGACGGGGCTTTACGAAGCCCTTGCGCGAAGGGATATAGATATGGAGAGTACGTTTCTCGTCGTCGGCGCCGGTACGATGGGGCTCGGTATCGCCCTGCTCGCCGCCGAGCATGGTGAACGGGTCGAACTCGTTGAGAGCGATATGGCCGCGCGCGCCCGGGCGGCCCAACGCATCGTCGGTACGACGATTCAATTACTTGAGGCGATTCCAGTGCAAACCCTCGCCACGGTCGCGCTGGAGGCGGTGCCGGAGCGACTCGCGCTCAAGCGCGATACCTTGTGCGCTATGGAGGCGGCGCTCGCACCGGAGGCGGTGCTCGCGACCAATACCTCCTCGCTCGAACTTGCGGAACTCGGCAAGGTCCTGCGGCGCCCCGGGCGTTTCGTCGGATTTCATTTTTTTAATCCCCCGCAGCAGATGCCGTTGGTCGAGATCGTCGCCGCCGAGGCGAGCGATGATGATGCGATCGATACCGTCCGAGCGCTCGCCGAGCGATTGGGGAAAACCACGGTCGAAGCGACCGATACGCCGGGTTTTATCGTCAACCGCATCGCTCGCCCATTCTACTTGCAAGCCCTTCGCGCGGAGCACGATGCCGTCGCTTCGATCGAGGAGATCGACGAACTCGCCCTGGGGATCGGCTTTCCGATGGGGCCGTTTGCACTCATGGATTTTATCGGCCTCGACATTAACTTGGCGACGACGCGCTCGCTCTACGAGCGAACCGGCGCGCCGCGCTTCGAGCCGGTCGAGACGCAAATCGCGCTGGTCGATGGCGGTGCCTGCGGCCGCAAAAGCGGCAAGGGATTCTATCATTACGAAGCGGGCGAACGGCCGCCGCGCTCGGTCGAACCCCCCGAAGGCTCCGAGGGGGAGCCCCTCGACGAGCGGATCTGCGTTCTGGGCTTCGGCGCACTCGCCGAGGACCTCTCTGCGGAGGCCGAGGGCGCGATCGGTGCGATCGATCGTATCGAGAACGATGAATTTCTCGCCGATATCGACCCCTCGGTAACGATTGCTTTCGATGCGGGGGACGGAACGACCGATCGCATCGAAGCGCTGCTGGAGATCGAAGGTCTTCTCGACGCAAGTTGTGCGATATTCTTCGATGCGTACTGCACCGATAGTAAAGCGCTCCTCAAGCGCGCGCGACATCCGGAGCGTTTTATCGGCTACGGCATTCTCGGATTGCTTGCCTCGCAGCGCGTTGTTGAAATCGTCGATCACGATGCGCTCGACGACGATATGCTCGCCGTCGCGCAAGAGTTTTTCGAGCACCTCCACAAGCGCGTCGTGCTGGTAGCGCCCTCACCCGGGCTCGTGCTCGGACGGATCGTCGGCTCGATCGTGAATGAAGCGGTGATCGCGGTACACGAAGGCGTTGCGAGTGCCGAGGATGTCGATCTGGCGATGCGCTTGGGAACGAATTATCCGCTCGGCCCCATCGCGTGGGGGCGTGAGATCGGCGGGGCGCGCATCGCTCGCATCTTGCGTGCGCTCGCGGCGGAGTATGGCCCCGATTTCGGGCCGCATCGCGCGCTCTGGTTGCTCGATCTCGACGAAGCCGGCGCGCCCGGTGGAGTCCCGCTCGGCGAGGATGGGAGCGAGGAAGCGGGAGAGGACGCCGCGGAATGAACGCGCGCGAAGTCTGGATTATCGATGCAGTGCGCACCCCTATCGGCCGGCTCGGCGGTGCCCTCGCAAGCGTGCGCCCCGACGACCTCGCGGCCATCGTCGTGCGTGCGTTACTCGAGCGAACGGGTTTCGATCCTGCTGAACTCGGCGACGTCTACTTCGGCGCCGCCAATCAGAGCGGTGAAGATAACCGCAATCTCGCGCGGATGGCCGCGTTGTTGGCGGGGCTTCCGGTGGAGGTTCCCGGCGCGACGTTTAACCGGCTCTGCGGTTCGAGTCTGCAGGCGATCAATAGTGCCACGCATGCGATCGCGTGGGGGGAGTGCGATGCGATCGTCGCCGGCGGTGTCGAATCGATGACGCGCGCACCCTACGTGATGCCGAAGAGCGCGCAACCGTTCGCGCGAGATGCGCGGCTCTACGACACAACGTTGGGTTGGCGCATGGTGAATCCGAAGATGCCCGAACGCTGGACGATCTCCCTCGGCGAGACCGCCGAGCGCGTCGCCGAGATCGACGGCATTTCGCGCGAAGCGCAAGATCGCTTCGCCGTGGCATCGCAAGAAAAATGCGCGGCGGCGTTCGGGCGCGGAGCCTTCGCGAGCGAACTCGTCCCGGTGACGATTTCCGCACGGGACGGCGAGCGCTCGATCGATCGGGACGAACATCCGCGTCCGGATACGAGCTACGAACGGCTCTCCGCGCTCGCTCCCGCCTTTCGCGAAAACGGAACCGTGACTGCGGGGAACTCATCGGGGCTCAACGATGGCGCCGCTGCGCTCTTGCTCGTCGAAGCGCAGTGCGCACGTCGACACGCCTTGCAACCGATGGCGCGCGTTCTCGCGACCGGCGTCGCCGGGGTCGCGCCCGAAATCATGGGCATCGGACCGGTTCCGGCGACCCAAGCGGCGCTGCGCCATGCGGGGCTCCGCCTCGATGAGATCGAGCTCGTCGAACTCAACGAGGCGTTCGCCGCACAATCGCTGGCCTGTATCGGCAGGCTCGGGCTCGACGCGGCGCGCGTCAACGTTAACGGTGGCGCGATCGCGCTCGGGCACCCGCTCGGCGCGAGCGGCGCGCGTATCGCGACGACATTACTCCACGAGATGCGGCGACGCAATGCGAAATTTGGGGCGGCGACGATGTGTATCGGCGTAGGGCAGGGGATCGCTACGATATTCGAAGGAATGGAAGCGGTATGAGCGTTACGCAGCAAGCAACGAAATTATTGATCGGCGGCGTGTGGGTTGAAGCCGAAAGCACCTATGCCGACTATAACCCCGCTACCGGTAAAGAGCTCGCGCAGGTCGCCAACGCTTCGAAGCGCGATTGCGATGCCGCCGTCGCTGCAGCGAGGGCGGCGTTCGATGCCGGCAAGTGGTCGGGGATGCCCGCCTCGCGACGCGCGAAAATTCTCAATAAAATCGCGGCACGTATCGGCGAGAGGGCGAGCTCCATTATGGAGTCGGAGATACACGATAACGGGAAGGCGCTGGCGACGGCGAAGGGCGAGATCGGCGCTATCGTCGATTGCTTCGAGTTTTACGCCGGTGCGATTTTAACGTTCGGCGGGCAAACGCTCTCCGGGCCGCTGCCGAGTTACTTCTCCTACACGCTGCGCGAGCCCATCGGCGTCGTCGGGGCGATCGTGCCGTGGAATTTTCCACTCTTGCTTGCGAGTTGGAAGGTCGCGCCGGCGCTCGCCGCCGGTTGCACCGTCGTGCTGAAGCCCGCACCCGCGACCCCGCTCACCGCGCTCGCGCTCGGCGACATTGCGTTGGAGTGCGGACTCCCCGAGGGCGTACTCAATATCGTGACCGGCGAGGGGCGTGAGTTAGGGCAATGGCTCGTCGAACATCCCGGCGTCGATAAAATCGCCTTCACCGGGAGCACGCAGACGGGGCGCAGCGTTGCCGCCACCGCAGCGCAAACGTTAAAGCGCGTAACGTTGGAGCTCGGCGGTAAGTCGCCGACGCTCGTCTTCGAGGATGCCGATATCGATGCTGCGGTCGCCGCATCGATCTATGCGATCTATTACAACAGCGGCCAGGCCTGCGAGGCACGCTCGCGAGTATTGATTCACGAAGCGGTCTACGATCGGTTCGTCGAATCGTTCGCGACGCGAAGCGCGGGGCTCCGTCAAGGCGACCCACTCGATCCGCAGACGCAGATCGGCGCGATCACTATGCGCGAACAATTCGAGAAAATCGAACGCTATTGCGCGCTCGGCCTCGAAGAAGGCGCGCGTTTGCTCTTCGGTGGCAAGCGAGCGGAGATCGGCGGAGCGTTTGCCGAGGGTATGTTTTGGCAGCCGACCGCCTTCGAAGCCGAGCCGAGCCATCGCATCGCGCGCGAGGAGATCTTCGGACCGGTCGTCGTCTTTTCGCGTTTTCGCGACGAACGCGAGGCGATCGCCATGGCGAACGACTCCGAATACGGGCTTGCCGCGAGCGTGTGGACGCGCGATATCGGGCGCGCTCACCGCATCGTTCGCGCATTGCGTAGCGGCACCGTCGCGGTCAACGCTCCCTACAGCGTCTTCCCAGGCGTGCCGTTCGGGGGCTATAAATCCTCGGGATACGGCCGCGAACTCTCAGCCGATACGCTCGCGCTCTACAGCGAAACGAAGAGCGCGCTCGTCCAAATCGGCGAGCGCGCGATGAATCCCTTCGGCGTTTAGTAGCGGTCGGCGCCGCGAGATTACGTCCCGAGCGTCAGTGGATTTGCTGCCGAGGTGCTCTGCCAGTTTGAGGTGCAACTCTGGTAGGTCGTTGTCGCACCCGATGCCGTTGCCTGAGTGAAGAAGCAATAGACCGTTCCGGGGCTCATCGCAGTAAATTCCACCTCTCCGGAAGCGTTCGTCGTCTGTCTCTGAAGTACGTTCGCGGGAGTCGCGCAGCCGTTGCTCGTGCAGAGCGAAACCGCGACGTTTGGAACCGGGGTTGCCGAGGCCGTGACCTTGACGAACGCGGAGGTGATCGAGGGGTTCGGCGTCGGTGCAACCGTGGGGGCTGCGGTCGGCGTATTAAACACGGTCAGCCCATTATTGGAGTTACAGGCGACAAGTGAGAGCGCGAGCGCGAGCAGCGCGCCGGCGATGATAAACGGTCGTGGCATAGCCGTGCAGAGTGCGCTATCCGGGCTGCGCGTTCCTCTCGCGAGGCTCGGCGAGCGGGAGCGAGCGCGCGATGTGGGCGGGCAGGAGCCCCTTGCCAAGCCGGCTCCAGCGAGGGTTGCCGTCGTCGAGGAGCACCGATGCGCCGCGCTCGCGCACGAGTTCGCCGATCCGCGCCTCCGACTCGATAAAGGCCGCATCGCAGTCCTGCGAGCGCGCGAATGCGACGCTCGATTCGTCGGTGTCGGCGAGGAGCACGACGTAGCCTTCCTCTTCCAACATTCGCGCGCGCTCCGTGCTCGTCGGATCGATCCCGGCGAGCACGACGACGGGCTGCCGCAGTTTTAGAACGCGCGACGCGACGATGGAAAGAACTGTCGATACCGAGACCGTCAGCACGATGACCACGAAAAGGACTTCGGAGAAACGATTTCCGCCACGAAATCCCCACGCCGCTAATTGCGTTGCGTAGTAGGTCGCGAGCGAGACTGCGACGATGCCGCGCGGAAAGACGGTACAAGCGAAGATGCGCTCGCGCAGGTTGAGCGAGGATCGCGCGGTTGCAATTGCGACGACGACGATCCGTAGCAAAACCAGCGTTCCGGCGATCGCCGCTCCAACCCCGACGAGCGGGAGAACCGAGGCGATGCGTATCTGCGAGGCGAGCAGCACGAAAACGGTGGAGAGTGCGAGGATCGAGAGATCTTCTTTATACGCGCGGAGCAATCGTTCGCTCGGGAGTCCGCGAAAGTCCACGACGAGCGCGCAGGCGATAATCGCCGTGAGTCCACTCTCCTGCGCGACAAACTCACCGAGTGCGTATGCCCCGAATGCGAGCGCGAGCAGCAAAAGTTTCGTGACGTCGCTCGACCACGAGCGAGCGTAGCGGCGCAACAGAAATAAGCCGATCGCACCAATGATGAGGCCGACGATCGCTCCCGATCCGAGCCGTTCGACCGTTGCGAGCGTGGTGAGAAACGGGCCGCGTTCTCGCGTGGTAAACGATGTAAAGGTCGCGGCCGCAACGATCACGCCCATCGCATCGAGCAGTATGCCTTCGGATTCGAGAAGGTGGCGTAGTTCGGGGCGGAGCCGCAACCGTGCGAGGAGCGGGCCGGTAACGGTTGGGCCGGTCACGATGCACGCCGATGCGAGCATCGCCGCGACGATCGTCGAGAGGCCGAATGCGCGCGCGACATGTGGGATCACGAACAGCGTGATTCCAGCGCCGACGATGATGAGTAAAAAGAGCGGGCGCTTCGGTAAGCGACCGATATCGATGCGAAGCGTCGCTTCGAATAGAACGATGACCACGCAGAGGGAGAGCAACGCTCGCGTCGCCGGAGCGGCGAGATCGAGTTGGAGAAAATTGAGCCCGCTCGGACCGAGCGCGAGGCCGACCAACAGCAGCGTTATGATCGATGGAATGCCGAAGCGTCGCGAGAGCGCCCGCGCGAGCAGGGCGGCAACGAGCACGGCAGCGGCGCCGAATTCGACGACGAGCGCCGGATAATGTGCGAAAATCGCGCTCACGGGCCGGCGTTCCGATCGAAAAAGCGATTCGAACGATCGTAGAGTAAGGCGTAGTATTCGCGAAAGGTCGCAGCAGCGGTGCTTCCCGGCCAGTGCGCCGGGAGCAGCACGCTCGGGAGTGCGGGGTCGACGTAGGTAAATTTGCGGTAATCGTGGACGAGCCAGAGACGCTCGACGAACGCTTCGCGCTCGCCGAGTGCTCGCGCACTACGTTCGGCATGAAGACGTGGGCGGTAGAGCTCGGTAAAACGCTCGTACGCCGCCGCGATGCTGGGGAGATTCCAGCACCGCGCGACGAGAGCAGCGTCGCTGCCGGTGCCGCGATGGGAGCTTTCGAAGATCGATATATCCCCGCTCGCATCGGCTTCACCAGCCGCCGCGGTGACTGCCGCGAGATCGCCGTTCGGCGAGATCCAGGTCGAGGTCGCCAATGGTGCCCAGCCGAGGACGGCAAGCTCTTTCCGTAGCCGGTCGCGCCGGTCGCGGCGCTGCTCGTCGATCGAGTAGACGAGCATGCGCCAGAGCCCATCCCACTCGACAAGCGGACCGTAGATCCGTGGGCTCAGCTCTTCGATCCGTCGTCGGCCGCGCTCGGTCACCGCATAAAAGGCCCGGTTTCCGCTCCGCTCTGCGCGGAGCCAGTCCTGGCGGGCGAGGCGCGAGACCGACTGTCGAACCGCCGCCTCGGAGACGCCGAAGGCGTCCATCAGCCGCACCAGCCCCGCAAGCGCGACCCGCTGCTCGCCTGGGCGACGGGTAACGATATCGCCATAGATGTTAAAAATAAAGGAATTCGGGCGTGAAACCTCTCTGGTGAGACTTTTATCGTATATCATTTCTTGCACGGTATGCGATTCTTTTGTCACAATAGTCCTTGCCGGAGGGTGTATGGCTGCGCGAATCTCGACGTTTGACGACTGGATCGACCTGCTGCAATCGTGGCAGAGCGATATCGGTTTAGACCGGGAGCTGATAGAACGGTTCATGCCGGGGTATCGCTTCGAAGCGAAATACGGCGAATTGCCAACCTCGGAGATCTATTTCGGTGATTTTAAAGGCGAGCGCCGGTGGGAACGGGTGACGGAGATTCCCGACCAGCGTATGCGCGACGCAGCGTTGAATATGATCGTCTATCAGGGCGACACCGAGTTTGCTTCGAACGAGCAGCAGCGTTTCCTGGTCAATAACGCGCCGACGGAGTACGACCTCGCCGCACTCGTGCGTATTATGGTTGAGGAAACCCGACACGGGTATCAAATGTGCCACCTCTTAGTCGAGCAATTCGGTAGCGAGGGACGCATCGAAGCGCAGAAGATGCTCGAACGGCGAGCGTTCGGTAAAAAGAACCGCTTGCTTAATGCATTCAATGAAGACGTGACGCATTGGCTCGATTTTTTTGCCTACACCAATTTTATGGATCGAGACGGCAAGTTTCAGCTGACGATGCTCTCGCACTCGGCATTCGCCCCGCTCGCCGCTTCGATGGGCCCGATGTTGCGCGAGGAGAGCTTCCACATGGGGACGGGGATCTCGGGGCTGCGCCGTATCGCTAAGGCCGGCGTTATTCCGGTCGAGATTCAGCAGAAGTATTACAACAAATGGATCTCGGGTTCGCTCGATCTTTTCGGTACCGACCATTCGGGATCGGCGCAATGGGCGTATACCTGGGGCATCAAGGGTCGAGTCGACGAAGATAAACTTTCCGAAGAGGTCGACAAAGAGGCGCTCAACGAACGCGCGCGCGAGCAGTTTTACGACGAGGTCGTTCAGACGGTGCAGCGCGTCAACGACGTTAATGCGAGCGAAACCAAGCTCTATGTTCCGGATATGAAATTCAACCGGAAGATCGGGCAATATTCGGATCGGCATTTTGCCATAGATGGCCGCCCGCTCTCCGAGGATGAATGGAAAACGTACGAAGCGAGCGTGCTCCCTTCGCCGGCAGACGACGTGCTGCTGAAGGAGTACTTTAAAGACCCGTCGTGGATCGCCGCCAAGGGCGACCTCCGCGCATAGATTACCCCGATTTTACGTAAAAAAGAAAAGAGAACGATGATGAGCGGCAACGGCAGCACGACGCAGAGCACCCCCTTCGGTCGCGAGCAACGCGCCTTCGAAGGAAAGCGCGTTATCAACTATCACGTCGACGGGCATATTGCCGTCGTCGAAATGGACGATCCGCCCGCGAATACCTACACCCACGAGATGATGCGTCAACTCGACGAAGCGATCGTCGATGCGCGCTTCGATTCCAACGTCGAAGTGATCTTGCTCATCGGCAAAGGCGAAAAGTTCTTCTCGGCGGGAGCAAATATCGCCATGCTCAATTCCGTGACGCCGGAGTTTAAGTATATGTTCTGCCTGCACGCCAACGAAACGCTCTCGCGTTTGGAGCAGACGCCGAAACTCGTCATCGCCGCGCTCAACGGCCACTGCGTCGGCGGCGGCATGGAGATTGCGATGGCCGCGGATATTCGCATCGCTCGTAAAGATGCGGGGAAAATCGGCTTACCGGAGGTAGCACTCGGCGTCCTTCCCGGCACCGGCGGCACGCAGCGGCTCGCACGCATGGTCGGCAAATCGCGCGCGATCGAACTGATGGTGACCGGTAAGACGTTTAGCTTCGAACAGGCTGCCGACTGGGGAATCGTCAACGACGTTCTCGAGGGCGATGCGGCGAGTTTTCGCGAGCAGATGCTCGCATACGCCCACCAATTTTGCACGCCGAACAAAGCACCGATGGCGGTCGGGCATATCAAACGCGCGGTTCAGAGCGGCGCGGAGATGCCGTTGGAGGCCGGTCTCACGCTCGAGCGCGAATTGCAATCGTTGCTCTTCAAGAGCGGCGACGCAAAAGAAGGCATCGCCGCATACAACGAAAAGCGCGTAGCCCGCTTCAAAAACGGGTGAAGCGCTGGGAGACGCGCCTCGCCCTGCTCGCCGTGATCCTGGCGAGCCTCTCGGCGTTGAATATCCCCGGGCGTCTCCTGCTCGCGCTCACCGCGATGCTGCTGCTCTCGATTATCGCAAGCGCGCGGCTGCGCGCGGCGCTCTACGGTAAAAAAGAGCGCTCCACGGGATT
>JABEUX010000014.1 GCA_013044185.1 Vulcanimicrobiota bacterium | reverse complement strand
GATCGTCGAGCAACGCGAGCGTTCCGTAGATCGCGGCAAAGACGCCGCCGCGATCGATATCGCCGACGAGCATACAGCGGGCATCGGCAGCATGCGCCATCGCCATATTCACGATATCTCCCTCGCGGAGATTGATCTCCGCAGGGGAGCCGGCGCCTTCGAGCACGATCGCATCGTACTCAGAGGCGAGGCGTTCGTACGATTCGAGCACCGCCGGCCAGAATCGCTCGCGATTTCGCCCGCGATAGTCGGCGGCATGCACCGTTCCAAAGCGCTCCCCGTGGAGAACGACCTGCGCTCCATCGGTCGAGCTCGGCTTGAGGAGCACCGGATTCATATCGACGCTCGGAGCGATGCCGGCGGCCTCGGCCTGGAGCGCCTGCGCGCGGCCGATCTCCTTGCCGTCGGGAGTGACGGCGGAATTGAGCGACATATTCTGCGCTTTGAAGGGGGCGACGGCGATGCCGAGCCGAGCGAGATAGCGGCAGAGCGCGGCAGTCACGAGCGATTTCCCGACGTCGGAACCGGTGCCGAGTACCATGAACGCCTTCGCGCGCCCCTCTCCACCCTGCCTTCTCGCTTCGATCTTCATGCGGCGCCTCGGATTCCCGCCGGGCTCGCCGGAGCCTTTCACGGAGGGCCAGCGACCCAAGCGGCGAAAGCCGATGCTTTGCCGACGCCCGAAGCGATACGGGCGTTTTTTATGCCGAGCCGCCTCATGCGGCCATTCTTGGCGGAGAGCCTACCGATGAACGAGCACCCAACCCTCGAAGCGCCCACGCAGAGCCTCGTGGCCGAAGCAGCTCCTCCCGCGCTTGAGGCGCTCGCTGAGCCGGTCGTGGAGCCCGTCACCGAGGCGACCGCAGATCCCGTCGCTGAAGCGGCCGTCGCCGAGCCCGTCACCGAGGCGACCGCAGAGCCCGTCACCGAAGCGGCCGTCGCCGAGCCCGTTACTCCGAAGGGCCCGACGCCCGAGCAACTTGCGGCACGGCAGCGCGCACAGGAGCGCTGGGAGAAGTTAGTGGCGGCACATGCGAGTGGCGAGAGCCGCGAGGCTCGGGTGAAATCGCTCGTCAAGGGCGGACTGCTCCTCGATCTCGACGGTTATCGCGCCTTCCTGCCGGCGAGCCAGAGCGGCGAACAGCGCGGAGCAGCTCTCGACCCGTTGGTCGGCACGAGCGTCCAGGTGAAAATTATCGATGTCGACGAGGCGCGGAAGCGTCTCGTCGTCTCGCGTCGGCGCGCACTCGCGCAAGAGCGTCGCGAAAGCCGCACCGCGACGATCGCCTCGCTCGAGGTCGGCAAGGAGTGCGAGGCCACCGTCGTGCGCCTCACCGATTTCGGTGCCTTCGTCGATCTCGGCGGAGGGGTCGATGCACTCGTCCCGATGAGCGAACTCGATTTCGAACGCGTTGCCAAAGCCTCCGACGTGGTGAGCGTCGGCGAACGGCTGCGCGTACGTATTCTTCGTGTCGAAGGGAACGGGAAAAAGATTGCTGCTTCGCGGAAAGCGATGCTCGCCGACCCGTGGCGCGACAACGCCGCGCTGCTACGAAACGGCGCAACGATTGAAGGCACGGTGATCGCCCTCGAACCACGGCTCGCCGTTGAGGTCGCCCCCGGAATCGTCGGCAATATCTCCGACCGCGAAGCGGATCCCGCCGACTACGCTATCGGCGAAAAAGTCGAAGTGACGATCCGTTCGCTCGATATGCGCGCGCGTCGCCTGCGTTTAAGCGTCCTCCATGGGACGCCGGCGATGACCTCGACCGGATTCGCTCCGCTCGGGCAGGAGCTGCGCCGCTAAGCGCAGCCCCCATCCGGCCGCATCGAACGCGGTTAGCGGAGCATCGTCGGCGCGCCGCCGACTGCCATGTGTGCGCGCAACGCCGCATTCGCCAGCGCCCGCAAGGCTTCGAGATGAGCCCGCGTCATTTCGTCGAGCCCTTTGCGGCCGAGCCCGGTGCTCGTCGCATCGCGGAGGTTGACCAGTTCGGCCCGTGCGAGTGCCTGTGCGTCGCTCGGTGTGCCCGGCATCGGATGCAGCCACATCATCGCCAGCCGTTTTGCAAACGCTACCTGAAGATTGCGTTTGATGACGCCGTCGTGCGCGACGATTCCGTTGGCAATATCACCGAAGATCGTCGCTTGCGCCCAGGTGAAGAGATCGCTCAAGCTCATCGTTGAATTCGCACGATACTTCGTGTGAATGTCGTCGATCCGCTGGAGCGTCAGTGGGGCGAAAACCTCGTTCAGCGCAACATTTTGCGCCGCGTTGACCGTCTCCACCACCGGCAGGTCGTGACGCGGCGTGGGATTGTAGGCCCAGGTTCCGTTCGTAAACGAGCTCACCTCGGAATAGGTAAGGCTCCGTAACACATCGGCATTGAAATGCCACGCATTATTGTCGAAGAGCTCGCTTGCGAGGAGATTCCACGCCCGAATCTCCTGCTTGCGCGGCACCGCGGTGAGCGGAAGCGTCGCATGCGGGTCGGTACGGCGCGAGCGCGAGAGATATTCGCCGCCGATCGTGTGCGCCGCCATCAGCGAACAGCGCAGATCGTCGGTAAACGGATAGATGAAGGCGAGACGCGCTTCATCGTAGGCATGCCCGGGCGAGGGAAAGCGCGCGAGCACGGCGTTCATGAGTCCCCGCATCATTCCGATCTGCCCTTCGCACCAATGCAACGGGTGATCGGTGAGCATGAACTGGAAGACGCGCGGGTCGATTGCGTGCCCCGAAGCAAAGTCGACATCTTCGTCGGAGGCGAAACGATCGTAGGGGTTCGCCCATTTCGACGCCCACCGGTTAAGGGTCGGAAGCTCTGCCTGCGGCGTCGTCGCTCCGATATACCCGTAGCCGTATTTGATGGCGTGGTAATCGTACGGCCCGAGAACGAGTTGCTCGTAGTCGCCCTGCGCCGTGCCTTTCGGCCAAAGGTTGATCGGATTGTAGGCCATCACCGAAGTTGAAATGCCGTATTTC
>JABEUX010000122.1 GCA_013044185.1 Vulcanimicrobiota bacterium | reverse complement strand
ATCGACCAACCCGAGACGTTCGTAGGTAATCCCACTCTGCGAATAGGCGAGCGCAATACGCGCGCCGCGCGGACCGTACGCAGTGTAGGCCATAACGTATGCATCGAGCGCGGGAATATACGTAACGCGCGGGTCTTCACAGCCCCACCCATGCGCGGCGCGTAACTCGTAGGGCAACGTCGGCTCGAGTGCGTAGCCTTCATCGATCGTTGCGTTACCGCCGGCGAGACGAAAGCGCCCGATGCGCGAGACGTTTCCGGCAGCGACCATACGCGGAAAGAGCAAGCGCTCGCCGTTTCGGGCTTGTACGAACGCCGGATTGAGCATTCCCTCGGCTGCGTCGACACGCCCATCGGGCGTCAAGACGAGCCCGCGACGCTCGACCTGAACATCGTAGAAAATGGTGGTCACCGCGACCATTAAGGCAGCACCGTCTCGGCGACCTGGCGGTCCTCGGGAGTGACGACGACGACCTGGATCCCGCGGCGATAGGCGGAATTTGGAATGACCCAGAGCGTGTAGGTGCGGTAGGGGCGCGTCGGTTCGCCTCCGTTGCTCGGCGGTTGCTCGAAGGCGACCACTCGTACGTGCCGCAGCCCCGCATCGATCGATTCGACGATCTGCCGAAAGCCGCTGCGGCGATGTGGCCCCATCAAGAGCGCGACGCAGAACTCCGTAGGAAAGCGGACGTCACGGGCCACGATGCCATAGCGGCTCAGTTGGCTCCGAGTACGAATGACCGCAATCCGATCGCCATGCCCGGCGGCATAGGTGATCCCTGCGGCATAGGTGCGCACCCGGACGTCGCGGCAGCCGACTAAGACGAGCAAGAGTAGCAGGGCCGACAGACGCTTCACGATGCCATGAGTTCGGCTGAAACGAGCCCAGCCCCCTTGCAGAAAGAGGCTTTGAAGCGCATGCTATGTCCCTGATTCCGCCAAATGTCGCGTCAGGATGGTGCTACGATGATCGCCAAAGGAATCGTTGCTCTCGCGCTCGCCGCCTCGACCGGAATGGCCGCTCCGAGCCCCGCCCCCTCGCCCGTTCGAGCAACGCGGCCAGTGCTGCCGCCGCTGAAGGTCATCGTTCGCGTGAAGGCCACGACCCCGTGCACGCGGATGGCGGTACACGCCAACGCCGCAATCTTGATCGCCATTCGTAACGACGCGACGCTGCAGCAGACGATCGCGCGTCTGCGTACCGTACAGCTGAGCGACGGGAACATTCTCCATCGAGAGCAAGGGCTCAATAGCCTCTCTTCGATCGCCGGCCGCCTTCTGCGCAACGCGCGAGATGCCGATCGTGAGACCGAAAAGATTCTCGACTTTGCAAAGAGCGTCAAAGATCCGAAGGAAAAGGCCGACCTCGTTGCCTTCGTGCACGCGCTCGGCGGCGCGGTCGGTCGACAGCGGAAGGTCGCCCGCGATCTCGACGGTTTTGTCGCAACGCTGAATGCATACGATATGATGCGCGTCAACGATACCGACGCGAGCATGCAGCAAGCTACGGCCGGCTCCTCGGTTCCCTCGATTTCAGGCCCTCCCGAGATTCAGGGGGGGCCGGCGCAGGATCGCAATTGGGCGGAGAGCTCCATGGGTGGTACTCCTACCTATTGGAACGGGCAAGAATCACCCGCGGAGCAGACGGGGCTCAGCGACACGCAGCTCGCACGCCGCGCAGCGCGTGATTTTCAGCGGCGCTTGCCTGCCATAGCCGGTGACGAGAGCAATGCCGCTCAGCCGATCCTCCGAGCCGCCGAACACTGTTAGGAGTTGCCGTAGGCCCGAGCGACGCCAGTCATAGGCTCACCTCCAAGTCCGCGGGTATCGTGGTACCTTGTGAGGAACCTGCGTCGTTTCGCGATTGCCGCCGCTATCGTCGGTTTTGGAGCCGTTCTCCTAGGAAGTTGGACGCGAATTAACGGCGCTGGCATGACCTGCCCCGACTGGCCGCTCTGCCACGGGAAATTGATTCCTTCGATGTCCGACGGCACGATCTGGGAGTGGAGCCACCGGCTCTTTGCGTTCTCCACCGCTCCGTTAGTCGCCGTCGTCGCCTATCTCGCCTTTCGCTCACGCGTGCAACTCCCGATGCTGCGCCCATGGGTCGTCGCAGTCGCCGCACTCTTTCTCGTACAGGTATTGCTTGGCGCGGCTACGGTAAAACTCGGCAACTCACCGATCTCGGTGGTGCTCCATTGGGGCACGGCGATGGCCTTCATCGCCTCGCTCGTCGCCATAGCCGTCATCACGACGATTCCCGAGAATGCCCGCGAGCCACGCAGTACCAACGCAACGACCTCGGTCTCGTTACTGCTTCTCGCAACGACGATCGCAGCGTTCGCGACGATGTGCGTCGGCGCGTACGTGAGTTCGAGCGGCGCCGGGCTCGCGTGCCTCACGCTACCGACCTGCGCGGGGCACGTGTTCGTCGCGCAACCCGCACAACAGGTGCAGATGCTCCATCGTACGCTCGCGGCAATCACCTTCTTACTCTCGGTGATCGCCACGATCGTCGTCTTTCTCCGCGAACCTTCCCCGCGCATTCGCGCGACCGCCGCCGTGGGCTTCGCTCTGCTCTGCACCCAAGTACTTCTCGGATTGATGAACGTCGCGCTGCGCCTTCCGACCGATCTGCGTGAAGCGCATGCTGCGAACGCCGCGTTATTATTTATCGCGTATTGTTGCGCCCTGAGCTTTTCGCTCGTGCGCGGCCTCGAACGTCCGCACGAATTGGGCGCCCGGTGAGTTCGACGCTCGCGCGCGTTGATGGAATCGGCGGAGCGCCGATCCGCGGCCCACTCGGACTCGCCTCGGCATATCTCGAATTAACGAAACCGCGCATTATCGTTCTGCTCCTCATTACGACGTTGGCGGCGATGTTGATGGCCGCGCACGGAATACCGCCACTGAGATTGATCTTCTGGACCCTCCTCGGCGGCGCGCTCTCCTCGGCCTCGGCGGGCGCCCTCAACTGCGTCTACGATGCCGATATCGATGGATTGATGCGGCGCACGCAGACGCGCCCGATTCCGACGGGGCGCATCGCCATCCTCCCGGCGACGATCTACGCCGTCGCGCTCGGAGTCATCGCGTTTGCGATTCTATTCATTCTGGTGAACCCGCTCGCCGCGTGGCTCTCGCTTGCGGGGAATCTCTATTACGTCGGTATCTATACGATGTGGCTCAAACGTCGTACTCCGTTAAATATCGTCATCGGCGGTGCGGCGGGTTCGATTCCGCCGCTGGTCGGTTGGGCGGCGGTGACGGGAACGCTCGCCCCGGCAGCATTCGGCCTCTTCGTCCTCGTCTTTTTGTGGACTCCTCCGCATTTTTGGTCGCTCGCGCTCATGACCGAGACCGATTACGACAAGGCCGGTATTCCGATGCTTCCTAACGTCGTCGGCGAACATCGCACGCGCATCGAAATCGCCGTATACAGCGTGGTGCTCGTCCTCGGATCGCTCGCGTTCTATCCGTTGCACGTCTTCGGCCCGGCATACGCGATCTCCGCAACGATCCTCGGCGCGCTCTTCCTCTACTATGCGTTTCAAACGCTTCGCGATGCAACCAACGCATTCGCACGAGAACTCTTCCGCTACTCGTTAGTCTATCTCGCGTTGATGTCGCTCACCATGGTCGTCGATCGCATCATCCTGCGATGATTCCAACGCTCGACAAACGCACGCGCTCGTTACTGCTGACACTCGCGCTCGGAGTTTTCGCCGGGGCGCTCGATCTCTCGGTGCTCTCGCCGGCGCTCCCGGCAATCGGTCGGGAGTTTGCCGTGCCGCTCGGCGACCTCTCCTGGATATTCACGCTCTATCTCCTCGCAAACGTCGCGAGTATCGCGATTGCCGCAACGCTCGCCGACCGATATGGCCGCCGCCCGGTCTATCTGTTCTGCATCTCTCTCTTTGCTGCTGGTTCCGCGCTGGCGATCTTCTCCAACAGTTACCCCATGTTTCTTGTTGCTCGCGCCTTGCAGGCGCTGGGTGCCGGCGGAATTTTCCCCGTGGCAACCGCCGCGATCGGCGATGTCATTCCGCTGGAAAAGCGCGGGGCCGCACTCGGTGCGGTTGCGGCGACCTGGGGCGCAGCTGCGGTTCTTGGGCCGAGCATCGGTGGTATCGTCACTCATCTGTTGAGTTGGCGCTGGATCTTTATGGCAAATATCCCGCTTGCGACATGGGTTTTCCTACGCGCGCTCCGTGATGTGCCGACCACGGCTCCTCGCGTTCGTCCACCGCTCGACGCCATCGGGCTCGTCGCGATGACCGCCGGACTCCTCGCAATCGTCGCCGGGGTCACGACTTTCAATCCGTGGCTCGGCGCGACCGGTGCGGTCGTGCTGCTCGCGTTCGTTCTATTCGAACGACGCATCGAGCACCCCATCGTTCCACTCTCGCTCTTTTCCACGCCTCAGCTCGCAAAAACCTATGGCCTCGAGCTGCTGGTCGGTATCCTCGAAGGGTCGCTGTTTTTCGTTCCGACGGTGATAGTGGCCGCACAGCATCGCAACGCAATCGAGGCCGGTGCCATCGCTGCACTCGGCGCGCTCGCGTTCGTCGTCGTTATTCCGGTCTCCGGAAAGGCGCTCGATCGCATCGGAAGCCGGAGCGTGTTGCTGCTCGGAAGTGCGTGCACCGCAGCCGGTTTGGCGATTTTCGCCTTCGGCTTCACCTCGCTTGCGTGGAGTATCGTCGCTATGCTCGTCGCCGGTTTCGGCTTCGGAGCGCTCCTCGGTGCGCCGACGCGCTACATCATTACCAATGCCGCCGAGGTCGACCGCAGGTCGACCGCACTCGGCTTTCTCAGCCAAGCATTGATCGTGGGGCAACTGATCGGCGGCTCGCTCGCCGGCGGCCTCTTCGATGCCCACCACCACCAAAACGCGGGTTTTCGCGAAGCCTACATCGCCTTCGTCGTCGTCGCCGTGCTGGCGCTCCTCCTCGCGACCCAACTCGATTCTCGCGCGCGCGAGCGCGCGCTTGCGAGGCACCTTTCGGGCATCGCCGAACGATGAACGGATGGTCACCCACACCGTCTTCAACCAAGTCCCTCCCTTGGAGGGATACGATCTCTTCAGCACCGACCGCGCCCTAACCGACGCCCTGCGCGATCTCGCGCCGCAGGCAGAGCTGGAGGATGCGCGCGCGCTCGGCCGCCTCGCCGGCAGCGCCGAATGGATAGAGCGCGGCCGTTTGGCGAATGAATTCCCGCCCGAGTTACAGGCCTTTACCGCCCGCGGCGAACGGATCGATGAGGTTCGCTACCATCCCGCATGGCACGATTTGATGCGCGTTGCCGTCGAGCGAGGGCTGCATGCAGCGGCGTGGGTCGATCCTCGCCCGCACCCGCAGTTGCGCCGCGCCGTCGGCTTCTATCTCTGGAGCCAGGTTGAGGCCGGGCACGTCTGTCCGATCTCGATGACGGCCGCAGCGATTCCGGCGATCCGCCACCAACCCGAGCTCGCCGCGCACTGGGAGCCGCATATTACCGCACGTCATTACGACCCAACGCTCGCATCGTTCTCCGAGAAGAGCTCCGCACTCTGCGGCATGGCGATGACGGAGAAGCAAGGCGGCTCCGACGTGCGCGCCAACACGACCGTTGCAACACCGCAGGAGCGATCCGGCGGCGGCAATCCCTACACGCTCGTCGGACACAAATGGTTCTGCTCGGCGCCGATGTGCGATCTCTTCTTCGTGCTCGCGCAAGCGCCGGGTGGATTGACCTGCTTCTTGCTCCCCCGCATTCTGCCCGATGGCACGCGGAACAGCTTTGCGATTCAACGCCTGAAATCGAAACTCGGCAATCGCAGCAACGCCTCCGCCGAGATCGAGTTCGACGGAACGCAGGCCTGGGCGGTCGGTGAAGAGGGGCGCGGCGTCGCGACGATTGCGGCGATGATCAACCAGACGCGGCTCGATTGCGCGCTCGGTTCGGCCGCACTTATGCGTCAAGCGCTCGCCCAGGCGATCCATCACGCGCGCCATCGCATGAGTTTCGGGAGAGCGCTCGTCGAGCATCCCTCGATGGCGAACGTTCTCGCCGATCTGGCGTTAGAATCGGAGGCGGCAACGTTGCTCGCGCTCCGGCTCGCCGACGTCGCCGACGCGGCGACCGGCGATCCCCACGCTGCAGTGTTAAAACGCATCGGAACCGGAATCGGAAAATTCTGGGTCTGCAAGCGCGCGGTCGCGCATGTCGGCGAAGCGATCGAAGCGCTCGGCGGCAACGGCTATGTGGAAGAATCGATGATGCCGCGACTCTACCGCGAAGTTCCGGTCAATTCGGTTTGGGAGGGCTCGGGGAATATTAATGCTCTCGATATCTTGCGCGTGCTGCGTAAGGAACCCGAGAGCATCGAAGCGCTCCGTGCGGAGTACGAACCGATCCGCGACGACGCGCGGGTACGCGACGCCCTCACGCTCGTCGAACGCTACCTTTCGGCAGCCCCCGAGGAACTCGAAGGAAGCGTGCGCGTACTCGTCGAGCGCTTGGCGCTGCTCTGGCAGGCAGCCCTGATGCGCCGCCATTCACCCCACGATGTCGCCGACGCATTCATCGAGACGCGCTTCGGAGAACGGAGCAGTATCTTCGGCGCGATCTCGGCAAAAATTCCATTCGGGCGCATCGTCGAGCGAGCCGCGCCTGTTTCATAGAGAGCCTATGTCTCCGATGCGCACGCCGCGGTTCGTCCGCAGTTCCCGCCACCTCGCTCACCGCGCGTGGACCGAGCGCGAGCGGCGCATCGTCTGGCGGGGGTTGAGCGGGCGCCTGGCGATCGCGATCGAGCCTTTCTTGGGCGCGCTCTTTATGGGCTTCCTCACCTGGGGAATCGTCTGGCGCTCGGAGCACGTCGCTTCGGATCGCGACCTCATAAAAATCGCCTGGATCTTCGGTATCGGTGCTATTGCATTCGCGGGGTATTTCGTCGCCGTGCTCGTCGCACCGTTTATCGCCTATCTGCAAACGTTTAAGCCGATCTTTATCCTCGACGGTTACGTTCGCTATCGCGGCCCCGACGAACGTTCGAGTGAGGAATCCTCGGGGTACGTGGCGGCGCTCTTCGAAGATCGCAGCGTCGCGTGCGAGTGGGAGTTTCTCGGCAGCAAAGATTTAGAGCCGGCAATGATACCGGCGCACCT
>JABEUX010000013.1 GCA_013044185.1 Vulcanimicrobiota bacterium | reverse complement strand
CGATGCGGCGAGCCGCGTCGGCTCCTCCATCGCCGCAAAGGCAAAAGCGGCGGGCATCGGCGCGGTCGTCTTCGATCGCGGCGGCTACCAATATCACGGTCGCGTTGCGGCGCTCGCGCAGGCAGCGCGCGAAGCCGGTCTGGAGTTTTAATCGATGAACTATCGTAACAATCCGCGCGATCGCGATAACGGCGGTTTCGAAGAGACGGTCGTTCGCGTCAACCGCGTCGCGAAAGTCGTCAAGGGCGGTAAACGGTTCAGCTTCAGCGCGCTCGTCGTCGTCGGCGATCGCAAGGGGAAGGTCGGCTATGCCACCGGCAAAGCCGGTGAAGTGCCCGAGGCGATCCGCAAGGCGGTCGAACGCGCGAAGAAAAATCTCATCACCGTGCCGATGGTCGAGCAGACGATCCCGCACGAGGTGACCTATCAGATCGGCGCCGCTCGCGTGATGCTCAAACCCGCAGCACCCGGTACCGGCGTTATCGCCGGCGGCTCGATGCGCGCGGTGCTCGAGCTCGCGGGCATTCACGACATCCTTACCAAGTGCTTGGGTACGACCAACCCGATCAACGTCGTGATGGCGACCGTCGACGCGCTTCGCTCGCTCAAGACCGCGGAGAAGACTGCGGCGCTGCGTGGCAAGACCGTCAAGGAGATTTTTGCAGCATAATGTCTACCAAGAAAAAAGCCGCGGCGCCGAAAGAGCGCGTCGCGCAGATGAAACTCGGATCGCTCGCTCCGGCGAAGGGCAGCCGTCCCAAACGCGTTCGCATCGGGCGCGGACATGGTTCGGGCATGGTGAAGACCGGCGGCGAAGGCGGTAAGGGGCAGACGGTTCGTTCCGGCGGCGGTAAGGGCCCGGCATTCGAAGGCGGACAGACGCCGTGGGCACGTCGCCTCCCGCATCGTCGCGGCTATTCGCAGAAAGCTCGTGATATCGGGCATTTCCGCGCCAGCTTCGCCGTGATCAACCTGCATCGTCTCGCCGACTGGGACGTCGCGGTCGAGGTCTCGCCCGAGACGCTCAAAGCTCGCGGCCTCCTCAGCGATCTTCGCGACGGCGTGAAGGTGCTCGGCGCGGTGAAGCCCGACAAGACGCTTCCCACAGGCCTGCGTTTCCGCGATATCGTTTTTTCGGCCACGGCGCGCGAAGCGCTCGTCGCTGCCGGCGCCGTGCTGGAGTAGCCGAGACCGATGTTCGATAACCTGCGCGCGGCGTTGCTCGTACCCGATATCCGCAAACGCGTCGGCTACGTACTGTTCGCGTTCACGTGGTTCGTGTTCATGATTCACGTGCAGCTGCCCAACGTCAACGAACAGGCGTGGCAGCACGTGTTACAGAGCGGCGCGTTCTATAATCTTCTCGGCTTCCTCTCCGGCGGCGCGTTACAGAAGTTGTCGGTCATCGCGATGGGGATTACCCCATACATCAACGCTTCGATCATCATGCAGTTGATGACCGTCGTGTTGCCGCAACTCGAGGAACTGCAGAAAAAAGGCGGCGATGAGGGCCGCAAGCGGATCGGCCAAATTACGCGTTGGTTGACGATTGCGCTGGCGACCTTACAGGCGACCTTCATGTCGATTTCGATGCGTAATTCCGGCGTCTTTTACGATACCAGTCTCGTCTATCTACTCTTTGCAATTACGATCATGGTCGCGGGAACGATGTTCCTGATGTGGCTCGGCGAACAGATTACCGACAAGGGAATCGGGAACGGCATCTCGCTGATCATCTTCATCGGCATCGTGTTACGCTACCCAACCTATATCGCCCAGACCTACGCTTCGGCGAGCCAGGGAGCGACGAATATCGGCAACCTCGTGCTCTTCTTAATCGTTACGATCCTTGCGATTATCGGTATCGTATTTCTCTATCAAGGCCAGCGCCGCGTTCCGGTACAACAGGCTCGCCGTACGGTCGGCCGCAAGATGTTTGCCGGTCGCTCCACCTACATTCCGCTCCGGCTCAACAACGCTGGCGTGATCTCGATCATCTTTGCGATCTCGATTCTCTTGCTGCCGCAGCAGGCGCTTTCGTGGTTCACGCATGGGATCGGCATTCAACCCGTCTATTTCACGATTCTCCACCTCGGGAAGTTCTTGCTCGAATTTCCGCTGAACGGGGCTGCTTGGAGCGAAGTCTTCAATGTGTGGTTCGCACCGAGTTCGTGGAGCTATAACATCGTGTATTTCTTGCTCGTCGTGATCTTTACGTTCTTCTATAGTTCGGTCGTTCTCAATACCGCCGACATCGCGGATAACCTCAAGAAGAGCGGTTCGTTCATTCCGGGCATTCGCCCCGGACAGCCGACGGTCGATTATCTCAACAAGGTGCTGTTGCGCATCACGACTGCGGCGGCGATCTTCCTCGGCGTGCTCGCGGTGCTTCCGGGCGCCTTGCAGCACGGGCTCTCCATCACGACCTTCTATCTCGGTTCGACCTCGTTGCTGATCGTCGTCGGCGTCGCGCTCGACACGATCACGCAAATCGAGGCGCGCCTAGCGATGCGCGATTATCGCGGGTTCATCAAACGCTGATGCCCGACGTCGTTCTGCTCGGAGCTCCGGGAGCCGGAAAGGGCACGCAGGCGCAGATTCTCTGCGAGCACTTCGGCTTCGAACAACTCTCGACCGGCGATCTATTGCGCGCGCATCGCGCGCGCGGAAGCGAACTCGGCCGGGAGGCTGAAGGCTATATGACCCGTGGCGAACTCGTTCCCGACGCCTTGATCGTCAAGATGGTCGAAGGCGAGCTACGGCCGGGAGCGGCGGTCATCTTCGATGGCTTTCCGCGTACGATACCGCAGGCGGAGGCGCTCGATGCGCTGCTCGAAGCTCGCGGACGTGGGCTTCCGACCGCGATCTATTTCCGTATCGAACGGGCGCTTCTGGAAGAACGGCTCCTCGGACGGTGGAGCAATCCGCGTACCGGGCGCGTCTACCACGAACGCTTCAACCCGCCCGCCGTCGCCGGTATCGACGACGAGGACGGCGGCCCATTGGTACAGCGCGATGACGACAAGCCCGAGACCGTAAAAAAGCGGCTCGACGTTTTCGAAGCGCAGACGATGCCGCTGATCGAGTATTACGATCGGGTCGGTCGCTTGGATCCGATCGATGCGAGCGCACAAGTCGGCGACGTCGCGCATCAACTCGTGCATGCGCTGGCGCTCGAGCACGGGCATTAACGCGGTGAATCCGTGATCGAACTCAAAAGTACGCGCGAAATCGATACGATACGTCGCAGTGGAAAAATCACGGCCGCGGTTCTCGTGGAGTTGATGGCAGCGGTGCGTCCGGGTATCACGACGCGCGAACTCGACGCACTCGCCGAACGGGGCATCCGGTCGCGCGGCGGAATTCCGACGTTTCTGGGCTATCACGACTACCCGGCCTCGATCTGTGCATCGGTCAACGACGAGGTGGTGCACGGAATTCCCGGGGATCGAGTCCTCGTCGAAGGCGACATCCTCTCGATCGATATCGGGACCACCTTCGAGGGCTTCGTCTCCGACAGCGCGCTCACCGTGCCGGTGGGCAAGATCTCGGAGAGCGCAGCGCGCTTGCTGCGAGTAACCCAGGAATCGATGATGGCGGGCATCGCCGCGATGCAGGTCGGCGGGCATGTCGGCGATATCGGGGCGGCCGTGCAACGGCACGCCGAGCAGCAGGGCTATGGCGTCGTCCGCAAACTCGTCGGACACGGCGTCGGCAGGGCGATGCACGAGGAGCCGCAGGTGCCCAATTACGGCAGCCCCGGCACCGGCCCGGAGCTTCGTCCCGGGCTCGTTTTGGCCGTCGAACCGATGATTAACGAGGGCTCGTACCAGGTGAAGACCCTGCGGGATGGCTGGACAGTCGTCACCACAGATGGTAAACTCTCGGCGCACTTCGAGCACACTATTGCGGTCACGCCCGAGGGGCCGCGCATCCTGACGCTTCGCAGCGTTGGGGAGCACCCCGACGTAGAACGCTATCGACCCGATGCCGAAAAATCATCGGGCGAGTCAATGGTGAGGAGCTAGAGTGTAATGGCGCGAGGAAAACGCCGAGGTGGGCGTCCGGCGAAAAAGCCGAATGCCGACAAAGCCGCCAAGACGGCGGTGCCCAAGGAAGAGGCGATCGAGGTCGAAGGCACGATCGTCGAACCCCTGCCCAACGCAATGTTCCGCGTCGAACTTGCAAACGGGCATCGGGTGCTCGCCCACGTTTCGGGGAAGATCCGGATGAATTTCATCCGCATTCTTCCGGGAGATCGCGTGTTGGTCGAACTCTCGCCGTACGATTTAACGCACGGCCGCATTACCTACCGCTACAAATAGTGCGCGCGGCGCATCACAGAACGAGGAACCGTCCATGAAAGTCCGTCCGTCAGTCAAGAAAATCTGCGACAAGTGCAAAGTTATCCGCCGCCACGGCAAGGTGCGGATCATTTGCGATGTCAATGCAAAACACAAACAGGTACAGGGGTAATCCATGGCTCGTATTTCCGGTATCGATCTGCCGCGCGAAAAGCGTATCGAGATCGCACTCACGTACATCTACGGCATCGGCTCGACGACGGCTGCGAAGCTGCTCGAACGCGCGGGTATCGATCCGAATCGCCGAGTGAAAGAACTCAGTGAAGAAGACGAGAAGCGTCTTCGCGAAGCGATCGACGGTCTCGCGCTCCGGCTCGAAGGCGACCTTCGCCGCGAAGTACAGGGCAATATCAAACGCCTGATGGATATCGGATGCTATCGCGGCTTGCGCCATCGGCGCGGGCTTCCGGTTCGCGGGCAGCGCACGAAGACCAACGCGCGTACGCGCAAGGGTCCCAAGCGCACCGTCGCCGGCAAGAAGAAGACCGTTAAGAAATAGCGCGGTAGCTTCGGTGACGATCGACGGGATCAACGTCGCAATCGCCGCCGGAGGACGCGTCGGCGGAGCTTTTGCCGCCGAGACGGGAACGGAGATCAAAGCGCTCGCTCCCATCGGAGCGAGCACGATCCTCGAACGAACGATCGCCGCCGCCGCCGATATAGGCGCGCGGCGCATCGTCGTTCTCGGAGGCGAGGATATCGCGGCGCGTTGCGACGGGCGTGTCGAGCGAGTGCTCGGCGATACGGGCGATGGCGCGGCGAATATGCTGGCCTGCCTGCAGGCCTTCCGCGACGATGCGCGGCGATCTGCAACGATACTGCTCGCCGCGGATCTACCGTTTCTCGATGCCGCCGTGCTACATCGCTACGTGCAGGCGATTCCCGCGCGCACCGTCGCTCTCGGGCTTTGCACCGGCGTGGAGTACGAGCGACATTTTCCCGGGGCGCCGCAGAACGGCGTCGTGCTTGGCGGCGAACGCATCGTCAACGCGAGCGCGCTCGTCGTGCCGTTCGATGCTCTCGAAGCCGTAGCACGCGAGAGTGCCGCATTTTTTAACGCCCGCAAGGCTCCATGGCGGATGGCGATGCGAGCCGGCCTCGGCATTCTCGCTGCTTACGCCATCGGGCGACTAACGCTGGAACGTATCGAACGGCGCGCCTCGCACGTTCTCGGTGCGGAGGTAGCGGCGGTACGCGATTGCGAGCCCGAGCTCTGTTTTGACGTTGACTCTCTTGACGAGTATCGATATGCGCGCGCGCGTATCTGAGGCGGCGCGCCTTTCATTTTTTTGGTTCGGCATCCAAGTCGTTTGGGGCGCGATACTCGGCGTGCTCTTGCAGGCGCGGCTCGTCTCTCTTTTCGGCGATGCGGCGGCGCAACGATACGCAATTTTTGCGGCGGCTGGCGCCGCGACGGCGATCGTCGCGCAGCTCGTTTCCGCGCTACTCTCCGACCGTGCCGTGGCGCGCGCTCGAACGCGTGCACCCCTCTATGTCGGAGGCACCGCTCTTGCTATCGGCGCTATCGTCGTTTTCTTACGAGGAAATTCGGCATCGGAGTTGCTGGCGGCGTATCTCGCCCTGCAGATCGGCATGAACGTCGCGATCGCTCCCTATCAAGCCGCCGTTCCGGAGTATCTGGAGCGCGCGGCGCAGCGCACCGGGAGTGCCTGGTTGGCGGCGATGCAGAGCCTCGGCAATGCGGTCGGCGCGGTCATCGCCGCGACGGCCGCGCCCCCGCTGAGCGCAGTACTGCTGCCGCTGTTGTTGCTTGGAGCGTTAGCTCTCGGGTATCGCTCGCTCGCCCGCGTCGTCGAGCGACGCGTTGGCGAGCCCGGCGAACCCACGAGAATCACGCGCGCGCACGTCGATCTTTTCGGCTCTCGAGCGATGATTTTTCTCGCGTTTTATACGATGTTGGGATATCTCTATTTTTGGGTACTCGGGTCGGGGCTCGCCGAGGTTGCGGCGCCGCGAATGATCGCGGGGGCGGCGATCGTCGCCTTCACACTCGCGGGCGTCGGCGGAGCATCGCTCGCTTCAAGAATTGGGAGGCGCTTCGATCTTCGCGCGAGTGCGATTGCGGGGGTAGGTGCCTTCGCGCTGGCGATCGCGCTCTATGTCGCCTCGCGCGGCCTCATCGTTCTTTCGATTGCCAGTATCGTGGGAGGGCTCGGATGGGGAGCTTTTTTAAGTGCCGATTGGGCACTGGGCGCTCGCTACGTTCCGCCGAGTGCTCGAGCGCTCGGGTTTGCACTCTGGAACTTGGCCGTCGTTCTTCCACAATTCTTTGCCCCTTCACTGATCGGCGTCCTCGCGACGATTCTCCGGCCCGGCGGAGCCTGGGCGACGAGCCGCTTCGCTTTTGGCATTGCGTTCTTGGAACTCATTGTGGGTATGCTCTGGCTGGTGCGCTTACCGCGGGCCGGGGAGGCGATGGAACTTCGCCGACTCGATCGGCGTTAAGCGGCTGATGGGCAGGGCCCATCTTCCAATACTTCAATCTGGAGGAACATGTGAAACGACTCAGCACCGGAGTTCTTGCAGCGCTCATCGTAGCGCTCAGCGGACTCAATGCCGTCGCGGCATCCTCGAAGACGCAAGCGCCGGGTAACAGCGGACACAAGGTGATTGCGGATTCGATGGCGGGTATGCCGTCGGCGAATTTCGGAACGCCCCCAACGGGATCGATTCCGATTCTCTTCAACGACCATCACGTCTATACCAAGCCCGACCTTATGAAAAAGGGTCGCGTGCTTGCGGCAATCGTACGCGGTGGTACGATCCTCGTTCCCCTTCGTTCGATGTTCGAACAAATGGGTGCGACGGTTTCGTATAACGCCGCTACCAAAGCGATCACCGTGAGCAAGCCGGGTGCCGAGGTCAAATTGACCGTTGGTAGCCGGGTTGCGATGATCAATGGAGAAGAGCGCAGTCTCGACGTTCCGCCGATGCTCTACAAGGGCAACGTCGTCGTCCCGATCCGCGTGATCTCCGAAAGCATGGGAGCCTACGTTCAATGGGTTCCCGAACAGAAAGTCGTCGTCGTTCGTTACGTGGTACCGACACCGGCCCCGACGGAAGCTCCGGCAACGCCGGCTCCGGTCGAAACGCCGATGCCGACGCCGCCGCCGACCCCGACGCCCGCTCCCGTCGTTCACCAAGCGACGCAAGAGCACTTCATCGCCGGCGACTACATCGCATCGCCGAAAGTCTACAACGAGTTTAGCCCCGGCAACTCGGGCAAGAATGGCTCGTACGATTTTCGCGGCGCGTATGAATTCAGTGCATTCAATCTGCCCTGGATGATCGAAGGCGACTTCCGCAGCTATCAATACCCGCATAATTGCACCTCGGCAAATCCGGCACCGGCCGGCGATCAGTGTAACGTCACGACGATCGGCAACACGGGTCAGACCTACGTTCCGGCCTTTACGGCGCGCGACCGCGATGCGGAAGTTCGCCTCGGCCTCAAGGTTGCAGACCCGCGCCTCTATATCGGCGTCGGCTATCTCTATCGCACGACCAACTACGGCTACCCGACGCAGAAGGGCTTTGGATTCGGTGCAGAAAAGCTGCCCGACCTCAATCGCGGCTTCTCGCTCTACGGCAGCGCGTGGTACTACCCGAATTTGAAGGGCAACTTCACCGACCCGGGTACCGGCCTCGGCTATACCTTAGGATACAATCTCCTGAAGTATCAGATCGGTGCCGCAATCACCATCCCGAAGAGCCCGATCTTCATCGATCTTGGCTTCGTCGGCGATACCGGGCGCAACAAGAGCAACGCTCCGTCGGGCTTCACGCACGCCGGTCCGTATATCGGTCTCGGTCTCTCCTTCTAACCTCGATCGCGCTCTCTCCAACAGCGCCTCCCCGAGCGACATGCTCAGGGGGGCGCTTCAATTTTGGCGTGCCTTACGCGCCGCAGGGGAGGGCAACGGTGACGCGGAAGGCGCCGCTGAACTAGGGTGCTCTCAAGGAGATGGGATCGATGCTTCGTTCTCTCGCGTTCGGCGTATGCGCCATACTGCTCGGGATGCTGCCGGCGCTCGCCGTCGCTTCGTCGCCGAGCCTCCTCTTCAACGACCGGCACGTACATTCGGCGCCGACCGTGATCGTGAACGGTCGGGTGCTCTCGGGGCTCCTGCAAGGGAAGCGCATATTGGTTCCGTTACGCGCGATGTTTGAAGCGATGGGTGCGAGCGTTCGTTACGACGCCAAGAGCAAGCGCATCGAGGTCCGCAAGCCCGGTGCAGCGATCGAACTCTGGGTCGGCAAGAATATTGCCCGTATTGACGGGCAGCAGCGGGTCTTACATTCGCCGCCGATCCTCCGGAACGGTCGCGTGCTCGTCCCGATCCGCGTGCTCTCCGAAACGATGGGTGCTTATGTGAAATGGGTTCCCGGGCGTCGGATCGCGGTCGTGCGATACGTCGTGCCGACGCCGTTACCCGCTCCGGCCACAACGCCCGCGCCGGTCGTCGCGCCGACGCCGACGCCGCTTCCCGCCGTGAATGCAACGCCGTTTCCGCTGCCGGCATCGACGCCGAAGCCGGAGTCCTATCTCATCTTCGATTATTTTCTCAAGCCGAAAGTCTACAACGAATTTAGTCCCGGGAATACCGCCAATGCGAATCTCTGGAGTTTCCGCACGGGTGAAGAGTTTCACGCATTCAGACTCAACCTTGCGGTCGACGAAACGATCGACACCTGGATCTATCCGCATAATTGCAATGGTGCGGGCGACCCACAGTGCATGGTCACGACGATCGGCGGGAACGGCTCGGCGTACGTTCCGGCATTTCAAGCGCTCGATCGGTCGAGCGAGACGCATCTCGGAATAAAGATTGCCGAACCGCGCATCTACCTTGCGGCCGGATATATGGTGCGGACGACGCGCTACGGCTATCCGCCGATGGCGGGGCTCGGTTACGGCGTTATGAAGTTACCCGATCTCGATCGGCCATTCTCGCTCTACGCCTCGCTCTTTTATTATCCGCGCGTGAAAGGCGGAAACGGCCTCTACAATTTGGGATACCACATTACGAGTTACCGCGCCGGTTTTACGTATAATCTCGGTCGATCGCCGCTCTTCGTCGACGGAGGGTACGTCGGCGATAGCGGTTCGAACGCCTTTAACGCCCCGTCGGGTTTCTCGCATAGTGGCGCGTTCCTCGGGCTCGGATTGAAGATCTAGGGACGCGCGCTCGTCGGCTCGATTAGCTGACGTCGGGGATCCCAAGGGCTTCGGCGGGACGGTAGCGTCGAAAGCCCTTCGCTCCATCGGCGAGGCCTAGTCGATAGGCTTCGTCGATCGGTTTTTGCAGGTTGAATCCCGCGACGTCGACGGCAAGAGGTCGATCGGGGCGAATCGAGGCCATCGTCACATCGAGAATATATTTGAAAATGCGTTCGTTGCCGGTGCTGCGTTGCGGCTTCGGAAGCGAGCGATACGCCTGTTTCCCGAGCGATTCAAAGAATGCGTTTCGCAAATCGACATCGAGAATCCGTGTTTGCATCGTTTCGATCACGCCCAGACCGACATCGACCGCCGAATTTGCCAAAAATGGCTCGGTTTGCTCCGGGTCGACAAAAACGATGTCGACGCTCTTGGCAACGGCGCGTGCCGCTGCGAGCGGTACGTTGGAGATCACGCCTCCGTCGATGAAGCGATCCTCCCCGGATCCATCGACCCGAGGTAATGCGACGGGATCGAAGACGACCGGGAGCGCCGCCGAGGCGAAGAGGGCGCGTACGGTGATATTCGGGGAGAGTGGGCGAACGGAGATCGGCGATCCCATGGCGACTCGTAGGCGATCGAGGGTTGTCGAGCGTTCCTCCGTGCTCGCGCCGCTGGCGAGTCGGTAGAAAAGTTCGCCTCGTCGATAGGTGAGGTTGGTCGCGAGGGCGGCGTAGGAGATCAAGATCGGGCTACTTGGGTCGATATGACGCGCGAGCCACCGTTCGACCACGCCGCCATCGGCGATCCCGGTGACGTCGGTGGCGAGCCCGATGCCGAGGCGCAACGCCTCGATAAAACGGTTAAGGACCCCGGCGGTGACCTCGGGAATCTTGGCGAAGCGGGGTTTCGGCCGAATCACGCGGGAGGCGGCGATCGTTCCCCAGAGCGTCGCGAGTTCGCTGTAACGCCCCGTCGCAACGAACCAGGCGTTGATGGCGCCGATGGAGCTGCCGAAGACCGCTTTATAGGGCGGGAGCGGCTCGCCGTCGCCGATCCCGGCACGCCGACGCAGGGATTCGATGACGCCCGCTTCATAGGCTCCGCGGGCACCACCGCCGCTGAGGACGAGGGCGGCCGAGGCGCGGGCGTCTTCCTCCTCGGGGAGAGCTTCCGCGCCCGTAGGAACCGCGAGCGCGCCTCCCAGTCCGAGCACGCTGGAAAGAAAGGCCGTTCGTCGCATGGGCGCTCCTTCGGGCGAGGGAATCGCTTGACCTAGAGGCGACTCTCCGGTAGACTCTTTCTTCGGCGCCGTCCACTCTAGCGGCGCACGCGGCATCGCCCGTAGACCCGTTCTCGGGTCGGTCGGGCACGGACGCAATCGCCGAGCGTTCGATGAGAGATCGGCTCTGCCGGTCGAGGCGACGACACCCCGGCGTTCGGGGAAAGATAAAGTAGAAGCGGAGCTTTCGTTTGGCTGCCAAGAAACAAACCAAAACGCGTAAAAAACGTGAAGTTAAAAACGTCCATTCGGGCGTCGCTCACGTGCATGCGTCGTT
>JABEUX010000121.1 GCA_013044185.1 Vulcanimicrobiota bacterium | reverse complement strand
GGTGGTGCCCCGAGCCGAGCACGCCGATGGTTGGGGCGCCCGCATCGAGCGCGCCCTCGTGGGCTGCGGCATCGATGCCGAGGGCGAGCCCCGAGAGCACGCAGATCCCGAGCCCCGCGAGCTCGGCGGCGAGGGAGCGAGCCTGGCTCCGTCCGTAGGCGCTCGCCGCCCGGGTCCCGACGATGGCGATGCTCGGGCGAGCGAGGGCTTCGAGGCTCCCGGAGGCCCAGAGCCCGGCGAAACGCGGCTCCGCCCGGCCGGGCCGGATGGCAAGGAAACGCTCGCGGGGTTCGAAGCGAAGCTCCATACCGCTCATTCACGAGCGGGCTCTCGTCGTCAAGCGGGGGGAATCCCGGCTAGGCCAGAGAAACGGCGGGTCGCCGATACGGAAGGAGTAACTGTGGCAGTCGAAGCCTATTGCGTCAAGTGCAAAGCGAAGCAGCCTATGGCTGACGCCAAGCAAATTACCATGAAGAACGGTCGCCCGGCGACCGAGGGAAAGTGCTCGAAATGCGGCACGAAGATGTTCAAGATCGGGGCGGCAAAGTAGCCGACCCGCTCTGAAAGACCAAGAACATACGGAAAAGGGCCACCGCTCGGTGGTCCTTTTGCGTTCCCTACGGGTAGTGGGTTATACTAGCGCGAAGCACAATATGTGCGCTACATCGTCGTGAGGGCTCGCCGCTGATCTGTCCGACCTGCCGCAAGAGCGAGACACGCGTCGTCGATTCGCGCGACGACGATAACGTCGTGCGCCGCCGTCGCGAGTGTCTCGACCCGCGCTGCAAGCATCGATTCACCACCTACGAACGCATGGAGCAGTCGCGGCTCTTCGTCGTGAAGAAAGATGGCCGTCGCGAACAGTATTCGCGCGAGAAGCTGCTCTCCGGGCTGCATAAGGCCTGCGAGAAGCGCCCGATCTCCGAGAACCAGATGGAGACGATCGCCACCGAATTGGAGCGCGAACTCTTCGCGCGCGGCGAAAACGAAGTCCCCTCGACGCTCGTCGGCGAGAAAGTGATGGAAGCGTTGCGTGGGCTCGACCCGGTCGCCTACATCCGTTTTGCCTCGGTCTATCGCTCGTTCCGAGATATTGAAAGCTTCCGAGAAGAACTCTCGACCCTTCTTCCTAAGTAAGGGAGTATGACCGTCGATCTCCGCCAGACGCCGCGCGTCGCCGTGCGCCGGCTCGCGCATGCTGCCGAGCTCCCTCCTCCGACCTACATGAGCGAGGCGGCGGCGGGTGCCGATCTCTGCGCCGCACGTGCGTTGCAGCTCGCGCCAGGCGAGCGATCGCTCGTTCCGACCGGCTTCGCAATCGAACTGCCCATCGGTTTCGAGGCGCAGGTGCGTCCGCGTAGCGGGCTCGCATTGCGCAGCGGGATTACCTGTTTGAACGCTCCGGGGACGATCGACGCAGATTATCGTGGCGAGATCTGCGTGTTGTTGATCAATCACGGCCGCGAAAGCGTGGAGATCGCGCGCGGCGAGCGCATCGCACAACTCGTCGTCGCCCCGGTCGCACGCGCGAGCTTCGAACTCGTCGACGAGCTCGGCGAGAGCGTGCGCGGTGAGGGCGGTTTCGGCAGCACCGGGCGATCCGCGCCGGTCCGCGCATGAACGTCTATATCGTCGGGCGCGGCGCCGTCGGTTCGTTTTTAGGCGAGCGATTGAGTTCGGTCGGCGTCGATATCACCTATGCGCCGCGCACGATCGATGAGGTAACGCGCGTCGAGGCCGACGTCGCGATCGTCGCGGTGAAAAGTTACGACACCCCCGCAGCGATCGAAACGCTCCAACGCGCGATTGCGGTGCCGCAGAACTGCGTCTTCGTCTCACCGCAGAACGGCATCGGCAATGAAGAACTGCTCGGCGCGGCATTCGGAGAGCGCAACGTCGTCGCCGCCGCGCTGACGGTGCCGGTCGATCGCGACCGCGACGGGCGCGTTGCGGCGGCGCATGAAGGTGGGCTCGCGCTCGCCCCACTCGGCGGTGCGGCCTATAATTGGCTGAGCGCGACTTTCCAGAGCGCCGGCATTGCGGTGAAGGTCTGCGAAGATTGGCGAGCCCTCAAGTGGAGCAAGCTCGCCCTCAACATCGTCGCAAATGCGTCGTGTGCGATTCTCAACGTGCTGCCGAATCGCTTGGTACAGTTCGAGAAGATCTTTACGCTCGAGATCCGTGCGATACGCGAAGTCCGCGACGTGATGAAGGCGCTCGGCCTCACGCCGATCGATTTGCCGCGCTATCCCGTGCGCGCGCTCTTCGCGATCGTTTCGCTGCCGAGCCCGATCGCGCGGCGCGTGCTCGCGGGTCGCGTCGCCTCGGCACGTGGGACGAAACCCCCCTCGTTGCTACTCGATCTGCGCTCGGGGCGCGAGCGCACCGAAGTGGAATCGCTCTGCGGTGCGGTCGCCGCCGCCGGGCGCGCGCTCGGCGTTCCGACACCGGTGAATGCGGTCTACGCGCGCGTGCTCGCCGATATCGCGCAGATGCCGCAACTCTGGGCGAAATATCGCGAACGCCCCGAAGCACTGCTCGACGAAGTCTATGCCGAAATGAAACGTTCGAAAGCGCGAGAGAGAGGCAAGCATGCGTGACCCACGGGTTCCCGAATCTCTGGAGGGATGGTGGATCCTTCACCGCATGTTTCGTTTCGATCGCTTGCTCTGGGAGCGTGTCGGTGAGAAGCGTCGCTTGAAAATCGCCGGCCGCGCACGCGACCTTTTCGAGCACATGCACGCCGGTGAAGACGGCGATATTGGCCTGACGCAACTCGTGGGGCACAAGGGCGACTTCATGCTCACGCATTACGCGCGTGGTTACGATGGGCTTGCATACGCACAGATGCTCGTCGACAAACTCGAATTGCGCGTGTTTTTGGAGCCGATGGATTCCTACGTTTCGGTGCTCGAAGTTGGGATGTACGATGCGACCGGGAAGATTCACGCCGACCTCGCCGCCCGCGGGTTGGAGCAAGGTGGCGAGGAATGGGTCCGCGCGTTCGACGAAGCCCTCGCAGGCCAAGCGGTGAGTCCGTATATCGCACCGAGGCTCTGGGCGAAAATCCCGCAGCGCCGCTACACGTGCTTCTATCCGATGGATAAGCGTCGCGGCGAGAGCGTGAACTGGTACATGACGCCTTTCGACGAGCGTCGTAAGATGATGCACGAGCACGGGCTCATCGGGAGAACCTACGCCGGGAAATTGACGCAAGTGATCTCCGGATCGATCGGCTACGACGATTTCGAGTGGGGAGTCGATCTCTACGCCGACGATCCGTTGATCTTCAAGAAGATCGTCTACGAGATGCGTTTCGACGAAGCGAGCGCGAAGTACGGAGAGTTCGGCTCGTTCTGGAGCGGCATCCAGTTCGCTCCCGCGCAACTCGGCGT
>JABEUX010000120.1 GCA_013044185.1 Vulcanimicrobiota bacterium | reverse complement strand
CCGCGCTCCTATATCGAGGCTACCCTCCGCGAGGGTTTCGACGTCGTCATGAAACCGGAAGTCAATGGGGCGATGGCCATCGTTCGTGCCTTCCCCGAGGCGGTCTCGATATTCGTTCTGCCCGATAAATTCTCCAACTTGCGCCGACGCTTGCTGGAGCGGCGAACCGAGAGCAACGAAGAGATCAGATATATTCGAGACTTCGACTATTTGGTGATCAATCAAGAACAACGCTCCGATGAAGCGGTCGACGACCTCGCCGCGATCTTCCGAGCCGAACGCATGCGGATTCACCGCGTTCCCGACGACTCGCTTGCGAGCGTCACGCAATCGTAAACACGCTAGTTATAGAACGGATAGAGAAGAAGATGAGCAAACGAATATTCGGCGACCTCGAAGGGCTGATGGAGCATGCAGATTCGAAATTCACCCTGGTGAATATCGCAATGATGCGCGCGCGTCAACTCAATAACTGGATCCGCATGGAAGAGACCCCGCCGATGGAGCGTCGCGAGTATTTCGCCAGCGAGCCGTTGGTCGATCGCGATGCCGCGAACCGGAACAAGCCGGTCTCGATCGCTCTCGATGAGATCGCCGCAGGAAAGATCGAGTACACGCGCACGCGCGAAGGCATAAAATAGGCGCTTATGTGCGGGATCGTCGGGTATGTCGGGCCGAAGAACGCCATTCCGTTCCTCCTCGACGCGCTCTCGCGACTCGAGTATCGCGGATACGATAGTGCCGGCGTCGCGGTCATCGACGAGAGCGGACGATTAGTCGGCTCGAAGGCTGAGGGAAAACTCGCCCGTCTCTCCGAGCGCTTGCGCAGCGACACGCATGTCGCCGGACGGATCGGCCTCGGGCATACGCGTTGGGCAACGCATGGCCGCCCCTCGGATGCCAACGCACATCCGCACCTCGATTGTAGCGGCCGGATCGCCGTCGTCCATAACGGCATCATCGAAAACTATGCGACGCTCCGCGCCGGACTGATCGAGCGCGGGCACCATTTTGCCAGCGAGACCGACACCGAGGTTCTCGCCCACCTGATCGAGCAGCACTACGACGGCGATCTCGCGGGCGCGGTGCGCCGCACGCTGCACGAAGTCGTCGGTGCCTATGCGTTGGGGGTGATGAGCAGCGAGAGCCCCGAACACCTCGTCTTCGCCCGCAACGGTGCGAGCCCGTTGGTCATCGGCTTCGGTGAGGGCGAGATGTTCGTCGCCTCCGATACACCGGCGATTCTACCGTACACGCGTAAAGAGATCGTTCTCGAAGAGGGCGAGATGGCGGTCGTCGGAAGCGATAGCGTCACGATCACCGATTACGAAGGGAACCGTGTCGACCGCAAGGTCTCGTTGGTCACGTGGGATGCGAGCTCCGCCGAAAAGGGCGGTTTCAAACATTTCATGCTCAAGGAGATCTTCGAGCAGCCCAACGTTATCAAGGAGACGTTGGCCGGGCGCATCGACGACGCACTCGACGTACGGCTCGAAAGCGAGCTGCACGGCCTCGACGAACGGCTCGGAGCGATCGCCAAAATTGCCATTACCGGCTGCGGAACGGCGTTCTATGCCGGCATGGTTGGGATGTATTTGCTTCGTTCGCTCGTTCGGCTTCCGGTCGAGATGGAGTTGGCGAGTGAATTTCGTTACGGCGATCCGGTCATCGACGCTTCGGCCCTGACCATAGCGATGTCCCAATCGGGCGAGACCGCCGATACCGTCGAAGCGGTTCGCGTCGCACGCTCGGCGGGCAGTGCCGTTTTGGGTGTCTGCAATAAACTCGGCTCGCATTTGACGCGCGTTGTCGATGCGACGCTCTTCACGCGCAGCGGCCCCGAGATTGGAGTAGCCGCAACGAAAACCTACGTCGCACAAGTAACGGCCATGACGCTCTTCGCCCTCTATCTCGCGCGATTACGCAAGACGGCACCGATCGAGCGTTTGCGCGAGATTGCGGAGGGAACGCGCTTGCTGCCGGCGGCTGTCGACGCGGTCCTTAATGCCAGCAACGATATTCGGAAGGTTGCGAAGAAGATCCGCAAATCGCACAGCGCGCTCTTTATCGGCCGCTATATCAACTATCCCACCGCATTGGAAGGCGCGCTGAAACTCAAAGAGATTGCGTATCTGCATGCCGAGGGCTACGCCGCAGGAGAGATGAAACACGGGCCGATCGCGCTCCTCGATGCGAGCGTTCCGGTCATCGGGGTGGTGACGCACGGACGCGTTCGCGACAAGATGCTCTCGAACTTAATGGAGTCGCGTGCCCGCGAAGCACCGATCGTCGTGGTTGCAAATCACGGCGACGACGAAGCGGCCTCGGTCGCCGACCACGTGTTTTGGGTGCCGAAGGTCGACGAACTGCTCGCGCCGATCGTCAATATCATCCCCTTGCAGCTCCTGGCATACCACATCGCCGATCTCGACGGCAAAGATGTGGACCAACCACGGAATCTCGCAAAGACCGTCACCGTCGAATAGCGAAGCCTGAGGTGGTGCAAAGAAATGACGGACGCGCTGCAGACCAACTTCGCCCGGTACGGATCACCCCGAACCCGCTCGATTTCGCCGAAGGCTCGGCGCTGATCGAGGTAGGTCGTACGCGCGTGCTCTGTGCCGCGACCCTCGAAGATCGCATTCCGCCATGGCTCAAAGGGAAAGGGCTGGGCTGGATCACCGCCGAGTATGCGATGCTCCCTCGCGCTACGAGCGAGCGGACCGCCCGGGAGGCTGCGAAAGGGCGGCAAGGCGGGCGTACGCACGAGATCCAGCGCATCGTTGGCCGCTCCTTGCGGGCGATCGTCGATACCGTCAAATTGGGCGAGCGAACGGTTACGATCGACTGCGACGTCCTGCAGGCCGACGGCGGCACGCGGACGGCCTCGCTGACCGGTGCGTGCGTCGCGCTCTCCATCGCATTGGGGAAGCGCTTTTCTCCGAGCGAGCGCGCTCGTTGGCCCATGCATGGCTTGGTCGGAGCGGTCAGCGTTGGAATCGTGAACGGGGTACCGATGCTCGATCTCAATTACGAAGAGGATAGTAGCGCCCACGTCGACATGAACGTCTTTATGACCGATGCCGGTAAGTTCGTCGAGCTGCAAGGAACCGCAGAGGCCGAACCCTTCGGGCGCCCCGAACTCGACCGCATGTTAGCATTGGCGTCGAAGGGAATTTCCGAATTGTTCGAGATTCAAAGGAAGGCGATCGAGGAAGGCACGCGTGGAAGCTGATCTGCGCACATTGTACGAGCGCGCCGACCATTTTCATTTCAGCGAGACGAGGATTCGTTCGCTCCACGAACGCGTCGGCAAGGCGCTCGACGGCGGCGCCCCGACGGGGGAACTTGAGGTCGCGTATCGCATGGCCCTACGTGGATATTTCACGGGCTTCGATATGCAGACGCGGGCACAACTGCGAGATTTGGATCGACGACTCGCAGAACTGGCACAGGCGCAGTTGAATTTCAACGCCGAACGAAACGTGGCGGTCAAGCGACTGGAGAACATCGGGACGATGCTCGGCATACTCGGCGAGGCGACGGCATAGGGTATGGGCATCCTCGAGCGCTTCGGCGAAAAAACGATTGCGTTTCTCGAGTATCTCGGCGGGATTATTTCGTTAATAGGCGAGACCATCCGTTCGCTCGTACACGCGCAGATTCGCTATGCCGAAACGTTCGTACAGAGCTACGAACTCGGCATAGGATCGCTGTTGATCGTCCTGCTGACCTCGCTCTTTACCGGCATGGTGATCTCATTGGAATCCGCTCAGCAAGCGGTTCAGTACGGAATCGGCAGCCTCGTCGGGGGGGCCGTTACCTACACCTCGGTTCGAGAACTCGGTCCGATGCTCACCGCGGTGGTCGTTGCGGGCCGCGTCGGTTCGGCGATCGCCGCCGAGATCGGCTCGATGGTCGTAACCGAGCAGATCGACGCGCTCCGATCGATGGGGCTCTCGCCGGTACGCTTTCTCGTCGTTCCGCGCTTGTTAGCTCTAGCGATCATGCTGCCGCTGCTGACGATTTTCGCCGATATCATTTCGATCGTGGGTGGTATGTGGATCGCGCAGGCGTACGCACATATCAACCCCGCCTCGTTCATCTCCTCGGCCCGTCAAGCCGTCGGCTTCGACGACGTCGTCAAAGGGCTCTTTAAGTCGTTCATCTTTGCCTGCATCATCGCGTTCGTCGGGTGCTATCAGGGACTCTCGACGCGCGGTGGTGCGGCAGGGGTCGGCCGCGCGACGACCAGCGCGGTCGTTATTTCGATCATTCTCATTTTCGGAACGAACTTCATCATGAGCTACTTTCTCTTCGGAGGTCACTAGCCGATGGAGCCGACGATCTACGCGAGCTTGGAGGACGTGACGCTCTCTTTCGGAGAGAACGTCATTCTCAAAAATTGTAATCTGAAGATCGTTCGCGGTGCGATCACCTGTATCGTCGGTCTCTCGGGGGCCGGAAAATCGACGATTCTTCGCTTGCTCGACGGCCTTATCGAACCATCGAGCGGGCACGTCTACGTCGACGGCCACGATCTTTGCCATACGCCGGAACGAAAGTTGGTCGAGCTACGGCAAAAAACGAGCCTCGCTTTTCAGTTCGCCGCCCTGCTCGATAGCCTTACGATAGGTGAGAACGTGGGGTTACCGCTGCGGGAGCACACCGCACTCTCCGATGAGAAGATCCGTCATATCGTCGACGACGCGCTCGAAAGCGTCGGCCTCCGTCACATTTACGATAGTTTACCGAACGAGCTCTCCGGAGGGATGCTCAAGCGCGCCGGCTTTGCTCGGGCGATCGTCACGCGCCCGGAGCTGGTGCTCTACGACGAGCCGACGACCGGGCTCGACCCGATCGTCACGAACCTGATCACCGATACGATCATCCGCCTCCGCCAGAAGCTCGACGGAACCGCGGTGGTGATATCGCACGATCTCCACTCGATTTTCCGCATGGCGGACTACGTCGCAATGCTCTTCGAGGGCGCGATCATCGCCTATGGTCCTCGCGAAGAGATACGCACCTCGAGCAATCCGTTCGTGCAACAGTTCCTCACCGGCAATGAGGTCGGGCCGATACCGGTGTAGAAGGGAGGCAGGTATGTCGAAGCAAGCACAAGTAGGAGCCTTTGCGCTGGCGGCGCTCGCCCTGCTCTTTGCGTTCTTTTACGTTATTACCGATTTCGGGACGCGCCACTCGGGGTACCGAATCGGCGTGCATTTTCGCTCCGCAGCCGGGCTCCACTCGGGCGCACAGGTCTTTTTTAGCGGCGTCTCCGTTGGGAGCGTCGAGAGCATTAGGCTGCTCCCGGATACGACGGTCGACGTGATCCTCGCGATCAAACCGCACGTCGGCGGCCAGGCGGTACGCATTCCCAGCGAATCGCGCTTTCTCATACAGGCCCCGCTCACCGGGGATCCGAGTCTGCTGATCGTACCGCCGCGCCCGGAGCCGGGCGAGCAACCCAATATCATCGGTCCGGGCATACGGCCGATCGCCGAGCAGCCGCAGGGAACCAACACCGCGACGATCGCCGATCTCGTTACCGAAGGGCAAGGACAGTTAAAAGTGCTCAACGGCGTCCTCGCCGACGTCGCAAAACGCGAACCACGTTTACTCGACGAGTTACAAATAACGCTTGAAAATACCAACGCGCTTACCGCCTCGGCGAGCAGTGCGGTCGCGCGTCTCGCCGCGCGAAGCAATGCGATCGCAACCGAGTTGCAAAGTAACTTGAGCGTAGCGAGCGGCAATATTGCATCGATGACGGGCGTGCTCGATCGAACCGTCCGCGGCAACTCGAACCGCCTGAACGAAACCCTGGCACAGATTCAAGGAACCGCTACCGCGCTGAATTCGACGATGCAAATCGTGGCGAGCATTGCAAACGACCCCGCGTTTAAGGGCAACGTCTTGGCGACGACGACGAATATCGCCGAGGCGAGCGCGAAGTTGAAGAAGATGGCGACCGACATGGAGAGCATT
>JABEUX010000119.1 GCA_013044185.1 Vulcanimicrobiota bacterium | reverse complement strand
CGGCCGTAATGCGAGGTATGGACGTCGCGTGCTTCAAAGCCCGCGCGTTCGCGCGAGAGACCGCCCGGCCCGAGTGCAGAGAGACGACGCTTATGCGTGAGCTCCGCTAACGAGTTGGTCTGGTCCATGAACTGCGAGAGTTGGCTCGAGCCGAAGAACTCTTTAATCGCCGCGACGACCGGGCGAATATTGATGAGCGCTTGCGGCGTCACCGTCTCGATCTCTTGGGTCGTCATGCGCTCGCGCACGACGCGTTCGAGGCGCTGCAGGCCGACGCGGAATTGGTTCTGCAGAAGCTCGCCGACGGTGTTGACGCGGCGGTTCCCTAAGTGATCGACGTCATCGGGCGAGATATCGCGCACCGCCACGCGGCAGAGCCGGCGAACGATAGCGATAAAATCCGCACGGGTCAGTCCCGGCGCGCCTTCGGGGCGGTAGCTGAACGGTCCGAATTCGTCGACTTCAAATTCGCTGCGATCGCCTTCTACCGTGAGGAGCGAGAGGTTCAACCCCTTCTTTTCGCTCTTGGCGCGTATCCGCGAATCTTTCTCCGGGTTGAGAATGCGATAATGGAGCTTCGAGGTAACCTTGAAGCGTCCGACTTTGCCGAGTTCGCATTTGTTCTCGTCGAAAAGGAGGGTGCGAATGAGCTTCTCGGCATCCTCGTGCGAGGTGAACGGCTCGCCGTAACGCAGCGCCCCGTAGACCGCTTCGAGTGCGGTCTCGCGATTGACCGTATCGCCGTCTTCAATAAGCGTATTGAGAATGAGGTTATCCGGGCTCGCTTCAGGGAAGAGCCGATCGAAGAGTTCGCGCAACTCGGCGGCGCGATCGCTCGTCTGTTGCTTCTTCTTTAAGCCGCGCGGCGCGCGCCCGAGCGGACGCGAGGTTCCGTCATCGACGCGACGGCGCGGATAGGTTCCCGAGAAGAGTTTGAGGATCGCTTCGTCGGAGTTCCAAACGCAGTTCCGATGATAGAGTGCGCTGAGTTTTGCCGCAGCGGCGTCGCGCTTGCTCTTATCGCCTAATTCCACCACGAGATCGAACGCTTCGCCGCGCGCGATGCGATTGGGGAACATCGTTGCGAAGACGTCGCGCACCTGTCGCTCGTGCTGCGACTGCGGGCGCGGAACCTCGATTGCATCGCTGGCAGCGGTCGCCTGGCGGCCGATGCCCTTCCACGGAAACATATCGGCGCAGGCGCGCAGCACTTTCTCAATGTACGGACGCGCGAGGCCGTCGGCATCGTATGCAGTTGCGGGGGCATCGTCGAGCGGGAAATGTTCCGGCGACGAAACCGCACGCAGAAACGCGATCATGGAAACGGCACGGCTCTTATCGAACGAAACGTTAATCGCGCCGAAGCGGTCGCCTTCGTCGCTCGCACCGGCAAAAAACTTCACCCACGCGCCGCGTTTCGGAATGATCTTTGCGGTATAGCCTTTGCCTTCGGCCGGCTTGGCCTTCTCCACCAGGAAGCCCGGCGAACGCACCAACTGGCTCACGATCACGCGTTCGGCGCCGTTGATCATGAAGGTGCCCTTGTCGGTCATGAGCGGGAAATCGCCCATGAAGATCTCTTGGTCGGGGATACCCTTGATTTCGCCGGATTCAGCGGTGATGAGGCGCACGCGCACGCGCAGCGGCGCGCTGTAGGTCATATCGCGTTCGCGACATTCCTCGATCGAAAACTTCGGTTCGCCGAGCGAGTGCTCGCCGAACATGAGGATCAAGTTGCCGGTGAAATCTTTAATCGGCGAGATCGCGGCGAACGCCTCGGCGAGCCCCTCGGTTTTGAACCACTCGAAACTCGCCTTTTGGAGTTCGATCAGGTTGGGGAGTTCGAGAACGTGCGGGATCTTCGAGAAGGAGTGACGCGAGCGTTTCGGCCCCGGATCGACTGGGACCTCAACGGTGAACGCACCGGTGGGCATTGGAAAATGCGAGGCCATGGGCGTACTCTTGCCCTCGCCTCCGGAGCGTTTTCCCTTCGCTTTCGTCCCCCCGCTGCTCGTCGTCGTTGCGGATTTCGCTGCCTTCGTCGTCGCCATTCGTTCTCTCTTTGTTACCTTGTCCAGACAGGGGTGGGCACGTGTCCTTCGCGAATCTCGCGCAACATCAAAGCACGAGCAGATCCGGCCGGTCGGATTGGCTCGCGCTCTCTTTTTGGCTTACGCGCCGAAGGGCATAGGCGAGTAACGTATCAGAGGTCGCCAAAGGAGTCAAGGCCCCCCGGCGCGACGGGGCGGGAGCGGATACAGCCGGGGGGTGAGGTGCGTCTTCGGTCGGCTCGCTTACATCTTGAGTTAATCGCTCGCCGACCAAAGACGCACCTCACCCCCGGCTAGGAGATGGGTGGCAGCACCCTGCCACACGGTGCCAGCCCGGGGCCAGCCCGGCGCTCGCCCTACCGCGAGGCGAGGGCGAGAAAGTTTGCGACGAGCGCCTCGCCGCACTCGCTGAGCACCGATTCCGGGTGAAACTGCACTCCGAAGCAACGCTTCCCGGTAACGGCGATCGCCTGAACGACCCCATCGGAGCTATGGGCGTGAACCTCGATGCCGGTGGGCAGCGAGGCCGGTTCGAGCGCGAGCGAATGGTAGCGCGTCGCCCGAAAGGGGTTCGGCAGCCCGGCAAAGAGCCCGCGTCCCAGGTGCTCGATCGCATCGGTCTTCCCGTGCATCGGCCGCGGTGCGTGAACGACGCGAGCGCCGAGCCTCTCACCGATCGCCTGTTGCCCGAGGCAAACCCCAAGCGTCGGAAGATCGCGCTCGATCGCCGCAGCGATGAGTCGCCCCAACATCGGCGTATCCTGCGGCTCTCCCGGCCCCGGGCCGATCGTCATCGCATCGAACTCGTCGAGCGTTTCGATTCCGAGGGCGGGGTCGTCGGCATGCATGAAGCGCACGCTCGCGCCCTGCGAAGCGAGCAGGTGGACGACGTTATACGAAAACGAATCGTAGTTGTCGACGAAGAGCACCATCATTTCGTCACACCCTCATGGTCGAGCCCGAGCATCGCTCGCGCGATGCGCGTTTTCTGCAGAATCTCTGCATACTCGGAGGCCGGAACGCTATCGGCGACGATGCCGGCCGAAGCCTGCCACCAGATACGTCCGTCGCGAGCGTGGAGACTGCGTAACGTAATGCACGAATCGAAATCCCCCTCGAAGCTCCAGCGCCCGACGCTTCCGGCGTAGAATCCGCGCGTTACCGGCTCCCAGGTATCGATGATCTCCATCGCGCGAACCTTTGGGGTACCCGTCACCGTGCCGGCGGGGAAACCGGCGGCAAAGAGATCGAGCGCATCGCAATCCTCGCGTAATTCGCCGACGCAATCCGAGACGATATGCATGACGTGGCTATAGCGTTCGATCTGGAGAAGTTCCTCGACGCGAACGCTTCCCAGTTTGCAGACCGAGCCTAAATCGTTTCGCCCGAGATCGACGAGCATGACGTGTTCGGCCCGTTCTTTTTCGTCGGCGAGTAATTCGGCGGCGATCCGGGCATCGCTTTCGGGGCTTTCTCCACGCGCCCGCGTACCGGCGAGCGGCCGAATGCGCGCCCGTCGCCCATCGAGACGCACGAGAAACTCGGGTGAAGCTCCGAAGAGCGCTCCGAACTCGGTATCGACAAAGAACATATAGGGTGAAGGGTTGCGTCGACGCAACTCACGATAGCAATCGAGCGGATCCCCTTCGAGTACCGCGTCGAAACGTATGCCGAGCTGCAGTTGGTAGACGTCCCCATCGCCGATCGCCCGTTGCGCGCGATCGACCAGAGCTAGATACCCGGTGCGATCGATGCTCGCATGGATCGGCCCGTGGGCGCGAAATGCGCCAGGCAGCGAGGCGCGCGCGTCGAGCAAGCGGGCAACGTAGTGGTCGATACGGGCATCGAGATCCTCGCCTGCAACGTCGCAGCACCAGAGCGTAAGACTATGGGTATAGTGATCGAAGATGAGCCAGGTTCCGGGAATCGAGGCAACCGCAGCCGGCATTTTCGGATCGTCCGCCAGCCGCGCGTTCAGGCGCGCCTGCGCTCGTGCGGCGTCGTACGAAAAGGCGAGCAACGCTCCGCCTCCCGGCGGCGCCTCGGCGGGCGGACGATGCATGTCGACGAAGGCGCGAATCTCATCGTACATCGTCGGCGTACTCTCGAAGCGCTTCGACGCACGATAATCGAGGCCCACGAACGAATAGCGCGAGAGCGTACCGCCCGCATCGACGCTCTCCAAAAGGCAACTCGCCCCGGGTTGTGCGAGTGCGCGATAGGCAAGAATCGGCGTCAGCGTATCGGAGGCGATCGTGCGCGTCCGAACGTTATTGGTTAGAGTCGATCGCACGCGCTACGGCTTTAGGGTTGGGTTTTCTTGCGTGATGCGCGCGGCGAACGCCGCCGGCAATTTATCGAGAATCGCACCGACATCGCTCGCGGACATCAGCGCGAAGATCTTCGCATCGTAAGGGACGGGCAGGCGCTGCACGACCTTCGCAGCGTTACTGGGATCCATCGCCGCCCAATCGGCGGCGACGAGCCGGTCGTTCGGGGTCGCTGAGGCGGCAAGGTTCGAGCTTGCCGAAGAAGCGGTGCTGCCGAAGGGGCCGGGCGACGCGAGCGGTTGTGCGGCCGTCGCCGGCGCTTTCGAGCGCGCCTGTGCGACTTGCGCATCGAGTTGCTGTACCCGAGATTTGAGTGCGGCGGAGCTCTTCTGAGCGCTCGACAAGGTGCGTTGTGCGTCGGCAAGCTGCGCCTGCAGAATCACGATCTCGTGATTGCGGCGAGCGATCAGCTGGTTCTGTGCGGCAAAATGAAACGGGGCTGCTACGACCGCGAAGCGCGAACCGAACGACTGCCACATCGGCGAGAGCGGCCCGGCCGTGATTGCGGCCCGGGAGGGCGGCCAGACGAACGCCCCGACGATTGCGAGAATAGCGACGAGCGGCAGTACGAGCCGTCCGAACGGGAAGGGTTTTCGACGTTGGCGTGTGACGATCACCGCTGGCCTCCTATCTCGGCGTTGTGCGCCGTCCGACGTTCGTCGCGACGCGCGTTACCGTCGTCGAGTTCGTTCTGCTCGCGCCGCATTTCACTTAAGCGAAACGCTCCGAGCGCGTGGTCTTTGAGGGTCTCCACGACTTTCCTCCGCTTCATCGCTTCGTGAAGGGAGTACATCGCTGCATCGAGTTCGCTTTTCCGAAGGTCGAGGTCGCGCTTCGCGGCGTCCATCGCCCGGTCGAGGTAGCCGATATGGGCGTAAAGGAGCACCAGGTCATCGGTATTGAGACGCGCATGCTCCTCGCGCAGAATACGCGAGTGCTCCGCGAACTCCGCGTCGAGCCTCCGAAACTCCGCGAGCGCTGTATCGTGCGCTCGCTGCGCGATAGCGACGAGACCCTGCTCGCGCTCGACGACGCGCTTGCGTTGCACGAGTACCGGGTCGAGACGGAAGTGGAAAGTCGCCACGCGCTACACGACGCTCATTAACGAGGCAAGGGTCGCCCCATAGTCGGAATGTTCGTACATACCTTGCCGCAGAAAATGCCGAATCGCCTCCACTTTGGAGAGCGCTAGATCGATACGCGGATTGCTTCCCGCGACGTAAGCCCCGATATTAATCAGGTCCTCTGCTTCGCGATAGGTCGCCATCAATTCGCGAATCGCCGAACATGCAGCGAGGTGATTTTCGTCGGCCACATCGGGCATGACGCGGCTAATGCTTTCGAGCACGTCGATGGCGGGATAATGATTCGCAGAGGCCAACTTGCGCGAAAGGACGATGTGCCCGTCGAGGATCGAGCGCACCGCATCGCTGACGGGTTCGTTCATGTCGTCGCCGTCGACGAGCACCGAAAAGAGACCGGTGATGCTACCGCGGCTCGATGTTCCGGCCCGTTCGAGTAACCGCGGTAGCGTTGCAAAGACCGACGGTGTATAGCCGCGCGTCGTGGTCGGCTCGCCGATCGCAAGCCCAACTTCACGCTGAGCCATCGCAAAGCGGGTGACCGAATCCATCATAAACATCACATCGAGTCCGAGATCGCGGAAATACTCGGCAACCGTCATTGCGACGAAGGCCGCCTTAATTCGTACGAGCGCCGGTTGATCGCTCGTCGAAACGACGACGACGCTCCGGCGTAGCCCTTCATCGCCGAGATCGCGCTCGAGAAAATCGCGAACTTCTTTTCCTCGCTCGCCGACGAGCGCGATGACGTTGACATCGGCGGCCGTATTGCGCGCGATCATACCGAGGATCGTCGATTTTCCTACACCGGAGCCGGCAAATACACCGACGCGCTGCCCCTTACCGCAGGTCAGCAATCCGTCGATCGCGCGAATGCCAAGCGGAAGAGCCTCGGATATCCGTCGGCGCTGCATCGCCGCCGGCGGATTTGCGGTGACCGAGGCGAGTTTCAGCGAATCGATCCCACCCTTCCCGTCGATCGGGTTCCCTAGCCCGTCGAGGACGCGCCCGAGGAGTTCGTCCCCTACACGAATTTGCAACGGCTTTCCACAAGCCGCAACGTCGCTGCCCGCTCCAATCCCGGAAAGATCCCCCAACGGCATAATGAGCACGCGATTGTCGCGAAAACCGACGACCTCGGCGAGCACCGGATCGGCATTTCTTCGGTATCGGATCCAGCAGGTCTCTCCGACCGCCATCGCCGGTCCATTACTCTCGACCACAACGCCGATCACTTGCGATACGCGGCCATTCTGTCGCATGCAATCGAGATCGTGAAGCGCATCGAGATATCGGTCGGCCCGGAAAGTGAGCGTTTCCATCGTCCTAACTCGCCGTCGCAGTAATTTCGGGGAGTTCGTCGGCGGGAACGAGCGCGCCGCGAACTTCGCGCAATTGCGTTGCGATTTTCGCATCGACGGTTCCCGAATCGCTCTCTAAGATCGCTCCGCCGCGATCGATACGCTGGTCTTCGATGAGGCGTAGGTGTTCGAAATCACCGGCGGCGAGCAGCCGTTCCCGGTACTCTCGCATCACGGCCATATCTCCAGGATTCACGCGAATCGCGATGTCGTTCCGTGCCGACGCGCGCGTGAGGGCCGAACGAACGGTCTCTACGACAAACTGATCGTTCTGCGATATCTCGTGGTGTACGATTCGCTCGGATGCCCCCAACGCGAGCCGCACTAATTCGGGCTCCGCAGTACGTAAGAAACGATCGCGATCTTCACGCACCGCATCGATGATGCCGTGCAACATGACGAGTAACTCGTTCATCTCTGCATCGACCCGAGCGATGCCCTCGTTCCGCCCCGCCTCGTGCCCCTCGCTACGCGCTGCCTCCGCAATCGTATCGCGATCCCTGCGCGCCTGCTCCAGGAGCGAACTCGCCGTTCGGAAGGCCCCCTCCAGAATCTCGCGGGCGCTGCTCTTTGCGCGTTCTAGCGCCGCAGTCGCCTCGGTGCGCAACGATTCCCAGTCGATAACGTCAACGGGTGGTCCCTGCGATACCGCGCCAAGCTCCGCGTCGCCCGCTTCGTCCGCCGCATCGTGGGAGAGCGCCGGGGATTCTTCGGTAGGATCTCCGCCTATCTTTGCATCCGGAACGCCGACGCGATAGGCCTCCTCGACCATGCGAGCTCCGCGTACGATCTTCCCCATCGAGTGCCTTCGCCGGATCCGCTAAACCAGTCGTTCGTCTTTCGCACCGCGAGCGATGACGATTTGGCCATTCTCCTCGAGCGTGCGAATGACGTCGACGATCTGTTGCTGCGCTTTTCCAACCTCGCGCATACGCGTCGGCCCCAAGACCTCGATCTCTTCTCTGAGCATCTGGCTGGCACGCGTCGACATGTTTTTGTAGACGCGAGCCAGGAGATCGTCGTTGGCAACCTTGAGCGCGAGCGCGAGTTCTTTTCCGTCGACCTCTTTGAGGATGCGCTGAATCGAGCGATCGTCGAGGTTGATAATATCTTCGAAGACGAAGAGCAGATTTTTGACCTCTTGCGCCAGTTCGGGATCGCGTTTGGTAAGGCCGTCGAGAATATTTTTCTCCGTTTCGCGATCGACGAAGTTCATCACCGAAGCCAAGGACGCCACGCCGCCGGCCTTCGAGAAATCCGCACCACTGATGAGCAAGCGACGGCCGAGCAACTCGTCGAGCTGTTCGAGTACCTCCGGAGCGGTCTTCTGTAAAATGGCGATCCGCATGGCAACGTCAGCTTGCAACTCCGGCGTAAGGGCGGAGATGACCGCTCCGGCCTGCTCGGGTTGCATGTAGACGAGGATCAATGCAATCGTCTGCGGATGTTCGTCTTGAATGAACTGCAACAGCTGTGCGGGCTCGGTATTTTTTATCAGTTCGAGCGGATTGCCGTGCTTGAGCGCTGCGAACAGGCGGCTCGTCATATCGTCTGCCTGCCCGGCCCCAAAGGAGCGCTCGAGGATCTCCTTCGCGTATTCGATGCCGCCCTCGTTGATGTACTTGAGAGCGATCGCGCGCTGATACGCTTCTTGGATAACGGCGTCGCGCTTTTCCAACGAAACCGTCGGAATCTTCGCGATCTCTAAAACGATCCGTTCCACTTCGTCTTGGCGCAAAAACTTAAAGATCGTCGCGGAGAGCTCGAGCCCCAACGTGATCAACAAGATCGCCGCTTTCTCCGGGCCGGATATCTCCAGCGACTCGCCGTCGCCGAAGGGCATAGGCGTTTCGGGCAGCCCCACGTTCGAGAGGTTGACGATCGGTGAATCCACTTCGGTTCTCGCTCTTCCCTACCGGCCCGCTACTCGGCGAGCCAGAGTTTGACGAGTTTGCCGATGCTGTCGGGGCTCTCTTGTGCCACGGTTGTTACGTACTCGATCATTTGCTCTCTCGTCATATCTGCGGTGGAGCGCATAGGGGCGCTTAAACCCGGTGCGCCTTCCAAGAGCGGATGCTCTTCGAACGGCGGCAACTCGTCGGTGAGACTGGAGTCGAAGGACGGGAGGTCGGTGCTCGGCACGAACTTCGATTCGCGGGCGCGCGTCGCCAGGAAGCCGACGATTCCCAGGAGCCCGAGGCCGCCGATTGCGAGTAAGACCCAGAGCGGAATCCCTAAGACGGTGGTCACACCAGTCGCGACCGTGCGCTGCGCGAGCGCCGGGTTGAAGGGTATCGCTTCGACACTGACTTGGTCGCCTGCGGCAAGGTCGAGCCCGGCGGCGGCAATGACGACGTTCCGAATCTGCGTGACGTTCGCCGGAGTGAGTACGTAGGGCGCCGCAGCTATCGCTGGGGTGCCGCCCGCAGCCGTCGTCGTCTGCGGGGTCGAATTCACGAGAACGGCGACGCTAGTCTGTAAGACCTTTCCCGGTGCATCGATATGCTTGATATTCTGCACCGATACATCGTAATTGGTCGTCGTCTTCGATTTATTGTAACGCCCATTGGTCGTTGCGTTCTGCAGCGCCTGATAGGTGCCGATATTGCTCGTCGTTCCAGGCACGCCGACGGCAGCGCGTTGCGCAGGCTGCGTGCCGTTGTAGGATTCGCGCGCACTTTGCGCCGAGAGCACGGTGCCTTGAGGAGAATAGATTTTGCCGTCGGAGGTGTTGACGTCGAAGGACATCTTCGTCGAGACGCGCGCAACCGCACGCCCTTTGCCTAAGGTACTGTCGAGCATCGATTGAATGCTCTGCTGAAGGCTCGATTCGTAACGCTCTTTCGCAATCAATTGTTCTTGCGTGAGTTGCAGCGCGTTATCTTGCGCCGAGGCGTTTCCGGCAGCAACCTGCGTGGGTAACAGGATCTGTCCATCCTGGTTCACGATGGTGACGTTGACCGGTTTGAGCCCTTCCACGGAGCGTGCGACGAGCATCGTAATGCCCTCCACCTGCGATCCATCGAGCCCTTGGCCAGGGCGCAATTTAATCGCGACCGAGGCCGTGGTCGGCTCCTGAGAATCGCTATAGAGCGTGTGATCGGGGGTCACGATGCTGACGCGCGACGCCTCAACCGGCGTAAGCCCGTTGATCGTGCGTTCGAGTTCGCCTTCGATCGCTCGCGTTTTGTCGATGCGCTCTTGGAACTGCGTCATCCCGAAGTTCGTGCGATCGAAAATTTCGTATCCGACGCCGGCGCCTTTGATCAAACCCGTGCCGGCGATCGCAATGCGCTCGGCACTAACATCGGCCGAGGGAACCGATATCGATTTTCCGTCGAGCGAGATATGATAGGGAACTTTATCGGCCTTGAGGTGCCCGAGTACCGCATTCGCATCGCTCGTCGAGAGATTCGAAAAAAGCGTGGAGTACGAGGGGCCACGTCCGAAAACGAGCGCTCCAAAACCAACGAGTGCGAGAAGCGCAACGATCCCTCCGCCGGTGACGAGCGCTCGGCCCTGGCTACTCTGTCCTGCCCAGAAATTCAGAATTCGCGCTTGCAGTGTCGCGAGTATCGCCCGCAGTTGCTCCACGAAGTGTCCTCTTTACCCTACGGTCAGGCAGCCGACCCTGGCTGTGCTCGCTCCACATCCCTGTTGGAGCGTCCATGCGCGCGATCCGAGGTCCGCGTACATGTCATTAGGTTGATTTATTATCCGCACTCTCCACAGGCCCTTCGTGGATCTTCGTCAATTTTAAGACTGGTCGGGATCCATCAAGGCTCCGTCAAGCTCTGATTAACGAATCTCGCTCCGGACCGACCGAGAAAAGCTCGATCGGCAGGCCGACCAGCGATTCGAGGCGGGAGATATAGCGACGGGCCGCCGCTGGGAGATCGTCCGGGCGACGCACCGCACTGATATCCTCGGCCCAGCCGTCGAGATACTCGATCTCGACGTCGAAATCGGAGCGCCCCGCCTCGACGAGCGATGCGACGCTCTCACCGCGGTGGTAGCCGGTGACGATGCCGACGCGATCGAGCCCAGAGAGCACGTCGAGTTTCGTCAAGGCGACGGCATGAGCGCCGTTGAGCGAGGCGGCGTATCGGGCTGCGACGGCGTCGAACCAACCGCAGCGCCGCGGCCGACCGGTTACCGTCCCAAATTCGCGTCCGGCCTCGCGGAGACGGTCGCCCGCAGCATCGCGAAGCTCGGAGGGGAAGGGGCCCTCGCCGACGCGAGTGGTGTAGGCCTTGAGAATGCCGATCACGCGACCGATCGCGCTCGGCCCGACGCCGAGCCCCGTGCAGATGCCGCCTGCGGTACACTGGGAGGACGTCACGAACGGATAGCTTCCGAAAGAGATATCGAGCAGCGTTCCCTGCGCGCCTTCGGCCAATATCCGCTTCCCGGCGGCGAGCCGCGTGTGGACGTACGCTACGCCATCGACGATCGCACTGCGAAGGCGTAAGGCCAAGGCGAGTAAGCGCTCTTCCATCTCCGCGAAATCGGGGAGAATCGATGGATCCTGCATCGCGCGTTCGTGCGCGGCCCGAATCGCGCGAAGGCGACTACGGAATTCTCGCTCGTCGAGAGTCTCGCCCAACGTGATACCGAGACGGGAGACGCGATCGGCGTATGCCGGTCCGATACCTCGCCCGGTCGTGCCAATGCGACCAGCGCCGCGAGCATTCTCCGATGCTCGGTCGAGGACGCCGTGATCGGGTAGGACGATATGCGCGCGGTCGGAGAATTTCACTCGCGACGTATCGACGCCGACCTCGGCGAGCCGAGCGAGTTCATCGAGCGCGCCTTCGAGATTGACGACGCAGCCCGAGCCAACGAAGAGTTCGACCGTTGGGTGGAGCGCCGCGGAGGGAACGAGGCGTAATGCGAGCTTCGTCTCGCCGACCTCGATGCGATGGCCGGCGTTATCACCGCCGCCGAATCGCGCCACGACATCGTAATCGCGCGCGTACCAGTCGACGATACGCCCTTTGCCTTCATCGCCCCATTGCATGCCGAGTACCGCGTCGATCCGTCCGCTCATTGGCTACGAAACTCCAAGTCTGCACCGCTCCCCATCGGAATCTCCGGTCGCCCTTCGAACGATGTCATGACGAATTCTGAAAAAAGTGCGTTGGGCCAACCGAAATTGGGACGCGTGAAATGCTTGGGATCGTTCGGATCGAACGACTCGTGCAGCAGGTGGTCGCCCGGATCGCTCGCGAGCAACTCGTTCAACACGTCCTGCTTTTCGGTTTGGGAGCGTGCCGTGAGCCCCTGCATGATCAGGGCGAGCGGCCAGATCCAATGATCGGGGGTGTGAAAACTTCCGATTCCGGAAGCGTAGCGCCCCGAATAGAATGACGGATTATCGTCGGAGAGTAAAAAACGTCGCGTGTTTTGGTAGTAGACGTTGGATTTCGAGGTGTACCCGATATACGGAGCCGAGAGCAGGCTCGGAATGTTGGCATCGTCGGTTAAAATCGCATGCCCGAGGCCGTCGACTTCGTAGGCGTAGATGTATCCGTACTTCGGAACGAAGACCAGCCCATACGTTTGGATACCGCGTTGCACTTCATCGCGCAACGCATCGGCCGAGCGGGCAAGGATGACGTTACGGTACACGTTGCGTTCGATATCGGCGATATCGCCGAGGGCTACGACCGCGAACATCTCCGATGGAATGAGATAATTGTAATAACAGGCATCATCGGAGGGGCGAAAGCCCGTCCAAATCATCCCGGTGTAGGCAACCGGGCGCCCTTTCCCACCGTCGGCAAGTTCGGGCTCGGTGTAGTGCGAATCGCGCGGATGGTCCTGTTCGCGCTCCATCGTGTTGAGGATATCTTCGAGCGCCTTCTCCATATCGGGAGTAAAGATGGAGGTATCGCCGGTCGTTTTCCAATAGCTCCACGCAAGCGTCACCGGATACGCGAGCGAATCGAGTTCGAATTTTTGCTCCCATACGCGATAGTCGAGCGTAAACGCGTTCGCATATGGATCGATTTGGATATACTTCGCCATACGCGCTAAGATCGCACGGAGCAACTTCCGCACGCTGGGGTCTTGCTTGGCAAAAAACAGGTATGGACGCAGTTGCGCGCTCGCATCGCGTAGCCATTCGGCTGGGATGTCTCCGGTCTTCACGTATGCGGTTCCGTCGGGAGCGTATTCGGCAAGCGTCGTCGTGTCGAGTAGCGCGGCCCGAAACATCTCTTGCAAGTGCGCGTTAGGGCTGCGAAAATCGGTCGCCGCCGCCTCGATAGAAGGAAGCTGAAGCGCGCTGCCGCTCGTCGAGAGCATCGCCGCTAGCGTCAGCATCGCAAAAAATGCGGCGAGCGCGCGCCGCATCACGATGCGTCCTCACCGAGGATCGCCATATCGCCGAAGAGTGCCAGCCTCTCTCCGGAAAGTGCTTCGTACGATACCAAGGCGAGCGAGCGAGGGCCGCGTTCCCGCAGCGCTCCAAATAGAAACTTCATCCGGTTGAGATCGTCGATGCGATCGCAAACGATCAGGACGTCCCGCCCGTCGATCGGCCGGGAAAGGTCGGTAACGAAGCGACGTGCAGATGCATCCCCGCCGATTGCTAGAAAATCGATCTCGCACGGGACTTCGACGTTGCGGACGAAATCGGAGAGAAAGAAGAGCGCGGGGCCGATCTCTGCGATCGCAATCGGAGCTTTCCCGGCATACCGTCGATCGACGCGGCGCGCGAGCGCGAGCGTTCGCTCGCTGCGCCGAAGGTCGGATGGTACGCTCGTCATGAGCGGCCACCTACGACTCCGCTCCACCTTTCTCCGCTTGGAGCGGCAGAAGGATTTCAAACCGGGCACCGCCCAGGGGAGCATCGCCGACGCGTACCTCGCCTCCGACGCGCGCCACGATGCTTTCGACGATTGCCAGTCCGAGCCCAAAGCCGGGGCGGTCACCAACGCCGATACGCACACCGCGCTGAAAGATGCGCTTGCGAAGCTCGGGCGGAATGCCGGGTCCGTCGTCATCGATGCGCAATCGCGCGAATGGACGACATCGCCCTAGCGATACGACGATTGCGCCGGCATGCGAGCCATGCACGAGCGCGTTTTGGATGACGTTGAGAACGACGTGCATCGCGGCATCTTCGTCGAGCGCGATATCGATCCGCGTTGCCCCGCGAAGATCGAGGCGTGCACCGGCATGCGTTATGGCGGGCTCAAGGGATCGCACGGCGCGACGAGCGACCGCAGCAAGATCGCAACACGCATCGGCGAGATGGAGCGCGCTGCAATCCAGCAATGAAAACTCGAGAACTCCATCGACCAAGCGCGCCATTCGCAGGGCCTCCGACTGCGCGATTTCGAGAAAGCGTCGAGCGGTGGGAGCATCGTGCGGAGCGTCGAGTAACGTCTCGATATACCCGCGAATCGAACTCAAAGGAGTGCGCAATTCATGGCCGACCGCGGAAAGGAACGCGACGCGCTCTCGCTCGCGGTCGCCGCGCTGCAACGCCTCCTGCAGTGCAGCCTGCGGATCGCGGGCAAGCTCGGCGGGAGCGACGTAGGTCCATCCCACCTCGACGGGGAGATCGAGCCGGGCATGCAAGCGCGCGGCGATACGTTCGAGCGCGCCTCGGAGATCGACAGGTAGCGCGACGCGGCGCGATTTCTCGGAACGGCCGCGCACGCCGAGGTAGGCGACAAATTCCTCGCTGTCGACACGGTGCGCGAGCCGATCGCTCCCTCGGAGCAACGCCTGCGCTGCTTCGAGAAAAAGCGCCTCGGCATGCCGCTCGAGCGAACGCGAGCGACGGCGCCCCTCGCGTAGCGCCCGTGCGCCGATCTCCGGGATTCGCCAGAGCAATAAGGGGCGCACGCGGTTTCCGCTCTCTGAAAGCCCTGCGAGCGCTGCCGGGTTTCGTTCGCAATGCGCCACGTTACGGCGGCACGAACTTATATCCGAAACCGTGCACGCTACGTAAGGTCGAGCGCAGCGGTGCGTGCCCTTCCAATCGCGCCCGCAAGCGACTGACGTGAACGTCTACGGTTCGTTCGTCACCAACAAAAGCCGCTCCCCACACGCGGTCGATCAACCGCTCGCGCGCGATCGCGACGCCCGGATTTCGAGCGAGCTCCAATAACAGCGCGAATTCGCGCGGTTTGCATGCGAGGTCGAGCCCGCGCATCCGTACCTCACGTGCGGCGACGTCGATCTCTAAGTCCCCGAAACGCAGAACGCGATCGACCGCAACCTCTGCATCTAACCCATGCCGCCGCAGAATCGCGCGCACGCGTGCAACCAATTCGCGCGGCGAGAACGGCTTTGCGACGAAATCGTCGATTCCCAATTCGAAGCCTAAGAGTCGATCGATCTCACCGCTTCGCGCGCTGAGGACGAGGATCGGCAACCCCGCTCGTATATCGCGAGCACGGCGGGCGACCTCAAAACCGTCGAGCCCCGGAAGCCCGAGATCGAGCACGATGAGGTCGCAGCCTTCGCGCACCTTGCGTATCGCACTCAAACCATCGGGAGCCCCAACCCCCGCGAAGCCTTCGCACGCCAAATGATGTAGAATCAATTCGCGAATCGCTTCATCATCTTCTGCAACGACCACCGTTCGCTTCATCACATCGCGTTCGGTTCCCCGACGCACCGGTCGCGCGACACGAGCGCAACATTTTAGTTGCGTTCGCGCAGCTCGGCCGCGTTCGATAGCTCGCAGCTCGGCCGCGTTCCATGGCTCGCAGCTCGGTCTGATACGCGCAGATCGCTAAGTCCTTCAGTTAATCGCTCGCTGCGCGTATCAGACCGAGCTGCGAACGCGCACACCGCGACGAGCCGCGAACCGCGAGACTCAGGAGCGAAGCGCCGCCTCGATGCCTTCGAGCGCACCATCGCGGAGCGCCGCTTCGCGGAGAATCGCGTAGATGAGCGAGGCTGGGAAGCCCTTGCGTTCGAGCGATCGCGCGAGGCTCGGATAACTCGCGCGTGGTTGTGCCCGACGAAGTTTCGCGAGCGCTTCGAGGCAGCGATCGCGTTCGCAGAGCGGCGCGTCGGCGACCGCCTGCTGCGCGCACTGCGCGTCGAGCCCACGCCGCACGAGTTCCCCGACGAGGCGCCGATCGCCCTTTGCATCTCGCGCGCGTTCGACGTAGAGCGCGGCGAAGAGCGCATCATCGAGATAGCGCTCCGCTTTGCAACGTGCGACGGCCGTGCCGATCGCGTCGTCGTCGTAACCGCGACGTTCCAGCCGCGTTCGCAACTGTGCTTCCGTCAGGCGACGCCGCGCAAGAAGCCCGAGCGCCGCCGCATAGGCCTGCATTTACTCGATCGGCGCTTCGACCGCTTCGGGCGCCGAGCCGTTACGCGAGGTCAAGGCGGCGAGTTCCTCACGAATTTTCCCTTCGATCTCTCCGGCAATCTCCGGATGTTCTTCGAGAAAGCTCTTTGCATTCTCGCGTCCTTGCCCTACTCGTTGCTCGCCATAGGTGTACCACGAGCCGCTCTTGCCGACGATATTGCGCTCGAGTGCGATATCGAGAATCGAACCCATCTTCGATATTCCGTGACCGTAGGTGATATCGAACTCCGCCTGGCGGAAGGGAGGCGCAACTTTGTTCTTCACGACTTTCACGCGCGTGCGCGACCCAACGACTTCTTGGCCGATCTTGATCTGTTCGAGTTTGCGAACGTCGAGCCGAATCGAAGCGTAGAACTTCAGGGCCCGACCGCCAGAGGTCGTCTCGGGATTGCCGAACATCACGCCGACCTTTTCGCGCAACTGATTGATGAAGATCATGATGCACTTACTGCGCGAGATCGCCGAGGTTAACTTTCGCAAAGCTTGCGACATCAAGCGCGCCTGAAGCCCGACGTGAGCGTCGCCCATATCGCCTTCGAGTTCGGCCTTCGTAACCAGTGCCGCTACCGAGTCCACCACGACGACATCGACGGCATTACTCCGCACGAGCATTTCGGCGATCTCGAGCGCCTGCTCGCCCGTATCGGGTTGCGAGACCAGTAAGTTGTCGAGATCGACGCCGAGCGCGGCAGCATAGTTGGGATCGAGGGCGTGTTCGACATCGATGAAGGCCGCCGTACCGCCGGTCTTCTGTGCCTCGGCGATTGCATGGAGCGCGAGCGTTGTCTTACCGCTCGACTCCGGCCCGTAGATCTCAACGACGCGCCCGCGCGGAAAACCGCCGACGCCGAGGGCAAGGTCGAGTGCGATACTTCCGCTCGGAACGACGTCGTACGCCATCCGTTCGTGAATCTCGCCCATTTTCATGATCGAACCTTTGCCGAACTGCCGCTCGATTTGGGCGAGCGCATTGGCAAGGGCTATCTGTCGATCGTCGTGGGAGGCCATGTCGATTCTCTCTTTCTTTCTCACGATGCTGGTAAAAGCGGTCCGTTCTCTCATTCACTCTAGATAGGCACTCTGCCAAGGGGGTGGCACTCGTTATTGCGGATTGAAGAGGCTGGCGACGAATTCGCGGGCATCGAAGGGCTCGAGTTGGTCGATGCCCTCGCCGAGGCCGACGTAGGCGATCGGGCGTTCGATCCGCTCGACGACGCCGAGAACGACGCCGCCCTTCGCCGTCGAGTCGAGCTTCGTCACGATAAGCCCGTCCAACGGGGTGACTTCATTGAAGAGGATCGCTTGCGAGATCGCGTTCTGACCGGTCGTCGCGTCGACGACGAGCAAGGTGCGATCCGGCGCCCGCCCCAGGGCGCGCTCGGTGACGCGGCGGATTTTTTTGAGCTCCTCCATGAGGTTGTTCTTCGTCTGCAAGCGCCCCGCGGTATCAACGAAAATGAGATCGACGCCGCGCGCGATTCCCGCCGTGATTCCATCGAAGACGACCGCTGCCGGATCGCCGTTCTCCGGGCCGCGCACGATTTGGGCGCCGCTCCGCTCGGCCCAGATTGCAAGCTGCTCTGCGGCGGCGGCACGAAAGGTATCGCCGGCGACGAGCAAGACGCGCTTCCCCTGCGCGGTGAAACGCGCGGCGAGCTTGCCGATGCTGGTCGTTTTGCCGGTACCGTTGACCCCGACGACGAGGACGACCGTCGGTTGATGCTCGAGGAGAATCGGGCCGCCGGGAAGATCGAGAAAACGATCGACATCGCGCCGAAAACGCTCGACCGCCCGATCTGCCGTGCGCCAACCCTCCTGGCGCGCGACCGTGCGAAGCCCCTCCAGAATCCGCTCGCTCGTTCCCACGCCGAGATCGGCGGCGAGCAGCGCTTCCTCGAATTCCTCCCAGAACTCGGCATCGAGAGGACGCTCCGACTGCCCGAGTGCGAGCACCTCCGCGAAGCTCCGCCCAGCCTTTTTCAGGCGATCGCCGAGGCGACCAATCCAACTCATACCCCTCGACTTCGCGGGGGATGATCGAACTCCTGTTCGATGATTACGCTCCGCGCGCGTCGAGCCGATAGACGAAGACGAGCACCTCCGCGACCACCGCATAGAGCTCGGTGGGGATGCTTTCGTTGAGCTCGAGCCGCGAGAGCGCCTCGGCGAGCACCGCGTCCTCAAAGAGCGGAATGCCCCGCTCGCGGGCGATGCGGACGATCTCTTCGGCGACGCGCCCTTTCCCCGAAGCGAGCACGACCGGTGGGGCGGGCTTCAGAGGATCGTATTGTAATGCCGCAGCGGCCGGGCGCGTGAAACGCCGCTTACGAAAATCGAAGAATCGACTCATGCCCGCGCGTCGAGATGCGATCTCGGCGCAACTCCCTCCGACTTCCTGTTCTCCGGGCCGGTCGGCATGCTCCGTGCGGCAACGGCCGCCTGCATCGTTGCGACGCGATAGCGTAACGCTTCAAAACGATCGCGCAGGACCCCGAAGGCGTCGCGAAAGCGGCTCGCCGCACCATCGCGTTCGGTCTTCACTTTGACGCTGACCGCACGACCGCTGGTCTCGATCTCGATAGCGACGGTTCCCAGCGTCTTGGTATCGAGTAAAAAGCCGAGCGTGAAATTATCGGCGTTCATCGCTTTTTTCGAGCCCGGTGCATCGCGCCCGATGCGTAGTTGCGTCGCCGCACCACCTTCGCGAAAGAAGACGGGCAACGGGAGCACCAACGTCCGTGGATCGGCGGCAGCGTTCGCCGCTAGCACGTGCACCTGCGCGGCGGCAATCGCCGTAACCGCGTCGTTGAGAGCGCTCGCCGCACCGGGAATCGCAGCGCTCTGTGGATCGCGAGCGAGTGCGATGAGCGCACTCTTGATATCTTGGCTAACGGTATTCTGTGCGGCGACAACCGCGGCTTCATGCGCGGGCGATGCGACCGTCGCTACCGTCGTTGCAACGATCTCCCCCGGGCGCTGCATCGCCGCAACGATATGCGCGGAAGTCGGCAGTGCCGCGGGTGCCGCAGCATCGGCAGGCGGCGCGGCATTCGCTGCCGCGCTTGCCGAGCCTGCGGGTTCGAGCGCTGCGAGGCTCGTAGCGAGCGTTGCAAGCGCGCCTTCGGTCGAACCTAAAATCGAGCGAACGTATGCGGCGAGTTGCTGCGGTAAGGCGACCGCATTTGCAGGATCGAGCGTCGTCGCGAAGGCCATCGCGCTGCGCACGGTGCTCACGGCAGGCTGCGAAACGAAACGCGCGAGCGCACTCTGGGCGCGTGCGAAGACCGCCGACAAGCGCGCCGGTGCGTCTTGTGCGATGCGCGCGGCGGCGAGCAGTGCGGGCGTCGCCGGCAAATTGAGGCGCGCGAGGAGCAGTTCTTCCTCGCTGCTCGGCGTCATCGGCGCGCTCGCCATACTCATCTCCGCCGCCGGCGTGCGCGGGACGATCGGTGGCGGAAGTGTTTCGAGAGGTGCAGCACGGAGGGCGCTCTGCGAAGTCGCTGGGAGGGAGCTCTCGGCAACGCCCTGCGCCTCGGGTAGGCGCGGAAGCGTGCGCGCACCGCGTGCGGTTGCAAGCCGCGCCTCGAGCTCCGACGCGATCGCGGCGTTCGCGCTCGATTGCGGAGCCGTTCGTGCATTGGCAGCGGGCGCGTTCGTCGAGGTGGCGCCATCGGCAGGGGCGCTTTTACGAGCGGGTGGCCCCTGCGACGACGCGGTCGTCAACTCGCGACGCGACGGCTGCACCGAGGCTGCAACAAACACTTCGACCGGAGGTGCGATCGAGGATCGCGGAGTCGAGAGTGAAGCGCCCGTCGTCACATTTCCAGATTGCTCCGTCGATACGGGCGCACTTGCGACGGGCGAGCGTGAAATCAGCGTCGCTTGCGAGGGCGGAGAAGCGCTCTCTGGGGGAGGCTGAACGTTTGCGATCTCCGGTGGATTTTGCGGATCGATCGCGCCTACATTACGAACGAAAATCTGCGTCGGCGAGAAGCCGGTCACTTGTAACGCCAAGGTATCCCCGGGGGTAATTCCCGGAGGCAACTGTGCCGGAAGCGACTGACCGAAGAGCGAGATATGATCGACCCCACCCGAAGGCGGCAACACCTGCGCCGTGAGAATGTCGCCGGTCTTCAGCTGAGCGACGATGCTCTGTGAGATCGCACCAAGCTCGAGCGTCGCCTCGGCGATCGCCGTTTGGGCTGCGAGAACGGCCTGCATTGCAAGCGCGCTCGGGTCGATGCCCGCCACGATCCTTTACGCCATCGTGTCGATGAAGTGTTGCTCTCCGCCACCATCGGAGGAGTCGTCCTCGGTTCCACCGCCCTGGCGACGCCCGGGCGCTTGATAGAAACCTTGGCTCTCCCCTTGGGTGCGCTCGCGCACCGCGCTGCCGTGCTCCGAGTTGGCGGCCTCCGCGATCGATTCTTCTCGCTTGGTGGCTTGCTGGGCAAAGGCCAGCTCGGCGGCCTGCTGCGCTGCTTGCGGAGCCAATTCAATATTGGCCACGATAGCCGCGTTTTGCGGGGCAGCAAGATATGCAACCTGGAGATCGACCGGCCGAATAGCCATAGCCCCTTCTTCCCTTTCCCTGGCTCCTTCTACTCCTCCTAGGCTCCCTCTATTCCAGGTTTTCGGCCTGCGCGCTCGGCTTTCTGAGATATTTTCGTTTGATCGTTGGGTCGTCTTCGCGAAAGCCGAGGTCGGTTCGTAGCCGTCGCAGCGCTGCCCGCAGATGGATGACCGCCGAGGCATGGATTTGCGAAACCCGCGATTCCGAGACGCCGAGAGCCCCCTTGATATCCTTGAGGGTTTGCCCCTCAAAGTAATAGAGTGCTATGACGGTGCGCTCTTGGGGAGGCAAGCCTTCGACCGCTCGAACGAGCTCTTGCACGATCTCCTTACGTTCGACGCCATCGCCGACATCGGCGAGATCGTCGCGCAGGGTATCGACCAGCGGAATATCGTAACCGCGCTCGTTGGGTAGATACTCTTCGAGCGAGAGCAGCGCCGTGCCGCGCACGCGTTGGAGAATGACGTCGAGCTCTCGTCTCGGAACACCGAGATGGGCGGCAAGTTCGTCGTCGCTGGGAACGCGCCCGAGCTTCGCCTCCAATTCGCCAATCGCTCGTTCGACTTCTCGCGCCCGCTGCCGCACGGCGCGAGGAACCCAATCCAACGAACGCAGCGCATCGAGAATCGCCCCGTTGATGCGCGTGATCGCATACGTTTCGAACTTGACCCCGCGTGCATCGTCGTACTTCTCGATGGCATCGATCAGCCCCACGATCCCATCGTTGATGAGATCGTTGATCTCGACGTTCGGCGGCAAATTCGACGAAACGCGCCCCGCAACGTACTTCACGAGGTGGAGATACTTGTGGATGAGCTGCTCGCGCGAGTATGTCTCGCCGCCGATGCAGTAGCGGCCCGAAGCGGCATCGTTCATCGCACGCTCTCCCCGAAGGAACGGCGCGTGAGATCGACGAGCGCGGGCGCGATGCGTTCGAGCGGTTCGACGCGATCGACCAATCCCGCGGCGGCGGCGGCGCGCGGCATTCCGTAGACCACGCAGGTTGCCTCGTTCTGTCCGAGGACGAAGCCGCCTCGATCTTTGAGGACGCGCAATCCTTTGACGCCGTCCTGGCCCATGCCGGTGAGAATAACGCCTAAGGCGCATGCCCCGAAGGCCATAGCCGTTTGGGCGGCGAGCACGTCGACCGAGGGAACGTGCAAGGAGCTACCGTCGTCATCGCGGAGTGCGACGACGATCTCGCCGAAGGATCGCCGCAATTCAAGTTGCTTCCCGGAGGGAACGACGAGAACGCTCCCACGCGCCACGATCATGCCTTCCGCAGCTTCAACCACGTGAAGCGCGCTCTGCGCGTTGAGACGATCGGCTAGCGGCCGCGTGAAGCCCAGCGGCATGTGCTGCACCAAAAGAATCGGGGTCGGATAGGTTGCGGGCAACGCCGCAATAATTTTGGAGAGCGCGACCGGGCCGCCGGTCGAGGTTCCGATCGCCGTGCATTCAAAAAATTCGTGGGGCGCGCGCGGCGGCCAAGCCGAAATCGGCTGGGTCGACGCGGAGATAGGCGTGGGTGCGGGCGCACGGCGTTCGGGGGCGGCGCGAGTCGATCGCCGGCCGAAGGTAGCGATTTTCGTCAGTAAATCACGCTGCACGTCTTTGATATTGGCATAGACGCTATCGGGCTTTGCAATAAAATCGACCGCACCGAGTTCCAAGGCGCGGAAGGTCGTCTCCGCACCTTCGCGCGTGAGCGCACTTACCATAATAATCGGCGTATGCGATCGTTCGTGAATGAGACGAACGGCTTCCAGGCCGCCTATGCCGGGCATCTCGACGTCCATAGTAATGACGTCGGGATCGAGTTCCTTCGCGCGCGTCACGCCTTCCTCGCCGCTGCGCGCGGTACCGACGACTTCGATATCCTCGCTGCTCTCCAACATTTTGACGATCGCTTGGCGCATGAACGCGGAATCGTCGACAACTAATACTTTAACGCGCGGCATCGTTCCCTCGTAGACGATAATAAATCGCCTTCGGCGTCACGATCGGCTCGTAGAGGTCGGTCAACCTGATGATCGACTCTGCATGCCCGAGAAAAAGGTATCCGTTGGGGCGCAATGCCCTCGCAAAATTCTCAACCACGCGTTTTTGCGTCGGCTTGTCGAAATAGATCAAAACGTTCCGACAGAAAATGGCGTCCGCCGGCCCATAACCGGCAACCGCACGCTGGTCGAGGAGATTCACCCGAGAAAATTCCACCATGCGCTTGATCTCATCGGAAATAAAATATCCGCTCTCGAACGGGCGAAAATTTTTCGCCATAACCTCCGGTGGGGTAGCGCGAAACGAAAGATCGCGATAAAAGCCCGTCCTCGCTTTCTCCAGGGCGCGCGGCGAGATATCGCCGGCTTTAATCTCGATCTCCGACGGCGCGATCCGAGCGCCGGCAAGGAGGAGCATGGCGATCGTGTATGGTTCTTCTCCGGTCGAGCAAGCAGCCGACCATATCCGTAACCGACGTCGATTTCTTACGGCCTCGTCGACCACCTCGCTCGCCAACACATCGAGTTGAGCTCGTTCGCGAAAGAAATAGGTCTCGTTATTCGAGAGGACCGAAGCGAGTTCGTCCCACTCCGCTTCTCGATCGGCCGATATGGTGAGATAGCGATAGTATTCGTCGAAATCGGCGACCCGGCATTTGATCAATCGCGTCTGGAGCCGGCTCTGCAGCAGAAACTGCTTCGTATCGTCATAATAAATGCCGAAACGTTCGCGAATCGTATCCCGCAAGCGAACGTACTGTTCCGGAGTGATCGGCATTACCGACATTGCAACCTACGCAAGCAGCGATCTCGCCCCGAAGCGCGCAGCCTGAGCGTAGAGAAAGACGCGGTCGCTCCAGGTTCGATCGAAGCGTTCGTTCGCCACGAGTTCGGCAAAACGCGGTGCCGCCGCAAATTGCTCGAAGAGAAGCCGAAAGCGTTTCGGACGACGACTCAAAAAGTCGATCAGCTTCACGCGCCTCGCGAGCCGCGCGTAGAAGCGATCGTGAAGCGCTCGAGCGTACGCGACCGACGCTCGCGTTGCGTCGCCGCGATGGCGCCAGACCAGATCTGCGAGCATCCGGCCGCTCGTTGCCGCTTCGTAGATGCCTTCGCCGTTGGTCGCATCGACGAGCCCGGCGGCCGTCCCACCAACACTCACCCCTCCGCCCCCGACGTTGGGGCGAGGCATGCCGCCGTAGAGCAGATGTCCCTCGAGTTTCACGCGCGCTTCGACGCCGGGAGCGAGGCGGCGAATCGTTCGTGCGGCGAAGGTGTCGAGTTCTTCGCGAAGTTCGGCGCCGCGAACCTTACCGGTGATCCCTAACCCGATTGCGAGATGGTCGCGTTTAGGAAACATCCATGCAACCACCGTGCGACCGTCCCGTGCCGGATAGTAATGCAATTCCAACGTCTCGTACGCAATCGGCGCCGCAGGCTGCGCGAGGTACCAGCGTTGCTGTAAGGTCGTCATCAATCCCGACGACCAGCCCGAGAACGCGAAGCGCGGAAGACGCTCCAATTTTGCGGTCGATCCTTGGGCGAGAAAGACGTGCCGTGCGGCGATGCGTCGGCGTTCGCCACGCTCGGTGTCGACATATTCGACGACCGTGCGATCGCCTTCGGAGGAAAGCTCGCGAAAGAGCGCGCTCGTGCGAATCTCCGCGCCGGCTTCGGCGGCTCGCGCGGCGATCGTTCCATCGAGTTCCTCGCGCGTCGATGTGTGCCCGGGGCCGAATCGCACGGCGTGCTCTCCGCCGAAGGGATCAAAGAGTGCGAGCCGAGGCGTATTGCAATGGATCAGCGACTCGGGTAGATCGAACTCACCGCAAAATCCCGGGCGAAGGCCGGCGGCGCACACGCGCTTGCTCCCGACGACGGCGTCCTTCTCCAGCACCACGACGCGCAACCCGCGCGATGCCGCCTCGCGGGCGGCAACGCCGCCGGCAGGACCGCAGCCAACGATTAGCAGGTCGGTCGACTCGATCATCGTTGCTGCCATTCGCGCCGCACCCGCGTCACTCCGTTCCAGGTAGCGCTAGTAGCCGACAAGAACCTCGGGTCGCATGATGAAGGATCGCAAACCAAGAAACTATCTCGATCTTCCGCTCGGCCTGCGCGCCCCCGAAGAGATCAATGTGGTCGTGGAGATCCCTGAAAAATCTCGCAATAAATACGAGTACGATAAGGCACTCGATATCTTTCGACTCGACCGCGTCCTCCATTCGGCGATCCATTACCCTGGGGACTACGGCTTCGCTCCGCAGACGCTCGCGCTCGATGACGACCCGCTCGACGTGCTCGTATTGACGATCGAACCAACCTTTCCCGGTTGCTTGGTCGCCGCCAGACCGATCGGTCTACTCGAGATGTTCGATCAAGGGAAAGAGGACGATAAGGTGCTCGCCGTGCCGGTCGGCGAACCCGCCTTCGACGAAATCCATAACTTCACGCAAATTTTCCCGCACCTGCTCAAAAAAGTATCGCACTTCTTTGAGAGCTACAAGCTCCTCGAGGGCAAGCAGACGCGGGTCGTCGGCTGGCATGACGCCGCGAGCGCCCGCCGAGTGATCGCCGAGTCGCACCAGCGTTTTCTCGATCGCGCTGAAGCGAGCCCAAGCGCGTGAAGGGAGGACTCTCGGCTCGTACCGCCGTAGCGGCCGAGCGACCACTCTAACAGCGCCCCGTGCCGTCGGTCCGGGGCCCCGTTTTCCGCGCTCTCTTCTATAGTTCAAAGGAAGCAATGTGACCACACAGCTAGCGATCCTGATTGCCCTGCTTGGCGGCGTCCTCGCGGTGCTCTACGGCATCGCCCTCATCTTCTGGGTTCTCTCGCGCCCTCAGGGTAACGACCGCATGAAGGAGATCGCCGCCGCGATTCAGGAGGGCGCGATGGCCTTCCTCAAACGCCAATATACGACCGTCGCCATCGTTGCGGTCGTTCTGGCGATCGTTATCGCCTTTGCCCCAACGCTCGGCAAAGAGGCGGCGATTGGATTTTTGATCGGCGCGATTCTCTCGGGCGCCGCCGGCTTTATCGGCATGCTCGTCTCCGTACGCGCCAACGTGCGTACCGCCGAGGCCGCTCGCGGCGGCATGGCTCCGGCCCTCGCCGTGGCCTTCCGCGGCGGCGCGGTGACCGGCATGCTCGTTGTCGGGCTCGGCCTGCTCGCCGTAGCGGGGTACTACGGCATACTTCTCCAGGTCAATAACGGCGACGTGACGACCTCGCTCAACGCCATGGTCGGGCTCGCCTTTGGGTGCTCGCTCATCTCGGTCTTCGCGCGTCTCGGCGGCGGGATCTACACCAAGGCCGCCGATGTCGGCGCCGACCTCGTCGGGAAGGTAGAAGCGGGCATCCCGGAAGACGATCCGCGCAACCCGGCGGTTATCGCCGACAATGTCGGGGACAACGTTGGGGACTGCGCCGGTATGGCCGCCGATCTCTTCGAAACCTATTGCGTTACCACCGTTGCGGCGATGTTGCTCGGCAACCTCGTCTTCGGTGCCTCGCTTCCGGGAGCGCCGACCTTCCCGCTGCTCATCGGCGCGGTTTCGATCGTCGCCTCGATCGTCGGCGTCTTCGCCGTCACGCTCGGCACGGTCGTCAAAGGCAGGGTCATGGGCGCGCTCTATCGCGGCATGGTCGTCGCCAGCCTCCTCTCGTTGGTCGG
>JABEUX010000118.1 GCA_013044185.1 Vulcanimicrobiota bacterium | reverse complement strand
TACACAAAAAATGAGCCTCTAAAAAACATCGCAGAGTCCGGAAGAACTCGCGCACCTTTAACGCCGAAACGAGACCCCGCATCTTCGCTGCGACACCTGAGCCTCATCGGCAGGCAGGGCCGCACGGCCCTGCCTGCTCTCTTCCTCAGCGGCTATGCGTAAATCCCGCGCAAGCGGAGCGCCTTGACGACGCGGTCGATGGCGATCGAGTAGGCCGCGATGCGCAATGTCGTGTTGTGATTCTTCGCGAAATCCTGAATGTGATGGAGGTTCTCGAGTAGCGTATCTTCGAGACGCTCGTTGACCTCCGATTCCTTCCAGAAATAGCCCATGCGGTCTTGCACCCACTCAAAGTACGAGACGGTGACGCCGCCGGCGTTCGCCATAATATCGGGAATGACGACGACGCCGCGCTCTCTGAAGATATTCGCGGCTTCCGGAGTGGTCGGACCGTTCGCGCCTTCAACGATGAGTTTCGCTTTGACGTTCGCGGCGTTCTCGGCGGTAAAGACTTTCTCGAGGGCGGCCGGAACGAGAACGTCGCAGGAAGCGGTCAGCAACTCGCCATTGCTGATCCTGTCTCCGCCCTTGAAACCGTCGAGCGAACGATGCTCGGCGGTATGTTTCATCGCCGCAGCGACATCGATGCCCTTATCGTTGTAATAGGCGCCGGTGACATCGGAGATACCGACGATCTTACAGCCGCGTTCGGCGAAGAGCTTCGCCGCATACATGCCGACGTTGCCGAAGCCTTGAATGGCGATGCTGCTCCGTTCGGGTTTCAGGCCCATCTTCGCCATCTGGTCGAGCGCACATATCGTCACGCCGCGCCCGGTAGCCTCGACGCGCCCGCGCGAGCCACCGATTTCCAGCGGCTTACCGGTGACGACGCCGGGAACGTTCTGACGCACGTGCATCGAGTAGGTATCCATGAACCACGCCATGATCTGCGGAGTCGTGTTGACGTCGGGTGCCGGAACGTCCTTATCGGGGCCGACGACTTCAACGAGTTCTGCCGCGTAGCGGCGCGTGATGCGTTCGAGTTCGTTCATCGAGAGCGTCGCAGGGTCGCAGGTAACGCCGCCCTTCGCTCCGCCGAAGGGAAGATCGACAACCGCACACTTCCACGTCATCCAAAACGCAAGCGCGGTTACTTCGTCGAGCGTGACGCCGGGATGGTAGCGGATGCCGCCCTTCGCCGCGCCGCGCGCGAAGCTATACTGCACGCGGTATCCGGTGAAGACCTCGAACTCTCCGGTGTCGCGTTGGAACGGAATCGAAAAAATAATCTGACGAGCCGGATGCGTGAGAATGAGTCGCATTCCCGCATCGAGTTCGAGTATGTCCGCCGCTTCCTTGAAGTACGTGATCCCATCGCCGAAGACCGAGACATCGCGGGGCGAGGTGCTCATAGAAACCTAGTGCCTCCTAAAACTTTATGTGCGCAAAGAGCAAACCCGTTTCACGTTTGCGCTCGCTCTCGGCGGTTCCTGGAGCACTTAGGTCGCACCCGCTAGGTTTACCAATCGGCTAGACGTTGAACCGAAAGTTGACGACGTCGCCCTCGTGCATGACGTACTCTTTCCCTTCGCTCCGCAAGCGACCGGCGGCACGGATCGCATCCATGGTTTTATACTCGGCGTAATCTTCGTAGCTGACGATCTCGGCGCGAATGAAACCGCGCTCGATATCGCTGTGAATCTTGCCGGCGGCCTGCGGCGCCTTCGTGCCGCGCTCGATGGTCCAGGCGCGAACCTCCTGCTCGCCTGCGGTCAGGAACGTCATGAGGCCAAGGGTCTCGAAAGCGGCGAGAGCGAGCTCGTCGAGCCCCCGGCGCGCGATGCCTAACTCGTCGCAAAAGGCGCGCGCCTCCTCGTCGGAGAGGCCGGCAAACTCGGCCTCGATCTTGCCGCAAAGCAGCACCACCTGCGCCCCTTCCTCCTTCGCCACCCTCCGAACCGCCGCCACGTAGGGCCCCTCCGCCGCGATCTGGGGTTCGTCGACGTTGGCGACGTAGAGTAACGGCTTCACCGTAATCAGGAAGCTCTCGCGGGCGACCTCACGCTCGAGCGAGCCCTCGGGGAAGGCGCGTGCCGGCCGCCCTTCCTCCAACGCGGCGGTCAAGCGCGCGGCGGCGTCGTAGCTGGGGCGCAGTTTCGGGTTCGCGCGCGCCTCGCGCTCCAAGCGATCGAGGCGCTTGCGCATGGTGGAGAGATCGGCGAGAGCGAGTTCGATCGCGATGATCTCGATATCGCGCGCCGGGTCGGGGCCACCTTCGACGTGGGTAACGTTGGCGTCGTCGAAGCAGCGGACGACCATCGCGATCGCATCGGTCTCGCGGATATGGCTGAGGAAGGCGTTGCCGAGCCCCTGCCCCGTGCTCGCCCCACGGACGAGCCCCGCGATATCGACGAAGCGCACCGTGGTCGGCACGATACGCCGGGCGCTCACGAGCTCTTGGAGCACGCCCAGGCGCTCGTCGGGGACGGCGACCTCCCCGACGTTGGGCTCGATCGTTGCGAAGGGGTAGTTCGCCGCCAACGCCTGAGCCGAACGCGTCAGCGCGTTGAAGATGGTGGATTTCCCGACATTGGGAAGCCCGACGATACCGCAAGAGAGTGCCATGACAAGTCGGCTTCGCTTCCGCCCATGCCAGGGAAAGCCTGCCTCACGTAGGATTACTCCAGGGTATGCGTCAGATGAAGGTCGACAAGCTCGGAATCGATTTGCTCACCCACGAACCGGTCGTCATTCTCAAAGCGGTCGACGGCATGCACTTTTTGCCGATTCTCATCGGACCCTTCGAAGCCGCTGCGATCTCGCACGTTCTCGAAGGCGGGCAGGCGCCGCGACCGCTCTCGCACGATCTCATGCTCTCGGTTATCGAAACGTTGGAGGGAACGATCGAGCAGGTCGTCATTCACGACATTCGCGACTCGACGTTTTTCGCGAAGCTTATCGTCCGCGCCGGCGGCGAACTCAAAGAGATCGACGCGCGTCCCTCCGACGGAATTGCGCTCGCATTGCGCGCGAAAGCACCGATCTACGTTACGGACAAGATCGTGCTCGAAGAGAGCCAGGGCGAGGGCGGCGACGGAGACGAAGAGGATCTCTCTCGGTTTAAGAAGTTTCTCGACAATCTTAAACCGAGCGATTTCAATCGTTAAACGGGATTCTTCGCGTTAGCGAGTTCCAGACTGTTGAACGACCTGTCCGTTCAGCATAATGGTGTTCTTGAGAACGGTCGACGCGCTCTGCAGCCAATTCGCACCACGCTTCACCCAAATATCGGTCTCTTTCGAGCTGATTTGAATCGGCGAGGTTCCGGTCTGCGAGGCGACCGTGCCATCGGCGGATTGCTCGACGTTGACCGTAACGGTGTTCCCGTCGGAGCTCACCGAACCGCCGCCAATCGTCGCCGCGCAATCGGTGATCGTTAAACCCATCGCCGCAATCTGTTGTTTGATCGCGCCGATCGCTTGCGCTTTCGTCACCTTGGTGCCGTTCGAATCGCTCTCGACCCAATGGTTGGTAAAGGTCTTACTAAACCCGTCGATATCGGTATTTTTCAATAGCGTACACTGGTTTGCGTAGGCCGCCGAGATCGCCGTAGAGATCGCAGGCGGAAGCTGGGCCGGCGCCGCGGCGCGAGCGGTTTTAGCGATGGCAGCGCTCAGGACGATGCCTGCCAAAAGAATCGAGAGTCCACGAATAAGCACGAGCGTGAGGAACCTCCAAAAACAAGGGTGCAACGCCCGTACGTTCGTGCCGGAAGGATATGGTTCCGCTTCGCTCGCTCGGGGCAGGCTCCGGGGCGTATCGAGGGCTCGAATTACAGCGGCGTGACGCTGCGCTTGCGAACCACGCTTTCGACTGCACGCCACTGCCCATCGAGGAGTCGCCAACGCTCGATTGCGTGAAGGTCGATCCTGTAGCGCCGAACCCCCTCGGTAGGTATCGCGACGGAGATATCTTCGACGATATGGAGGGGGAGCGAGAGGCTCGTCGCCGAGGGCGAAGTGCTTGGTGCGCTCGCCCGGCAACGCTCGATGCTCCCAGCCTTCGTACGGAACCAGTTGGCAAACGTCGCGAGCACCTGCGCCCGGCTTTCGACCCGCCCTCCCAGATCGACGAAGCGATAGCTCGGTGCGAGCGTCGCCGCATACTCCGGGAGGTTGCCCGCTACCAAGGCGCTACATTGCGTCCGGTAGAGGCTTGGGCTCAACGCCGTGGCCGCAGCAAGAAGTATGTGTTTGAAAATCAACATCGCAGGGTCGTCGATTCTCCCCACGAATCTGCAGATCATGCAGACAAACGAACAAGCGGATATCGGCGTTTTCGGCGGATCCGGATTTTATTCGCTCATAGAAAATGCACGCGAGATCTGGATCGAAACGCCATACGGCGCTCCGAGCGATCGCGTCGCGCTCGGCGAAATCGCTGGAAAACGCGTCGCGTTCCTTCCGCGACACGGGAAGGACCATCGCTTCCCACCACAAGCAATTAACTATCGCGCGAATTTATACGCGATGAAGATGCTCGGCGTCTCGCGCATTATCGCGCCGACCGCATGCGGATCGCTCGCCGTCCACGTTAAGCCGGGTTCGATGGTCGTCGCCGATCAAGTCGTCGATCGCACGACCGGGCGCCGCGACACCTTCTTCGACGGCCCGATAACGACGCACGTCTCCTTTGCCGACCCCTACTGCCCGACGTTGCGCGGAATTGCGGTGAAATCGCTCGTCGAACTCGGTATCGAGACGCACGAACGCGGCACCGTCGTGGTGATTCAAGGGCCTCGCTTCTCGACGCGCGCCGAATCGAAGTGGTTTCAAAGCCAGGGATGGGAGGTCATCAACATGACCCAGTACCCCGAGTCCTATCTCGCGCGCGAACTCGAGATCTGCTACGCGAATATCTCGCTCATTACCGATTACGACGTCGGCCTCGAGGGGATGTCGCCGGTCTCGCACGCCGAAGTTATGAAGGTCTTCGCGAGCAATAACGAGCGCGTGAAGGCCGCTCTCGGCAAAATCATCGAGCGCATCGACCTGCATGGCGATTGTTCGTGTCGCCACGCGCTCGACGGCGCGCGCGGCTAGGAATCTCGCGGAATGAACCGACGCGGTACCCCCGAGGTCGATCTCGGCATCTACCTCCGTGGCCTCGGGCTCCTGTTGCGTCATCCGGCGATTGTCGTCGTTCCGTTGTTAGCGGCACTCGTGAGCGTACTGCTCGCGCAGGTAGGGCAGCTCTTTACCGATCCGCTCGGCAGTGCCGGCGGCGGTATCATTAGTTTCGTACAGCAACTCGCGTTCGGTTTCGCATTCGGGGTAGCGACACTCTACGCCAACGATCTCCAGCGAGGCTATCGGACGAACTTCGATAGCGTGTGGAGCGAGGCGCTCGGGAAAGCGGGCGCGATCCTGATGGCGACGATCGGATTCGTCTTCGTTATCTCGGTTGCAGCGACGGTCGGTTCGCTCTTCGGGGCGCTCGGCGTCTACGGGCTCCAACTCGTGGCGGCCTTTTTCCTCATCTACACCATCCCCGCCGGTGCGATCTCCGGCCTCTCGGGCCCGTTAGCCATCACTGCCTCGATCCACGCGGTACGGGAGCACCCGGCGCGAGCGATCGTTCTCGCGATCGTCTTCGTCCTTCTTTGGGGCGTCGTGCCGCAGCTCGTCATCGATCGCATGATGACGCTGACGGCGAATCCGTTGCTCTTTCAAATTATTCCGGCGGTCGTCCAGGCCATCGCATTCGCATATCTCGCGTTTCCATTTGCAAAAAATTACGATGACGCCGCACCACGGGGTTTTCGCTAAGGCTACTCGGCGCCGTCAAGGGCGAGGTTGGTAATCGCCATGCGAACGAGATCGGCGACCATCGTCGGGCTCACGTTGGTGCGCGCCAGGCGCTGAGCGTCGTCGATTTTCTCGAAAGCCTTGAGCCCGCGTGCGAGGTCGATGCGGCGTTCCGCCCTCTCCCCAAGATACGGCGCGGAGATCGCGTCTTTCAATCGCGCCTTTATCGCGAGTAGCCCCTCGTCGAGACTCTCGCGCGTCGCCCAACTCGCAGCCGGAGTTCTACCGGCGATCGCTTCATCGAACCAACGGGCGATAACGGCGTGCGGAGCCTCCGCATCGATATCGAGTAACTCCAATGCGCGTGTCAGGCTACCGCGCGCGCGTGCGAGCACGCGCTCCGCGGCATCGGTCGCGAAACCGCGACCGACGAGTAACCGCATCATTTCGTCGCGCGAGAGCGGACCGACACGTAATTGCGTGAGGCGAGAGCGAATCGTTCCGAGTATTGCAGCGGGCGTCGAACTCGTTAAAAGCAACGTCACCCCCGCCGGCGGCTCTTCGAAGAATTTCAACAGTGCGTTCGCCGCGGCCGGAGAGGCAAATTCGACATCGGCCAGCAAAAGCACGCGCCGACCGCCCGAATACGATTGCATCGCAAGCTGCCGAATGAGATCGCGCGAGGTCGTATCTCCGGTGCTTGCGAAACCGACGCTCGCCGTATCGCCGATTTTCAGCGCGCCGAGATGCTCGATAAAATCGGGGTGCGCGCTCTGCCCTTCGTGCCCGAAGAGCGTACAGGAGCGGCAGCTTCCACACGCGCCGAATGCGTTATCGCCATTGCCTTCGCAGAGTAACGATTGCGCGAGATAGCGCGCGAAGCTCTTTTTCCCCGTTCCGCTCGGCCCGACGAAAAGGTATCCGTGGGCGATCTCTCCCTTACGGCTCCGCGAAAAGAACGCGCGCGCTGCGTCGGCGCCGATCGTTGGATCGTAGCTTTCAGCCACGGGTCGTTGCGCCTTCGATCGCATCGAGCGCGGCGACGACGAGCGCTTCGCGAGAGTCTGCGGCATCGAGAACGACGTGGCGCTCGCTGCCGCGCGCGAGTGCGAGAAATCCCTCGCGCACGCGTTCGTGAAAGCCGGCGTTCTCGTTCTCGAGCCGATCGCGCGCGCTCCCTCGTTCGTCGAGGCGATATCGCGAAAGATTCGGCTCGCAGTCGAGCACGATCGTCACATCGACAACGAGAGCGCCGACGGCGAGATCGCAGAGGCCGCGCAGCATCGCGAGGTCGAGCCCACGGCCGTAGCCTTGGTAGGCGAGCGTCGAATCGACGAAGCGATCGCAGATAACCGTCTCCCCACGCGCTAACGCCGGCCGAATGAGGGCGGCAATATGCTGGACTCTCGCCGCACTGACCAGCATTGCCTCGGCGACCGGGGCGACCTCGAGTTCCGGGGAGAGAAAAATCGCTCGGATTGCATCTCCGAGCGGGCTTCCGCCGGGTTCCCGCGTCGTCGTTACCCGCCGCCCGCGCGCGCGCAGTACCTCAGCCACGCCCGCTTGCAGGGTGCTCTTACCGCTACCTTCAATCCCTTCGATGACCGCAAACATACCGGGGCGGTCTTTCGACGGGAGGTCAACCCATGTCCCTCGGCAACTCGATTTTCTCAGACGTGATCGAGTGGTTTCTCGGGCGAGCAGGCGACCGCCGGCAGTATCAACGCCGGGCGGGAGCGTTCCATGTTTGGTGGCTCCCCGATGCGAGCAAACCCAGCGACCTCCGGCAGGGGATTGGAATGGAGATCTCCGCAAACGGACTCGTGTTCATCATTCGCGATAAAATTGAGGCGAAGGAATTCAACCTCATTATCCGTCTACGCGAGCAACGCTTACCGATTCGTTGCAAAAACATCCGCACCGATACCGTTCAACACAAAAACGATACTTGGAATCGTCATTCCTGCGAATTTGCAGGGATCGCCGCCGACCATTGGGACGCCGTGGTGCGCTACGTCACCGATACGCCCGAGCCCGTCGACCGCCGCACGCCCGAGAACCCCGCGGCGGCTCAGACCGACGACGCGTATCGACTTTTGCCGGTCGCAATTCAGAACAAGATCGTCGCCAGGTTGGTCGCTTCGAAAAAACTCGACGAACCGAAACCCGGGCAGACACCGCTCATCAAAATCTTTTACGGTGGTCTGGTGAACTCAGGCGGCAAGAAGGCGCACCGCTTCAACGTGCATAGCCGCGTTCAGGCGAAGGACGAGATGCTGGCCTACGACACGCGTTTCCTCGTCACCGAAGAGGGCGACGTCAAACAGGCGTAAGCGCCCCTCGATTCGCGCTTCGTGCTACTCGCCTCGATAGATACGAACGCGCCGGTTCGGCTCCAATCCCGTCGAGCGAGAGTGAAGCCGATGCTTCTCGGCCATCTGGTGCTGCATTCGCCGAACGTACGAGGTCTGCGGTGAGAGCTCGATCGCCTGGCTCGTGAGCATGACCTGATAGATCGCCTCCTCGGCTTCGCGCATCGCAATCTCTTCGTGATCGATCGAGCCCAAACGAAAGACGTCGCGCAACGCCAATTGAATCTGCGTCGTCGTGTTGGTCTTAATCGCGTAGATCGGCACGTTCTCCGCAGCGATCTGTTTGAGCTTCGGTTGCCCTTTGCGTTCCAGCGACTTTAACGCGAAGACGACATCGGCGTCGTCCCACGTTCTTGCAATCGAAGCGCCGACGCGCAGGTTATGAATCGCGCGCTCGATCTTGCTGCGCGAGACGCCGTAGGGGAAAATCGAGAGCGGGCGTTGCCCTTCTTCGCGCTCAAGCGCGACGCCCTCAATGCTCTCGACCACCTGCGGCATCGATTCGGGCTCGGCTTCCTGCAGAATTGCAACCTCCCCCGAGGCACCGCGCTGGCGAATCTCGGGCTGCGGTTGATATCCACGCAGGGTTGCGTCGACGACATCGGCGACGCTTTTGTGAATCGCCAGCCGATCGCGATCGTGAATCTCGACCAGGATATCGAAGGTCGGCGGCTGCTTCCGTTCGAGCACGGTTTTGCGAGTACCGCGGCGGCGCGCTTCTTCATCGGAGAGCGTGACCGCACTGATGCCGCCGAGCAGATCCGAGAGCGTCGGGTTCATCAGCAGGTTTTCGAGGCTCTGGCCATGCGCCGTCGCGATGAGCGTGACGCCACGTTCGGCGATGGTGCGTGCTGCCGCCGCCTCGGCCTCGGTTCCGATTTCGTCGATGACCACGACTTCGGGCATGTGGTTTTCGACCGCCTCGATCATCACCGCATGCTGGAGTGCCGGGTCGGGAACCTGCATGCGCCGTGCGGTGCCGATACCCGGATGGGGAATATCGCTGTCTCCGGCGATCTCGTTGGAGCTATCGACGATAACGACGCGCTTGCGATCCGAGGCGAGGACGCGCGCACATTCGCGCAACATCGTCGTCTTGCCGACGCCGGGGCGACCGAGCAAGCAGATCGATTTCCCGCTGCGGAGCACGTCGAGGATAATATCGATCGTTCCGTAGACCGCTCGACCGATGCGGCAGGTGAGCCCGACGATTTTTCCGGTACGGTTGCGGATCGCGCTAATACGATGCAACGTCTGTTCGATACCCGCTCGATTGTCGGCGCCGAAGCCGGAGATGCGCGAACAGACGTGCGCGATATCCTCAGGCGAGACCGGCGTCTCGGAGAGATAAACAAAGTCGCTCTCGAAGCGCGCCTCGGGGGCGCGGCCTAGGTCGAGAACGACTTCGATGATCGTTTCCAGGTGCGGGAGCCGCACGAGTGATTGCCGGATGGGGAGCGGGAAGATGTCGAGGAGTTGGGTCAGTTCCCAGTTTGGGGAAACGGATTCGGCTTTCAGCGCCAAGTGGCGAGCCCTCACTTCCTCCAGAAGACGTTTTTTATCGGTTATCCACAGGTCATCCTCACCCCTGCCGCCCCGCGGCTTTTGCTTCACGGAGCATCACGGCCCACGCAACCATGCCCTCTGCGATGGCAAAGTGTAGCCACATCGCCCCGGCGAACTCCAGCAAATTGCCGACCAGAGCGAGGAGGGGCGTGAGCGACGCGAGGAGCTTGCCGATACCGAGAGCGACGATCAAAATGCCGAGAGTGACGAGCATATAGAGTGCGTAGAAACCGAAGGTCTCCCAGAAATAGCCGTCGGTCAGCTTCCACGAGGCGCCGATGGGGTTCGATCGTTCGCCGAGCACGTAGGAAGGCGCCAGCAGTGTAATCTTCGTGCCGAGCCAGATTCCCATCGGAATCATCGTCAGGAACATGATGGCGAGAGTGACGCCGACGACCGCGGGGCTCGCCGCAGCCTTCGCCGTTGGGACGCCTGCATGCGAGAGCATAAGGATCAGCGTCGGAACGAGGACGATCAACAAAACGATCGATACCGCAAACATCGCGCCGACGCCGACGAGCAGCGACCAACCCAGCAGTCCGGCGACCGAAGCCGGCGTCCAACGGAACTCGGCGATGCGCGCTCGTGCCGCTTCGCCCAAGCTCAACAACATAATCACGAAAGAAGTAACGAGCGAGGTGAACATGAGCGGCGCGAGTTGTTCGTAAAAATGCCCCAGCGCCGCCGGCGTGCTCGGCGGGTGCGCCGTCGACGAAGTCAACGGCAGCATATACGCCATTCCAAGCATATAGAGCGCTGCAAGAATCACGAACCACAGCATATTCTTCCGCAGGCGCGGCCACGCGAGCGCGAGGGAACTCTCGATCAAAGGCCAGGGACGCGCGCGTTCGTGCTCGACCGGGGCAACCGATACCTGCGCGAGAGCGATCTCCGGTTCGGCATTCGGGTCGCGAAAGTGCGGGTTTTCGGTCCCGCAATTCGAGCAGTGCTCGCCGCTGACACCCGAACCGCACTGAGAGCAAAAAGGCATTCCCGAACCTCCAACCGTTTTAGCGAACGACGCGAATGAACTTTAACTCGTCGTCGTATGGGCCTTGCATCTTCGTGCCGGCCCGTTTTTCCAACAATAAGTATTCGATGATCTCGGTCGTCAACTCTTCTCCCGGCGAAATCACGGGAATCCCCGGCGGATAGGGCGTGATCACCTCGGCGCAGATCCGGCCCTTGCTGTTCCGAAAGGGAACGAACTCGGTTTCGGCGAGGAAGGCATCGCGCGGGAGCATGCGGGTCGGCGGGATCGAGGGCAAAAGATAACTCGAGCTCTTCAATCGCCGCTCCAAAACTCCCGACGGAGAGAAGATATCGAGTGGACGATCCTCGCGAGCGAGTTCGCTCACGCCGTTCACGAGCGCGTCGGCGGCCTCTTGCGAGGTACCGATGGTAAAGAGCGCGAGCATGTTGAAGAGATCGGCGAGTTCGACTTGCACGTTATAGCGACGGCGTAAAATCTCTTCGGCTTCATAGCCCGTGTAGCCGAGATCTTTCACCGTCACGGTCACCTTCGTCGGGTCGAGGTCGAAGACTCCGGGGCGCCCCTGCAATTCTTCGCCGAAACAGTACACGTGGTTGATTTCGTTGAGTCGAGCGCGGGCGTCGTTCGCTAGCTCAATCGTGCGCGAGAGCAGGGCGCTCCCTTCAGTTGCCATCTGCCGCCGGGCAACGTCGAGCGAGGCGACGAGCACCAGGTTCGGCGACGTCGAAAGAAAGAGTTTGTAGACTGCCTTCAAACGGTCGAGCCGAATGCGATTCCCTCGTACGTGCAACATCGCGGTCTGGGAGAGCGATCCGAGCATTTTGTGCGTCGAGTTGATGCACATATCGGCGCCCGCCTGCATCGCCGAGAGCGGCAATGCCGGGTGAAAATGAAAGTGCGGGCCCCATGCTTCGTCGACGAGCAACGGAATGCCGCGCTCGTGCGCGACGGCGGCGATGCCTTCGAGATCGGCGGCGACGCCGTAGTAGGTCGGGCTGACGATATAGACCGCGCGCGTATCGGGGTGTGCGTCGAGCGTCGCGCGCACCGTTTCGGGCGTTACCGTATGATCCATGTGCAGCGTTTGGTCGACCTCCGGCTGCATCCAAATCGGCTGCGCGCCGCTCATGATCAATCCGCCCATCGCGCTCTTATGCGCGTTGCGCGGGAGCGCTATTTTTTCGCCGGGATTGAGCGCGGCCATCATCATGCATTGGTTGCCGCTCGTCGAACCGTTAATAAGAAAGAACGATTGATCGGCGCCGTACGCCTCGGCGGCGAGCTCTTGCGCCGCTACCAGCGCCTCGGTCGGTTGCAGGAGATCGTCGAGGCCGCGTATCTGGGTGAGGTCGATCGCCAAGACGTTATCGCCGACGAATTCGCGAAACGCCGCATCCATTCCAAGCCCTTGTTTGTGCCCGGGCGTGTGAAACGGAATGACGCCGGCGTCGACGTAATCCATCAACACCTGAAAATAGGGCGTTTGCTGCTGATCCATCTTCGGCTTTGTCTCGACGAGTCGCTAAGCGAGAACTTCGAAGCCCAAGCGATCGAGCATAGCGAAATCCTCCGCGTCGGCCCGCCCGCCGGTCGTGAGATAATCTCCGAGGACGATGCCGCTCGCTCCGCTACGCATGCCGAGATCCTGTAGCCCCGCGAGCGTTACTTCGCGTCCGCCGGCAAAACGAATCAGCGATGCCGGGAGTGCGAGCCGTGCCATCGCCACGAAGCGCAGCGCCTCGCTCGGTTCGAGCAGCGAGTAGGATCCAAACGGCGTGCCGGGGCGCGGATTGAGAAAGTTGATCGGCACTTCCTCTGGGCGCAACTCCTGTAACGTCAT
>JABEUX010000117.1 GCA_013044185.1 Vulcanimicrobiota bacterium | reverse complement strand
GTATGGGTGCTGAAAATATTCACGTGTGTTGATGTCCTCGCGACTTGTACGAGCGCGCGTTGTCGAAAGTTCGCCGGACGCCTGCTTGCGGGCGCTCATCGATCGCAGTAGAGTCGAATGAGGAGGGCTCGCCATTGGGAACCGCCGTCGTCGCCGATCGCATCCAGTTCGCGTTCACCGTGATGTTCCACTACCTTTTCCCGATCGCAACGATCGGGCTCGCGCCCTTCATCGCTTGGTTCGCCTGGCGGGCCTCACGAGGAGAGGATGAAGTCGCTCGGCGCGCCTCGGTCTTTTGGACGAAGATCTTCGCGGTCAATTTTGCCATCGGTGTCGTCACGGGTATCCCGATGGAGTTCGCGTTCGGTACGAATTGGGCGCCGTTCTCGGCGAAGGCGGGTGCGGTGATCGGGCAACCGCTGGCGATGGAGGGCGTCTACGCGTTCTTCCTCGAGTCGGTCTTTCTCGGCATCATGCTCTACGGACGGCGACGCGTCTCGGCGAAACTCTACGCCTGGTCGGCGACGCTCGTCGGCATCGGTTCGTGGCTCTCCGGCTTCTTTATCGTCGCGACCGATGCGTGGATGCAGCACCCGGTCGGCTATCGCGTGGCGAGCGACGGAAGCATTCGGCTCGCAGATATCGGTGCGTTGTTGTTCTCTCCGTTTGCCTGGTGGCAGTACGCGCACGTTCTGGTAGGAGCGCTCGTTGCAGGGGCGTTCATCGTCGCGGGTGTCGGCGCATATTATCTCTTAGCGGGGCGCGATCTCGAAGACGGCCGCCGTTACGTTCGGCTCGGCGTTCTCGTTGCGCTCGTTGCATCGGTGCTGGTGATCTTCCCCACCGGCGATCGCAACAGCGCCGACGTAACGAAATATCAGCCGGTGAAACTCGCGGCGATGGAAGGGCTCTTCCACTCAACCAACGGTGCGCCGCTGGCGATTATCGGCATGCCCGATACGCAACGTCGCGAACTGATCGATCCCATTATCGTACCGAACGTTCTCAGCTTTCTCGCCTACGGTAATTTCACGGCGAACGTCAAGGGCCTGACAGCGTACGCCGATACGCTGTGGCCGCCGGTCGCGCTGACGTATTATGCCTATCACGTCATGGTCGGGCTCGGAACGATCTTCATCGCGATTGCGGCGCTCTCGGTATTGCTGTTGTGGCGCGGCCGTTTAATGGGTTTTCGTCCCCTGCTCTGGGTGTTGATGTTGGCGATGCCGTTTCCGTATATCGCGAACGAAGCCGGCTGGGTGGTCACCGAGGTCGGGCGACAACCGTGGGTGATCTACGGCGTGATGCGCACCGCCGCTGCGGCCTCGACCAACGTCGCCGCCGGCGAGACGATCTTTACGCTCATCGGTTTCGCGGGGATGTATTTCTTGCTCGGCCTGCTCTTTCTACTCTTCGTGCTGCGCGAAATTGGGCTCGGCCCGAACGTTGCGACGCACGCAACGCAGGAGGGTGAGGTATGAACGTCGCTGCATTCGCGCTGCTTGCGACGGCGATCGCGATCTACGCAGTTCTCGATGGGTACGATCTTGGCGTCGGCGCCATCGCGCCATTCGTCGCGCGCGGGAGCGCACAGCGCGCTGCGGCGATGGAGAGCATCGGCCCGTTCTGGAACGGCAACGAAGTATGGTTGATCGTTGCGGGTGGCTTGCTCTTCGCGCTCTTTCCGCGCGCCTATGCCTCGGCATTTAGCGGGTTCTACTTGCCGTTTACCACCGTGCTCTGGCTGCTGATGTTTCGCGGTATCTCGCTGGAATTGCGGAATCATTTTGCGAGCGAGCTCTGGCATGGCTTCTGGGATACCGCCTTTACCGGTGCGAGCGCGCTGCTTGCAGTGCTCTTCGGCGTTACGCTCGGCAACCTCGTCCGCGGCCTGCCGCTCGACGCAAACGGCTATTTCCTCGGGCGATTTGCCTTTCTCCTCAACCCCTACGCGCTCGCGGTCGGCATCTTCGCGCTGCTCGCGCTCGCGCAGCACGGCCTCGCATTCCTCACCTTGCGCACCGACGGCGAACTCGCGGAACGATCGCGGCGCCTGCTCTCGCGGCTCTGGTGGGGCGTGCTGCTGCTCTACTGCGCGACGACGCTCGCGAGCCTTGCTTTGCGAAGTGGAGTGGCGGTCGGCGCTCCGATGCGCTCGGCACCGCTCGTCGTGCTCTCGCTGCTCGCGCTCGGCGGGGTGCATTGGTTCTCACGGGTCGGGAAGCCGGGGCTTGCCTTTGCCGCATCCTCCCTCTTTCTCGTCTCGCTCGTGCTCGCGGCGGCGAGCACGATGTACCCCTACCTGCTGCCGGCCTTCCCGGCGGGGAGCGGCGGGATCGATATCACGAACGCCGGCTCGGGGCCGGTCGGCCTGGCGAGAACGCTCGCGCTCACCCTCCCGGGGCTCCTAGCGGTCGTGCTCTACAGCATCTTCGTGATTCGGCGGATGCGGGGCTGCCCGAGGTCGACGAGCGAGCTCTGATATACTTTCGGTATGACGGAAGCGTTCAAACCGCAGCGCCCGGCCTCACTCGGCCCGATCGAGAGCGAGGTTCTCGATGTTCTGGGGCGAGATGCACGTGCCGACGCGCTCGTCATCGGTGGGGGCATAGCCCTCAAGCACTATGTCGATTTGCGACCTACCCACGATATCGACGCCTGGTGGAGCGAATCGAGCGATCCGGCCGCGCTGACGGCCATCGAGGCCGCTCTTGCTGCCGTCGCCGAGAGGCACGCCCTCACTTTGCGTCGCCGAAAGACCCGTGCGGGTGAGATGCACTCATTCGATCTCCAACAGCATGGTCGCACCGTTTTCTCGTTCCAGGTTGCGCCGCGCGACATCGAGCTTGCGGCACCCTCTCGTAGTTCGTGGGGGAATCTCAAACTCGAATCGCTCGCCGATACGCTTGGGAGCAAAATGACGGCGTTGGTCGCGCGCGGTGCTCCGCGCGATTTTCTCGACGTACGAGCGGCCTGCGATAGTGGGCTCAGCACGGTTGAGGCGATGTGGGAACTCTGGGGGAAGAAAAATCCCGGCGAGTCCTCGGCCGATGCGAAACGCGAAGTCCTTCGCCATTTAGCGGCGATTGAATTGAGAAATCCGCTCTCGGGGGTCGCGCCGACGGATCGCGATCGCCTTTTTGAAACGCGACGGTGGTTTCGAGAGGTGTTCGCAGGTGCTTCTCCGCTTCAGGGCGAGGAGGAGAAGGAATGACGGCTATCGACGGAAGCGTCTTTCCGGATCGCGAGCCGCCCTCGGCATTCGAGCGCGATGAAGATTGCGCCGATTATATCGCGCGCATCTGCGCCGCCTGGGACATGGGGCTGCTCCCCGAACCGGGGACGCTCGCGCTTTTTTCGGGATGGCGACGCATATTCGACCGCTTTCCGATCCCGTCATCTCCGGCCTACCACGCTTTTCGGGCGAGCTTTGGTTGGCCGCAGCATCCAATCGAGGAGCGGGTACCGCTCCGCCCCCGCTGGCTCGTCGACGATCTGGCCGAGGGACGCCCCGATACCTCATCGCTGCTCTGAAAATGGGCGACGAGGGCATCCCTATCTTTCAGAGCGAGGATAGCGTTGACTAACATTCTATTAAGCAATAGAATGTTAGAGTGAAAACAAACGCGATCTCCGGCCCTCGACGACTGAAGGACACGCTGTACGAGCACTTCGCCCGAATCGGGAAGGCAACCAGTAGTCCGAAACGCCTGGAGATTCTAGACGTACTTTGCCAAGGCGAAAAAAGCGTCGAGGAGTTGGCGTTACACGCCCAACTCGATGTTAAGAATGCAAGCGCTCACCTGAGGGTTCTCTTCGCGAGCCGCCTAGTGACGGCACGTCGCGAGGGGAAACGGATATTTTATTCGATCGCCGACGAGAGCGTGTGCGAGTATTGGCTCGCTACCAGAGCGATGGCGGAAAGGCGCTTTGCGGAGATCGAACGTGTCGTGAAGTGCTACTTCGACGATCGTGAAACGATGGTTGCCTACGATAGGGACGTGCTCTTGGGGAAGGCGCGTCGCGGAGAGATCGTCGTCCTCGACGTTCGCCCAAAGAGTGAGTACGAACACGCACACCTACCGCATGCGCGCTCCATTCCGATGGATGAATTGGAACGATGTATGGCGTCGCTACCACGTAACAAGCAGATCGTTGCGTACTGTCGTGGGCCGTATTGCGTGCTCTCGCTTCAAGCATCGACGTTGCTTCGCGAGCACGGTTTCGACGTGCTTCGCCTCCCCGACGGCGTGCTGGAATGGCGCAATGCCGGCCTTCCGCTCGCTTACACATCACCACCGAAAGAATAAACGTACGTGACGAACTTGTTTGTTTTGAACGATCCACCATACGGAACCGAGCGTAGCTACAACGGCTTGCGGTTGGCGATCACGCTCGCGATGAAAGGTGAAAGCGCGCAGGTCTTTCTCATCGGCGACGGCGTTGCGTGTGCGAAGCGCGGCCAAAAAGTGCCGACCGGATATTATAATATTGAGGTGATGCTTCGCAACGTTCTCCGTCATGGCGGGGTGGTCGGCGTCTGCGGCTCCTGTATCGATGCGCGTGGAATTTCCGACGGCGAGCTCGTTGAAGGGTCGCAGCGAAGTTCCATGGATGAGCTGACGGGTTGGACAATCGCGGCCGATAAAGTCTTGGTGTTTTGAAAATGGCACACACCGCAATCGTGTTGGGGGCAGGAACTGGCGGGATCGCCGCTGCGAACGAAATCAGAAGGCGCTGCGCGAAAAACGATCGCGTTCTCCTGATCGATCGGAGCGAGAGATTTCTGTTTGCTCCATCGCTCTTATGGCTCGCCGTGGGCGAGCGCCGGGCGAGGGATATCCACCGTCCCGTGCGCGAGCTCGTACGTTCGGGCGTCGAGTTCCTCCGAGGAAACATCGGATCGATCGATCCGGCTTCCCGTACGATCGCTCTGGACGGGCGGGGCATGATGAGTGCCGATGCGCTCGTCGTCGCGCTCGGCGCCGCCCTAGCGCCGGAGAGTATTCCCGGGCTCGCGCAAGCCGGGCACAATTTTTATACACTCCCCGGTGCCGAATCACTTCGAGATGCGCTCGCCGCCTTTCCGGGCGGAAGAATTCTCGTGCTGACGGCGAGCCCCGCCTATAAGTGCCCCGCAGCTCCGTACGAAGCCGCGCTTCTCATCGATGCACTACTGCGCAAGCGCGGTTTGCGCCGGCGGAGCGAGATCGACATGTACGCTTCGGAGGCGGCCCCAATGGCGGTCGCGGGCGCTCCCGTATCTGCTGCGGTCGTTGCAATGCTCGGGGAGAAGGGGATCGTTTACACACCGAATCGACAGATTCTCTCCGCCGATCCCGCCATGAAAGTTGTGACGTTCACCGATGGTTCTACCGAGGAATACGACTTGCTCGCGTACGTTCCACCGCATCGCCCCCCCTCGGTGCTTGCGACCTCGGGGCTCGTCGGCGAGAACGGCTGGATCCCGGTGGATCGGGCGACGCTCCAGACGGATTTCGCCAGCGTCTATGCAATCGGAGATAATGCAACGATCGCGCTGCAGATGGGGAAACCTCTGCCGAAGGCCGGCGTCTTTGCCTACGCGCAGGCAAAAATCGTCGCCCGCAATCTCGTTGCGGAATGGCACGGCAAGCCAGTGCTCGCTATGTTCGACGGCCATGGTGCCTGCTTTGTAGAGACGGGGGGGATGAAAGCGGCGATGGGGTCGGGCAACTTCTTCGCCGAGCCGACTCCGGCGATCGCCCTCCGCCCACCCTCGCTGTGGCTGCACCTCGCGAAGGTGCTCGTCGAACGGCGGGGGCTGGGGCAGTGGCCGTTTTAGAGCAGTGGCCGTTTTAGAGCGTTGACCTCGGGGAGCAGAAGTGCTAACGTCCTTGGCAGATGGCAGGGAACATATTTCGCCCGAGTGTTGGCGGCTCGGCCGCAGTCTTGGGACCGCTCGAAAGCGAGGTTCTCAACGCGCTGTGGGAGATCGGTGGATCGGCGACGGTCGCCGAGATTGTCGAGCGGCTCGCGCGTGATGGACACAGCGTTCACTATTCGTCGGCGAAAACGACGCTCAACACGCTGACCGAAAAGGGGCATCTGACGAAAAGCTCGCGCGGCAAGGCGAACGCGTTTACCGCAGTGCTGACGCGCGCGCAATTCGAAGAGCGAATCGTCGGCGGCGTTCTCACCGGCCTGATGCGCAATTACCGAAGCCCGCTCATTGCAAACTTAGCGGAGACGCTCGCCTCCGACGACGAATCGCTTCGAGAATTCGAACATCTTCTCGAGCTACGGCGATCTGCATTGAAGTCGCCATGAGTCACGTTGCCTCCGTTGTCGTACAATGCATTCTCTCCGGTGCGGTATTCACTTCGCTCTGTGCCGCGATCGTCATTCCTCCGTTGGCATGGCTGGGCGTTCGGATCCTCGGGCCGGCGATTGTTGCAATGCACGACGATCGCCCTCGGCAGGCGAGCGCCGCTGCCTTTGCGGCCGCTATGCCCGGCGCGTTGTTTCTCATTCTCGTCTCGTTCGGGTTGGCGATCGGCCCAACATCGCCGTGCTTGGAGATGCCTGCAGGGAAGGTGCTCTACGCGCTACTGCTTGGGCTCCTCTTATTCGCATTCGCGCGCGCAGCGACGCGCGCTATTGTGCGCAGGCGCGAACTCGCAACGCTCCTTGGCGGAGCACTGCCCGCGCAAGGGCGCGCCGCAGCGGTCGCACGAGCTGTGGGCGTCACCCTCTATGAACTCCCCGACGATCGCAGGTGTTTGGTCTTCGTTGCGAATGCGCCGCATTTGGCCGTCTATATCTCTTCGTTTGCGTTGCACCACTTCGACGAGGGTGAACTCACGGCGGCGCTCCATCACGAGCGAGCGCATATCGACCGCAACGACCATTCGATTGCTTCATGGCTCTCGTTTCTTACCGATCTCGTTCCGTTCCCCGTCGGCGATATCGTCGACATCTATCGTTTCTCTCGCGAATTCTGCGCCGATGAAAACGCGATTGCCCATGTCGACCGAACGGCGCTCGCCTCGGCGTTGCTTTGCGTCGCGCGTGGTGGAGCGCTGCACGCTCCGATGGGTGCGCTAGCCTTTGCCGAACGGAACGCCATTCACGGACGGCTCGATGCCTTACTCCGCCCGGAATGCGGCATCTCGGAAAATAGGTGGCGTCGTACCTACGTCACGGGAGCGCTCGCTCTCATGTTTGCCCTCGGCGTCGCCACACCGATGCTGGGTGAGTTTTTCTTCGCTTGCACGACTTCGAGGTTGATAGGATGAATCGCCGGGTTACTTTTTTTTGCGCGTTAGTGCCAATCATCTTGGCACTTCAATGTGCCTACGCCCTCGCCGCGCCGATTCATGCGATGATTGGGAATGCGCGCATCACCATCGTTACGTCACCCGACCCGCCTCACATCGGGGCCACGAGATTCACGGTTACGGTCGCCGGCCTCTCGGCGGCGCGCTTGTCGCGAGTCAAGGTTCGCTACAGCACGCTGATGCCGTCGATGAATATGGACGGGCCCAGCGGCAGCGCGGTACCGGTTCCCGGGCGTCACGACGCCTGGCGTTTTGCCGTCAACTTTAACGCTGCCACGGCGTGGAGGGTACGGGTGAACGTATCGGGCGCGCTCGTCGGAAGCGTTGTCGCGAATCTGTCCGTGGCTCCGGCAACGAAGACGACGAGGACGAGAATAAAGCCGATGCCCGCTTCAAGCGCGGCGAACGGCGCGGCGAGCGATGCGGCCTCCGGCGGTGCGATGGCAGGCATGGGGGCGAAGGCGAGCGACGACGCGAGCGCATGGCGCGATGCGAGCTTTGCACTGATCGCAACGATCCTCATCGGCGCGCTCGTGCTCGCGCGCGACCGTCGCCCGGCGAGCATCGGCATGGTTTTGGTTGCGAGCGTCGTGGTTCTCGGAATCGCATTCGCGCAATCGAGGTATGCCGCGAGCACGGGTTCGATGGCGTCGATGGGGAATGCGCGTGGTTCGGCGCCGGTCCCGGTCACGTTGGCGACGATAGCGCGTGCGCGCAACGGCGCGACGATCGCCGCACCCGCGGAGCTCGAACCGTACTTTGTCCAAAATCTCGTCGCGCGCACGGCTGGGGTTCTTACCGATTTCCACGCCTATACCGGCAGTCGCGTGAGCGCGGGTCAGGTCGTCGCACGTTTAAGCGAGCCGGAATTGCAGGTCAATGCACAAGCCGCCGAAGCGGCCAAGCAGATCGCGCGAAATCAAAGCATCTCCGCGCAGGAAGATGCTACTGCGATGCGTGCCGATCTATCGGCAAAACGCGAAAACCTGCGTTACTGGAATGCCGAGATCGTACGCGAGAAAAGGTTGTTGCAGGCGGGCGCCGTCTCGGTCCAAGAATACCAGAGCGAACGGGCGCAAGCCTCCGCCGCTCGGTCGTCATACGCGGCGACGCTGGCAAAGGTCGCCGGCGCAAATGCGTCGGTTGGCGCGGCGCGCGCTCAAGTGGTGCAGGCGGCTGCAAACGCGCGCGCGCGGAGCGTTCTAGCGGGATACACGGAGGTCGTCGCGCCGAACGATGCCGTCGTCACGAAGCGCTTGGTCGATCCAGGCGTCTTCGTCGAACCAGGGACGGCGATTTTACAAGTTGCCGTCGTGAGCCGGCTGCGCGTTCGCGCGCAAATAGCGCAGCAAACTCTTGCGGGTCTCCGAAAAGGAACGCCGATCGATGTATTCCTCGGTGGTGGCGTGGTGCTGCACGGGCGAGTCACCTCACTCTCGCCCGTCGTCGAGCGAGGCACACATACCGTGCTCGCCGAGGCGATCGTGGCAAACCCCGGAGATCGGTATCAAGCGGGCAGCTTCGTGCATGTCATTCTCCACCCGTCACTCTCCGCCCAGCGAAATGCCTATGCGGTTCCTTCGGCCGCACTCGTCGGAGGAGCGACGATCGCACTCTGGGTCGATGCAAACGGCAGGGCACAGCGCGTTCCGGTACGCGTACTCTCCGATACCGGAACCGAGGCCCGCGTCAGCGGTAACCTTCGCTCCGGGATGCGCGTCGTCGTAACCGGCGCGCCCGAGCTGGAGGAAGGGCAGTCGATTGCGAGCGTGAGGCCGTGATCGAGCGCGTCGAGGATGCCGAGCGGAGCGTCGCGGCTTGGGCGCTGCGCAACCCCTATACGATCTTCGCCGCATTCGTCGCGATCGTCATCGGCGCGATCGCCGCAGCGCTCTTTTTGCTTCCTTCGCGCATGATGCCGTACGTGCAGAGCCCGCTGATCTCGGTTATCACGATGACGCCTGGTTACTCGCCCCAAGAAGTCGAAACGTACTTCACCAAACCAATCGAAGAACGCATGACCGATCTGCGAGGCGTGCGGTACATACGCTCGTACTCGCAACAAGGGATATCCACCGTCACTTTGCAGTTTCATTACGGCGCGAACATGCAGCAAGCGCTCGTCAACGTGGAACAGCTCGCAAAGCAGGCCGAGGGAGATCTTCCGTACGATCGAGCAAATCTCAAACCCAGCTATGTGGTGCCGGTCGATCCGCTCAATACCCCGGTGCTCCAACTCGCAGTCACAGGAACGGGTTGGGATCCGGTGGCGTTGCGGCAATTCGTTGCCAACACCGTGGTCGACGATCTCAAAGGCGTACCGGGAGTTCAGGTTGCCTTCCCCTTTGGCGGATTGCAACGACAACTTCGCGTAAACGTACATCGTGACGCCCTTGTGGCCGATCGCCTCTCGATTCTCGCCGTCGCCGATGCAATCGACGCTCAAAACGCGAGTCGCTCCGCCGGGACGATTACCGGCGGCGGCTACGAAACGCCGGTTCGCGGCGATCAACGTGCCACATCCGCGCAGAACGTCGCCGATTATCCGATCGTCACGAAAGCTGGCCGAACGATCTACGTTCGCGATGTCGCGGCGGTGAGCGACGGTGCTGCCGAAGTGCGCGCAGCATACCGGTTTAACGGCAAGAGCGCGGTCGAACTGTCGATCGTCCAGGACCCCAACGCGAGCTCACCGCAGGTTATCGCTGCGGTCATGGAGCGCATCAAGAACATTGAAGCCGAACACCCGGGCTTGCATTTTTCACGTGCATACGATAACTCGCGCTTCGTTCACGACCTCACCCGCAATATGCTCGAAGAGTTGATCGTGAGCGTATTCTTGGCAGGGATCGTCTTGCTCGTCTTTCTCGAAGATGTGAGCGCAACGCTCATCGTCCTTACGACGATTCCGACCTGTCTCGCGCTTGCCGTCGCGCTCTTCGTGCCGATGCATCTGTCCATCAACAGTTCGACGCTCATCGGCCTGCTGTTGGCGATTGGGCGACTCGTCGATGACTCGATCGTCGTCATACATTCGGTCCACCGAAAACTCGATGCAGGCGAATCCCCGGTCCGCGCAGCGATAGATGGTACGATGGAGGTGATCGTACCGATCGCCGCTGCGACGGGCGTCATGGCCCTTGCGGTCGTTCCGTTGCTCGCGAGCGGCGGTATCACACAAATCATGTTCGTCGGCCTGGTCTGGCCGATTATCTTTGCCCTCATAGCATCATTGTTGGTTTCGGTAACGCTCACGCCGTTACTTGCGGCCCATTTGTTCCAGAGTACGGATCGACGTTCGCCGTTGCGCACACGCCTCGATGCGGCGGTATCGCGGGTGTTGCGCCCGGCGCGAGCGGCACTAAGAAAGCTCGATGCGGCGTATCGGCGTGGACTCGCATGGAGTTTGGAGAACCGCGGGCTCGTGCTTGCCGGAGCGGCGCTGCTCACCTATCTCGGCATCTCGCTGCTGCCCTTCATCGGCCAGGAGATGATGCCGCTCGCGGATACGGGGCAAGCCTATGGATTTCTAGAGATGGAGCCCGGCACGTCGTTTGCCGCCACCAATCGTGCAAGTCGGCGTTTCGAAGCGCTGCTTTTGAAGAATCGGGATGTGGAACGCGTCTCGGCATCGATCGGTGAGGAGAGCGGCGGGAACTATTTTACGGGCGGGCCGATGAACGGCGCGAACGACGCATCGTATATGATTACGTTCAAGCAAAAGGGGCAGCGGCATCGGTCGATCTGGCAGCTCATGGATGCACTTTACGCGCGCGCAACGACGACGATTCCCGGTATTCGACGCCTCGAGCTCAAAGAGATGGGGGCCGACGTCATGGCGAGTAACGATGCGCCGGTCGAGATGCTCGTTTACGGCCCCAATCGCAAGGAACTCTACCGTTTAGCAGATATTGTCGCGCGGCAGGCAAAAGAGATTCCCGGGCTCTACGAAGTCTCCACGAGTTCGTCCTATACCCAGCCGCAGCAGGATCTCATCGTCGATCGAACGCGTGCATCGCAGATCGGCCTCACGCCGCGCGACGTTCAAGAGCAGGCGTATTATGCGCTGCACGGCGGGTTAACGACGGGGTACTTCAATCCACCCAACGTCCGTCACGATACGATTCTCGTACGTTATGCTAAGGGGCAGCGCCGGCGCACGAACGATATCGCTGCGGTACAGATCGTCGGGGAAAACGGCCAGATTGTGCCGCTCGACGCAATCGCGCACGTCGAGCGCAGCGTCGGCCCATCGCTTATCGAGCGGGATGGACTACAAAACGGAGTATCGGTGCTCGGCTTCTATCGGCGCGGCGGGCCCGGCGAGATGACGCTGGATATGAACATCCTGCGGCGTGGTATGACGGCCGTGGCCTTCCCGCGCGGGTACGGAATGGAGATGCGCGGCGATATGACCGAAATGGCGATAAGTTTCAATCGTTTGCTCGGTGCGATGGTGGTAGCCGTTTTGTTCGTGTTCTTGCTGCTCGTCGCCCAGTTCCGCTCGTTGGTTCAACCGCTCGTCATGCTGTTTTCGATTCCACTACAGCTGCTTGGGATGTTCGTTGCGTTGCTACTGGCACATCAAAGTTTTTCGACCGTGTCGATTCTCGGAATCGTCGTTGCCAATGGCATGGCGGTGAGTAACGCGATTCTTTTGCTCGATCTGATTCTTCGCAAGCGTAAAGAAGGGATGAAACGCCGCGATGCAATTCTTTATGCCGGCCCGATACGGTTACAGCCGATCCTCATGACGACGATCGTCAGCCTGATCGTGCTGGTGCCGGTCGCATTTTTTCCGAAGACCGGTATCGATGCCTACTCTCCGCTTGCGACCGTCATTATCGGCGGGCTCTCGATATCGACGGTGCTGACGCTCTTTGTCGTGCCGGTCCTGCACGATCTGTTCGACGATCTCCCAGAATGGTGGAATCACACGCTATTGCGTCGGCCGCGCACCGGGGCGGCAGCATTGGAGGCAATCGATGCGTAGGAGCGTTTGCGTTGCGGTTGCCCTCTTGGTTGCAAATGTGCTCGTGCTTTCGCCGTTGTCGGCGAAGCCTTTGCAATGGAACGGTACGCTCGCCGAAGCCCAAGTCGTCGCACGAGCGCGCAGGTCGTTTAATGCGCGCCTGGCGACGTTAAGCGCCGAAATCGCCGCAGAGCGCGCACGCTCCGAACGATCGCAGGCGCTTCCGCAGGTTTCGGTGAGCGAAACCACCATGAAATCGACGCTGACGCAACTCGGAATGCCGGCGGCCCGACAGGTGTATGCATCGCTGAACGTGAGCGTGCCGCTCTTTGCTCCGCAGGCGTGGGCGGCCGCTCGCGCTGCCGGCTCGAGCGCGTTTGCAGCCCGCGCGACCTCGGCGATGGCCGTGAACCGGGCCGTTCGCGAGGCCGTCGTTGCCTACGATGCGGCGGCGCTCGCTCGGGCGGTCGTAGAGCAGCGCGCGATCGATCTCCGCGATCAGCGGTCGCATCTTGCGTTCACCGAAGAACGCGTACGAAACGGTGCGGCACCGCGATACCTGATCGCGCGCGACGAGGCGGCCCTCGCGCAGGCGCAACAATCGGAACGAGACGCGCGTGCTGAGGCGGTGCGTGCCGTTCACGAACTCGAGGTCCTCTTGAACCTCGATGTCGCCTCCAAACCAATTCTCGCGCTCGGTACTCCCTCGCCGACGCTCGCTCTCAACGTTGCCGAACTCGAGCGGAAGGCGTACGCGCAGCGTCCCGACGTTCTTGCCGCCGCGCGCTCCGTTCTCGCTGCGCGCGAACGCGTGGCTGCCGCGCGCGATGGATATCTGCCGACGATCTCTGCCACCGCGCAGAGCTATAACGGCACCTCGAATCCGGCGTTAGGTAATGCCGGGGCGCAAATTGGCATAACGGCTTCACTCCCGCTCTTCGATGGTGGGTCGCGCGGAGCGGAGGTTCGACTCGCGCAACTCGAGTACGACCGTACGCGGATCGCCTTGGCTCGCACGAGACTGCAGGCACGTGCCGACGTTCTCGATGCGTCGAGCGATCTGAAGGCTGCGCGACGGAACCTCACCACGGCAAACTCCGAATTACGCAACGCGAAGATCGACAAGCACGTCGCCGATCTGCGCGCTCGTGCGGGCAAGGGCATCGAACTGGAGGTCCTGGACGCACTCGCGACGTTGGCCGACGCTCGCGAGAACGTTCTCCGCGCAACCGCTCGTTACGACGACGCGCTTGCTTGGCTCCACGCTGCCGTAGGCGACTATGCACCACGGTAGAGAAATGGCAGGACACACCTGTTTCCCTCGAGCTAGCCGGGGCTCCCTGCCGCCGTGGCGCTTGACGCTGCCCCTGTTCCCGGGTAGAATCCGGAGGTTGTCGCGGGCTAGCCCCGCGGCGGTTCCCTTCTTGTCCCTTCACCCCGAACTCTAGGAAGCCTCGATATGCGGACTTACCAACAGACTACGGCGCAGGCAACGCACGATTGGTTTATCGTCGATGCCGCCGGGCAGCGTTTAGGCACCCTCGCGGTGCGGATCGCGCGCGCCCTCTCGGGCAAGCACAAGCCCACCTGGACCCCGCACATCGATGCCGGCGACCACGTCGTGGTCATCAACGCCGAGCAGATCGAGCTCGGCGGGAACAAATGGGAGCAGAAGGTCTACCACCGTCACAGCGGTTTCCCGGGCGGGCTCACCACCCAGACGGCGCGTCAGATTCACGAGAAGCACCCCGAGCGGCTCATCGAAAAGGCCGTCCGCGGAATGCTCCCGACCAATCGCATGCGCGACGTTCAGCTCACGCGCCTGCGCGTCTATCCCGGAGCCGATCACACCCATACTGCGCAGCAGCCGAAATCGCTGCTCGAGGAGATTTCGTGAGCGAGTTCGTTCAGGCGACCGGTCGTCGCAAGCGCGCAGTAGCGCGCGTTCGCATGGCACTGGGCCAGGGCGTGATTACCGTCAATAACAAACCGTTCGATGAATATTTTCCGCGCCCGCAGTTGCAGCAGATCGTCTGCCAGCCGCTCGAAGCGCTCGAGAGCCGTTCGCGTTACGACGTGATCGTGAAGACCGAAGGCGGCGGCGTCACCGGGCAGGCCGGTGCGATTCGTCACGGCATCGCGCGCGCGCTCGTCGTAATGGATGAAGGCAGCAGGGGCACGATGCGTAAGCACGGCCTGCTCACTCGCGACCCGCGCGAAAAAGAATCGAAGAAGTACGGCCGCAAACGCGCCCGCAAACGCTTCCAATTCAGCAAGCGCTAAAGACGCGCTTTGCCCTCGGCGCCCGCCTCGCTCTTCTGAGCGCGGCGGGCGTCGTTGCATCCATCCATCCCGGCGCCGCGTGGATCGAACGGAGCTACGTCAACGGCGGATATCCGGTCTGGCAGCATATTGCCCGTGCGATCGCCGCACCGTTCCCGTTCTCGCTCGGCGATATCGCGGTGCTCGCGCTCGCCGCATTTTTCTTGCTCTCGTTGCGCCGCGGTCTTCGCGGGCTCTTCGATGCGATGCTCGTGCTCTTGGTCGCCTACGCATGGTTCGAGATCGCGTGGGGGTGGAATTACGCGCGCGCTCCGATCGAGGCGCGGATCGGCACCTTCGATGCAGCGGCGGTGAACCCGCATGCGGTGGCAGCGTTGCGCGTGAAAGCGATCGCCGAGTTAAATGCGTTAGCGCCCCTAGCGCACGCGCGCGAGAGCGCCGGATACGATCGCTCCGCGCTGCGAACGGCGTGGCTCCCGATCGTGCGCGCGCTCGGCGATCGCTGGAATCCGCACGTCGGCGCACCGAAGTGGACGATCGTCGGCCCGTTCATGGCGTTGAACGGAACCGAGGGGTTTATCAATCCACTCACGCTAGAATCGCAACTCGCTCCCGACCTTCTCTGGTTTGAGGTGCCCTTCGATCTCGCACATGAGTGGTCGCACGTCGCCGGATTTGCGCGCGAGGATGAAGCGAACTATATCGGCGTGCTGACCTGTCTGCGCGACCCCGACCCCATCGCACGCTACTCCGGCTGGATGAGCGTGCTCTTCGCGCTCCCGCCGTTGCCGCGTTACGCAAAAACCACCTTCACCCCGCTGGTCTGGAGCGATTTCGCGGCGATTCGCGCGCGCAACGCGCATAACCTCAACGTTGCGTTCGCGCGCTTTTCGTGGGGGACGTACAACCACTACCTCAAGAGCAATCACGTCGCGAGCGGAATCGCCAATTACGACGAAGTCACGCGGCTCCTGCTCGGCATTCCGCGCACGCGCGCGGGCTTGCCGCGCGTTACGGTTCGGTAACGCTGCAGACATAGCGCGTCGATCTTGGGGCGGTACTATGCCCGCATGTTTGACGTAGCAGCATCCCTTCAACCTGGATTTGCCCGCGCCGATGCGGGGCTCGAGGCCGGGCGCAGCGCGCTCGCGCGCAGTCAAGCCGCCGGGGGCACCGGCGACCGAGCGATGGCCGCGCTCGCGCGGAACGCACTCTTCGGCGATGCGTTGCTCGCCGCTATGCACGCGCGCCTGAGCGAGATCGCGAAGGCCGCGCGATGAGCCTTGATCTCTTAGGCAGCGCCGCCGACGGCATGCAGGCGCAGCGGAGTGCGCTCGACCTCTACGCGCGCAACATCGCGGCGGCGCAGGCCGCCGGGCCGCGCGGGCGTTACGCACGCAGCGTCCCAATCTTCTCGTTGCTGCGCGATAGCAGCGGTGCGCGACGGTTGCGTTTTCTCGGCGCTCGTAGCGAACCGAAACGCGACGTGAATATGGTGACCGAGATGGTCGCCGTGCTCGACGCCTCGCGCGCCTACGCCGCCGACGCGGCGCTCTTCTCGATCGGCAAGCGCGTCATCGAGCGCACGATCGCCGTCGAACAGCCGTGAACGTCCGGCCGCTCCTCCCCGACGTCGCGCCCGTCACGGCGAGGACGAGTCCCACGCAGAGTACGTTTGCGGGTATCGTCGATGCACTCGGCGCGACGCTGCATGCAGGTTCGCGAGCCGAGGATGCATTCGCAGCGGGAACCGGCTCGCTGCGCGACGCCGTCTACGCACGTGCGAAGGCCGACGTCGCCGTCGAAGTCGCCGCCGCCGAAGTACAGCACGCCGCCCAAGCGCTCCAATCGATTCTGACGATGCAGGTGTAGGGTGGAATCGCTCGCGACATGGGTGGGGCGTTGGAACGCTTTGAACGCACGCGCGCGTTTCGCGATCGGCGCCGTAGCGCTGCTCGCGATTCTTGCTTCCGCGGCCTACGGTATCGTGCTCCACCCCGCGCGCAGCCCGCTCTTTGCATCGCCGCTCTACCCGGGGCAACTCGCCGAGATCGAAGAGCAACTCGCCGCGTGGAACGTCCCTTTTACGCCGATCGATCGGAACGTCATCGTCGCCGATGGAAGCCGCAATAGGTTGCTGCTCCGGCTCGCGCTTGCGGGGCTTCCGCACGAGCACGTCGCCGATAGTGCCGAGGCACTCGCCGGGATCGGGGTTTTAACGCCGCAGAGCGTCGTCGAGGCGCAGACGCGCGTTGGCCTCGCCGGCGATATCGAGCGTGCGCTGCGCGGCATGCGCGGCGTGCGCGACGCACGGGTAATTATCGCACCGGCAAGGCGAGCCTCGTTCGCCGACGAAAGTGCGACCCCGGCGACGGCGAGCGTACGGATTCGGAGCATCGACGGCATGCAGATCGATGCGAACGAAGCGCGCGGGATTCGCCGCTTCGTTGCGGCGAGCGTGTCGGCGTTATCGCCGCAACGGGTGACGTTGCTCGACGATGGCGGGCATGCGTTCGATGCGGTCGCGAACGCCGGAGATGCTGCAGGTGCGCGGTTGCAGAAAACGCTGCAGAGTGCGCTCGATCGCGCCTTCGGCGCAGGCAGCACCATCGTGCGCGTCGTCGAAGAGCGCGACCCCGCGACGCGTAGCGTTTCGACGCTCACCCGCGCTCCGTATGGTGCCGCCGCATTGAGCGAGCGTACGACGAGCGAAAGTTACCGCAAGGGCGCCCTGGGGTACGACCGTGCCAGCGCGCAGCGCGAACGTGGCCTCGCGCAGCGACGCGTCCGCGAGTCGTTCCCGGCGGGAGTTTTGCGACAACGCGATGTCGCGGTCTTGGTCGACGCGCGACGGATCGCCGATCTCGGTGCGATTCGCTCGCTCGTGCGAGCCGCGGCGGGGATCGATACGCGCCGGGGAGATCGCCTCGTCGTGGAGGCGCTGCCGTTCACGCAAGCTCCACACATCGCACGGGATGGCTGGTGGCTCGCCTACGGAGCGATCGTGCCGCTATTGCCGAGCCTCGTCGCGCTTATCGCCGGGCTCTTGGTGTTGCGTGCGATGCGCTCGCCGTTTCGTTGGGCGGCGCGCACCGCGCTGCGCGCCATGCGCTCGCGCCCGTGCGCTCGCGAGATCGGCGGTTACGCGCCGACGGAGTTGCGCGGCGCCCTCCGCGACGAACCCCCGCACGCCGCGGCGGCGATGATGTCCGCGCTGCCCGCAGCGACGGTCGCCGCGGTTCTCGAACTCTATCCTCCCGAAGAGCGCGCCGCGATTCTGCGCAATATGGCGCGCACGCGAAGCCCACTGGTGCCGAGCGCCGAGGAGTTTTTCTAGCATGGCAAGCGACGAATTTATCGCACTCGATGCCTGGTTCGCGCGTGCCGACGCGGGCGCGCAGCTCGCTGAAGCGCCCTCGCAGATCGAGGGTATTGCGAGCACAGAATCGCAGCGCGACGCGCGCGGCGCGACGGGCGACATATCCGAGGACGCAACGTGCGACGATGCGCGAGAGCGCGCCGTTGCCGAGTGCCGCCGCTGGCACGCACGTTTGGAGGACGCGCTCGACGCCGCCTGCGAGCGCTTGCTCTGCGAGATTGCGGCGGGCGTTCTCGCACGTGAATTGCAGCTCGCCCCCTGCGATCTCGGCGCGGTGCTCGCCGGCGTTCGCAGAGAGATGCTCGGCGATCCGCTTCGGGTGCGCCTCCACCCCGAGGACTGCGCGCGATGGAACGATGCGTCGTTGCCATGCGTTGCAGACGCGAGCCTCTCGCCGGGCGATGCACTCTTGGAGTTGCGCGAAGGCAGCATCGACGCGCGCTTCGGCGTTCGCTTGCAAGCGGTGCTCGACGCATGCGCGCCGTGAGCTGCGGAGAGATTCTCGCGGTGAACGGCGCGACGATCGAAGCGAAATTACCCGGCGTGCATCTCGGCTCGCGCGTTCGCACGGAGAGCGGTGCGCGCGGCGTCGTCGTGGCGCTGCGGGAAATGCGCGCGACGATCGTTCCCTTCGATGCGCCCGAGGGCGCGCGCTCCGGCAGTGCGTTGCGGGGCGCGCCGCAGGACGAGCGTGCGGTTCTCGGGAGCGCGCTCTTCGGGCGGAGTTGCAACGGTGGCGGCGATGCAATCGACGGCGGCGCCCCGATTCGCGGTACGCGCCGTCGCCCCGGCTTTGCCGCACCGGCGCCCCAGGATCGCGTGCCGATCGATCGGCCGTTATGGAGCGGCGTCCGCGCAATCGATGCCTTACTCACCTTCGGTCGCGGTGCGCGTATCGGCGTTCTCGGCGGTGCCGGCATCGGTAAAACGACGCTGCTCGATACGATCGCACGCGGTTGCGCCGCCGAAGCGGTGATCTACGCGGCGATCGGCGAACGCGGGCGCGAAGCCGAACGCGCGATCGCACGCACCGACGATCGTACGACCACCATCGTCGCGACCGGCGACGATCGCGCCGCCGAGTGGGTCGCGGCGGCGGAGTTTGCGATGGCGCACGCGGTGCATCTCCGCGCGCGTGGGCTGCACGTGCTGTTGCTCTGCGACAGCCTCGCGCGCTACGCGAACGCGTTGCGCGAACTCGCGCTCGCGCGCGGCGAATCGCTCGGGCGCGGCGGATGGCCGCCGAGCGTCGTGCCGACGCTCGCGCGTTGGTTGGAGGCTGCAGGCGCGACGCGGCACGGCTCGATTACCGTGGTCGCGACGGTGCTCGCCGCCGACGTTGAGGATCCGTTGCTCGATGCGACGCGGGCGCTGCTCGACGGTCACATCGCGCTCTCGCCCGCACTCGCACATGCCGGGCGCTTCCCGGCGATCGATATTTTGGGGAGCCGTTCGCGCACGATGGACGCGGTCGCAACCCCGGAGCACCTTATTGCTGCGAGCCGGGTTCGGGAGGGGCTCGCTCTCCTCGCAGGGAGCGCGGACGCCCGCGCGCTCGGAATTCTCGGCACAGATCCTCGCCTTTTAGCGGCGGTCGCCGCGGAACCGGCGCTTCGAGCGCTCCTCGAACAGGGCGCCGAGCCGGCGGAGCCGGGGCGGAGCCTGCGGATCCTCGCCGAAGCTGCCGATACACTTCTATGAACGTGGGCATTTTCTCGGATATCGCTTCAGTCCAGCAGCGCATCGCCAGCATCGTTGGCGCTGCGCAGCCTGCCGCGCCCGTCGCGCCTCCCGTTACCCCCGCGGCGAGCGCCGGAACGGGTGTCGATGGCCTGCCGATGCTCTCGCCGGGCTCCGGTCCCTTCGCCGCGCTCGTTCAGGCCGCACTCGAGGGGCAAGGCGGCGCATCCGTAGCGGGAATCGGAGCGCTCGCCGCCGCGAATGCCTCCGCGCCAGCCCCCGTGCCGCCCGCGCAGATCTCGGCGCTCGCGCAGGGGCAAGGCTCGATCTGGGGCGTCGACCCGAAACTGATCACCGCCGTCATCGCCAACGAATCGGGATTTAACGCCAACGCGACATCGAAGGTCGGCGCGCAAGGGCTGATGCAGTTGATGCCGGCGACCGCGCGCTCGCTCGGCGTGAGCGATCCGTTCGACCCGGCGCAAAACGTCGCCGGCGGAACGCGCTACCTGCGCGGCTTGCTCGATCGCTTCCACGGCGATACCAAACTCGCGGTCGCCGCGTATAATGCCGGTCCCGGTGCGGTAGAGAGATACGGCGGCGTGCCGCCCTACCCCGAGACGCAAAATTACGTGCAGAACGTGCTCTCGAGCTACCAACGCTACCAGGAGCAAGGCTTGCCCGGCCAAACCCCGTAACCCGGCGTTCACCTTCGCGCTACGCGCGCGCAATCGTCGTCGCGCACGATAGCGCGTATGAACGCCTACATCGACGATGTCCGCTACTCGGTGCTCTCCGCACCACTCGCGCAGATCGACCGCCGCGCACTCTCGCAGGCGTGGATCAGCGCGCTCCATCTCTCGAACGCCTCCACCGCTCGCGGCACTACGCCGCGAGCGCTTCCAATGCGTGCCGCGCGCTCCGCGCCTGCGTCGCCTGCGCTGCGGCTCGTACCTGCGAAAAAATGCGCGAACGCAACGGCGCCCCAATCGCAGGCTCGCAACGTTGCCACCGTGCTCGCCGGCGGCGACCGCCGCTGCGCGCAGAGCACGCTCGCACGCCGCATCGTCGAGATTTTACTCGCGCCGCGCAATAGCGCGCGCCGCTGCACGCTCGCACTCGGCGGCGCGAAGGGGCGCGTGCATCTGTTGTTAGGGGGAAGCGATCGTCGGCTTCACCTCGTCGCGCTCTGCTCGCCGCGGGTACGTGACGAAGTAACGCGAGCGCTGCGCGAAGTGCGCTACGCACTCGCTGCACGCGGTATTTTAGCGACGAGCGATCTGCGGGAGTTCGCGTAGGTGAACGGCGTCGGCATCGATACCGTGCGCGCATTCGAACGCATCGAAGAGGCGAAGCAACGCGTCGGCCGAGCGTTCGTACCCGGTGCGGCAGCGCGCCCGGGCGATATCGCTTCGGGCACCGCGCCGCAACGCACGCTCGATCCGTTGAGCGTCGCCGCGCCCGAGGGCGCGCGCTTCGTCGTGCGCTTGCGCGATGGATCCGATGCGTACACCTTCGACGGCGGTTTTTCGCTGCGCGATGGAGCGCTCGTCGATCGGAACGGCGATGCGGTACTCGGCTACGCGCGCCCCGGGGCGCCGTTGCAACCGCTCCATATCGATGCCGTCGATCGTGCGTTACACGAAGTGCGCAACGTGCGGATCGACGCCGATGGAGCGCTGCGCTACGAACGCGAAATTTTTAACCCGCGCGATGGACGCACGGAGCGCGAGAGCGTTCTCGCCGGGCGGGTCGCGCTCGCGCGCTTTCCGGCGGGGAGCCGTTTGCGCGCGGTCGATGCGCGGATCGAACGCGCACCCGAGGGCGTGACGGCGCATCTCGGCACCCCCGGCGAACGCGGTTTCGCAGCGCTCACGCCGCACGCGCGCGCGCGGAGTGGGATTTCGATCGATGCGAGTTTAACGCGCTTGCAAGATGCCTATCTGCAGCTGGAGGCGCTGCTCGCCGCACACAAAGCGCAGGGCTCCGTCGCGAAAACGACGATGGATCTCTTGAAGTGAGGTTTCTCGCTTTTCCCGAGCGCACCGAGGAAACGACGCGCGAGATCCAATGGGAGCAGCGCTCGCTCGTACCGCTCTCGGCGGCGGCGCTCGTTGCAGCGAACGTGCGCGAACGCTTGCAGGGCGCGCTCGGTGCGGTCGAGGTGCGGCTCTTCGCTCCGCGTATTCCCGACGACGATGGCTGGGCAGCGTTGCGGGCGGGGGCGCGGATCGACGGTGTTCGCGGGCCGCTCGGCGCCGCGGCATTCGTAACCCGCCCCGAGGAGTTGCGCTCGCTCGTGGGGCTTGCATTCGGAGTCGCGATCCCCAACGGCCGTGCGCTCTCCGTCGTTGAAACGCAGGTTTTCGAACGGTTCCTGCGCCTCATCGCGCCGGCGCTCGCTCCACTTTGCGGTGGGGGCAATGCCGCGCCGGAACCGATGGGTGAACGGCGATTTAGCAGCTATTTCGAGTTACTCGTCGAGGGCGGGGCGTGCGGGCGTCTCGGGATCGCCCTGGAGAGCGAGCCGCAGCCGAGTGCGCCGCACGCCGCTCCAATCGAGCGCATCGCGCATCTCGAACTCGCCCTCCACGCCCGCGCGGAATGCGCGCAGATGCGCGCAGGTGAGATCGCGGCCTGGGCGCTTGGGACGCTGGTGCCCCTGCGTCGACGCGAGATTACGCTCGTCGCTGACGGGGAGGCGCTCGCCCGCGGCGAACTGGGAGTGCGAAACAATCACTATGCCGTCGCGATCGAGCGCGGCGCGACCACTTCGAACGATTGAGGGAGCGATGGCGAGTAACCATAGCACGCAGAAAAATATCGATGTTCTCCTGCACGTACCGATGCAAGTGACCGCCGAACTCGGCAAGACGAAGATGTCGGTCGAAGATGTGCTGAAGATCGGCACCGGAACGATTATCGAACTCGATCGACTCGCTAGCGGCCCGGTGGATCTTTTGGTCAACAATAAACTCATCGCTCGCGGCGAAGTCGTCGCCGTCGATGAAAATTTTGGTATTCGGGTAAGCGAACTCATCGCGCGTCCACCTGCCCCATAAGCGAGCTTCGGCAGTATCGCGGCAATAGAAGGGTAACCCTGACGGGTTACCCTTCGTCTATGAATAGCGCTCTGCCGTTGCTAACCGGGTCGCACGCGACGGTGCCGCTCGACGTCTTGCTCTCACTTGCGTTCTTTGCCGTGCTGCCGCTCGTGCTGGTGATGTGCAGTTCGTTCGTGCGTATCGTCGTCGTGCTCTCGCTCGTTCGATCGGCGATCGGTGCCTCGGCACTGCCGCCGAATACCGTACTAACCGGCTTGGCGCTCGTGCTGACGATGCTCGTCATGGCGCCGACGTTGCAACGCATCGAAAGCGTCGCGTTCGCACCGCTGCAGGCGGGACGCATATCGCAAGGCGCCGCACTCGACCGCGCGGTCGTCCCGTTGCGAGCGTTTATGTTGCGCCAGACCCATCTCGCCGATATCGCGCTCTTTACGCGGGCCGCTCGGCTGCCGCAGGTTGCACCAAAGCTCACGCCGCTACAGATTCTTATTCCGGCCTTCGTGGTCGGAGAACTGCGCAGCGCGTTCGCGATCGGCTTTGCGCTCTACCTGCCCTTCGTCGCGATCGATCTTGCGGTCGCCGCGACGCTGATGGGGATGGGGATGATGATGTTATCGCCGCCGGTTGTCTCGCTGCCGATCAAGCTGCTGCTCTTCGTGATGGTCGATGGCTGGGCGCTGCTCTGCGTTGGTGTCACGACATCGTTTCGATAGTCAGGCGCTCCCGTACTTGACTAATACGCTAGTAGCGGAGTATAACGAATGTACGGCAGGCTCGAAAATGTTGAGTGGGACGAACGGAAGAGCGCCGAAAATGTGTTGCTTCGCGGGTTTGGTTTTGATTTCGCCGCTCAGTTGTTTTTTGAAGACTACGTCGAGAGAGAAAATCAAGGCCGAGACTTCGGCGAGCCGCGTTTTGTAGCGATAGGGGCCATCGGTGCTCTCATCGTGACGGTCATCTGGACCCCTCGAGGAGCGAATCGGCGCATTGTGTCGGCTCGGCCTGCGTCGAGAAAGGAGCGCAATATCTATCATGGCCATCGTCAGAAGGAAACTCTCGGAACTCGAATCGATCGAGCTGCCTACGAGGTACAAGCGTCCGACGGAAGCTCAGATTCAAAAGTGGAAGAACGAGGATGGGGACGAAAATTTCGAGTTCGATGATTTTCGCTTCGTCTGTAACGTAAACGTGCGGGCGCTTCGCGAGCGGCTTGGCCTCACGCAAGAAGAATTTGCTCGGCGTTATCGCTTTCCGCTGCGCAGCGTGCAGGAATGGGAGCAGGGCCGCAAGCGCCCCGCGCCCGGGACGATGACCCTGCTCCTTGCAATCTCCCGCAAACCGAAGGCGCTGGCCGACGCGCTTTCGTGAGCCAACCAACAGTTTGCGATTGCGCTGCGTCTATAGTTCCAGATGGATATAGAGTGGAGTACTATTGCCGCCGCTAGAACCGGCGGCGATGACCTGGACCGACTCATGTCTCTGGTATGGCCCGCTGCCTACCGCGTCGCCTTCGGCATATTACGCGACCGTGGTCTTGCAGAGGACGCAGCGCAGGAGGCATGCGCCTCCATCGCGCGCTCTCTGCCCGACCTGAAGCGAAGCGATGTCTTTCGAAGTTGGGCATACCGGATCGTCGTCAATCGGGCGATCTCGATCGGACGAAAGCGCCGCCCTGAAGCCGATCTAGCGGACGTTCAGGCTGCTTCACATGACGATGCGGTGACGAGGCTCGACCTCTTCCGCGCGCTCGATCATCTGCCGCTGAAACAACGCGCGATCGTTGTGCTGCATTACTATGTTGGGCTCAACAGCGGCGAGATCGCCGCTGCCTGCGAGATGCCGTCTTCGAGCATACGCTTTCATCTCATGATGGCCCGTCGTGCTCTGCGGCACGCGCTCGCGGTTACCGAATCACCTACCCCCAAACTCAATGCGAAGGGATTCTCTCATGGTCTCTGAATCTCAGTTACGCGCAAACTTTTTTGATATGCTGGAAAGACTGGTCGTCCCGGAAACGCCGAGTGCGTCCATTCGCGCTCGAGTCGAGGCGCTGCCGGTGGATCGGGTCGAGCGCTATCGTCTCAAACCTTGGGTGCCCGCCGCGGCTGCCGCGTTCATCGTTGCGTTTTCGCTGCCCGTAGTTGCACCGGGGTTCACACTCTCGATCGAAGAGCGCATCGCGAGAATTCTACAGTGGTCTCCGCCACCCGTTCCTGTCTCGCCATCATTGCGGCCGATGTTGCGAGGCCGCGTGCTCGACCTCGCCGCAGCGAAGCGCGCCGTCGATTTTCGAATCGTCGTTCCCGCCGGGTTGCCTGCGGGGAGCGTTTCAACCGCAATACGCGTGGCCTCGAAAGGCATATATTCGGCGAAGACCCATCGTTGGGTGGCCGCTTCAAAGTATGTCGAGTTCGAGTATGCTCGCCGTGATGGCGGCACCTTCGACTTGATCGCCGCGCCCGGCTCGTCGCTCGCTGCGGCGCCATCTCGATACATGCTGGAAGAACGCGGTACGGACAAGAAGGGCAATCCAATGGTCGTTCGGCGCGAACGATTCGTATGGCGAAACGGCAGCCAAGTGATGACTGCGATCGTAGGCGACCACCTCTCCGCAGCGGAAATTTTGGCGATCCGCGATGCGATGCACGGCTTCCCCGTGGCAACGGTGTGGCCGCCTAAACCCAGTCATGGTGCCGCTCTTCTGCTCCATCCCTAAATCGAGGGGGAAGCGAGCGAATCGAACGTGCGGCGACCAAAGCGCTTGGCGCTGCTCTGCGGAGGCGTTATCTCGAGCTTTCGCTAACGACCGAGCATGGATATCGCCGAGCAGCTTGCGAGCCGTCGTCCGTTCTTTTCGTTCGAGTTCTTTCCGCCGAAAGACGATGCCGGGCGCGAAGCGCTCTTTGCAACGATCGCCTCGCTCGAGGCACTCGGCCCGGCCTTCGTTTCGATCACTTATGGCGCGGGCGGTTCGACGCGCGCGCGAACGGTGGAGCTCGCGAAACAGATCGCCGAACGGACGGGCATCACCGTGCTCGCGCACGTTACGGCGTACGGGCAGAGCCGCGCTGAATTGCGCGCGCTCTTCGACGAACTCAGCCGCGCGGGTATCCGGAACGTGCTGGCGCTACGCGG
>JABEUX010000116.1 GCA_013044185.1 Vulcanimicrobiota bacterium | reverse complement strand
TCGAGGGCGGCGAATGCGAGCGCCCGCTTCGGCCCGATGCCGGCGAGTTCGCGTACCGTCACGTCTTCGCGCGTTGCAATAAGTGCGAACCGACGGCATCGGGATCGATGCCGCGCGCTTCGAGGAGGACCAACAGGTGGAAGAGGAGGTCGGCGGACTCCCAAATCAATTCGTCGTCATCGGGGTTCTTGGCAGCGATCACGACCTCGGTCGCTTCTTCACCGATCTTCTTCCCGATACGATCGACGCCGTCGCGTAAGAGCCGAGCGACGTACGAATGCTCGGGGTCGCTGCCGCGGCGCGCCGCGATCGTCGAACGCAAGTACTCGATCGCACGGCGGAGATCGCCGGCGGGAGCATCGGATTCGAGGAGTCGATCGTGAAAGCAACTCGCGGCGCCGGTGTGACAGGCCGGGCCGTGGGGAAGGACGTGATAGCAGAGTGCGTCGCGATCGCAATCGGTCGTCACGGCGACAACGTGTTGGTCGTTCCCCGAACTCTCGCCCTTGCGCCAAAGGCTTCCGCGCGAACGACTATAGAGTACCGTGCGCCGCGTCGCCAATGTCTCATCGAGCGCGGATTGGTTCGCCCAAGCCAGCGTCAGAAGTTCTCCACTTCGCGCGTCGCAGATGACGACCGGCATCAGCCCGCGTTCGTCCCAGTTTAAAGCGTCGGTTGCCACGGTCGCACCATTATGCCTCGCTCGCGCAGTTCTTTCTTGAGGTGTGGAATGGCGATGCTCCCGTAATGGAAGACCGAGGCCCCTAGTGCCGCATCGGCGGCCCCGGCGGCGAAAAGCGCGGCAAAATCCTCGACGCTCCCCGCGCCCCCCGAGGCGATGATTGGAATATCGACTGCCGCGTGGATCGCCGCCGTCAGCTCGATATCGAAGCCCTCGCGAGTACCGTCGCGATCCATGCTGGTTACCAGCAGTTCGCCGGCGCCGCGCCGCTGCGCTTCGCAGGCCCATTCAACTGCCCCACGATCGCTGCGCGTCCGCCCCCCATCGAGATAGACATCGAACGCTCCCGCGCCGTTTCGGCGAACGTCGATCGCAACGACGAGCGACTGGCTGCCAAATGTGCCCGAGATCGCGTCGAGGAGTGCCGGGGAACGCACCGCCGCCGAGTTCAGCGAGACCTTATCGCAGCCGGCGCGGAGAAACTCGCGCACCGTTTCGACACTCTCGATCCCTCCGCCGACCGCGAAGGGTATGCTGAGCTCGGCGCCGATGCGACGGAGCATCTCGAGTGAGGCGGTTCGCCCTTCCACCGTCGCGGCGATATCGAGAAAGACGAGTTCGTCGGCCCCTTCCCGTTCGTACCGGCGCGCGAGTTCGACGGGATCGCCGGCATCGCGAAGTCCTTCGAAGTGCACGCCCTTCACCACGCGACCGTCGCGAATATCGAGGCAGGGAATGATCCGCGGCAGCACGCTCACCGCGCAAAACTCGCCTGAAGAGCGCGAAGGAGTCCGAGCATCGTGGTAACGGTTGGCGTCGGCACGGAGACGCGCTCCCCCAACTCGGCGGTCGCCCCCAAGATCGGGTCGATCTCCATCGTTCGCTCGGCGAAAACATCTTGGAGCATCGAGGTGCGCACGTCGCTCAAGCGTGCCGCATACTCCATGCGTTGCTCGATATCGATCGCTCCGACGACGCCGAGGGCACGGCCGACCGCGAGCGTCTCGCCGATCAAGCGCGCAACGAGCTCGCGCGAAGGCGCGAATGCGAGCATCGGAGCGATCGAGAGGCGGGTCAGCGCACTCACGGCATTGAGACCGACATTATTCGCCAACTTCGCCCATAAGATGCCGCGAAGATCGGCGCTCCGTTCCGGCGCCAAACCCGCACGCTCCATCAGTGCGATCAATCGATCGCACGCATCCTCGGCGCTGCCGCCTTCGGCGATCGGCGCAAGGACGTAGCGCGTGCCGCCGCTCTGTACGACGGAGCCGGGTGCCTCGATATGCCCCGAGACGTGCACGACGCCACCGATCGTCCGTCGGTCGTCAAAGAGCGCGCCCAATGCACCGCCGCGATCGACGCTCGCGAGCGGTGGCTTTCGTTCAAACCAGAAGGGAACGCCATTCTGCAGCGTCACCACGCAGGCCCCAGCGCGGGAGAGCCGTTGCAACGGTTCGTCGAGCGAGTGGAGTTGATGCGCCTTCACGCAGAGCAGGGCGCAGTGAAATGCGTCGAGCTCTTCGAGTTTCGAGACGACGCGAAGCGGTACCGTATAGGTACCGAGGTCGCCGCGAACCTGAAGTCCGGTACGAACGATTGCGTCGGCATGCGCGCCGCGCGCCATCACCGCGACCTCGGCGCCGCTCCGTGCGAGCGCTGCGGCGATGAAGCCGCCTATGCCGCCGGCCCCAATGACGACTATGCGCATCGAGAGAACGCGTTGGAGGCGACGGGCAGATTCGAACTGCCGAATGGGGCTTTTGCAGAGCCCTGCCTTACCACTTGGCTACGTCGCCGGATTGGAGCGGGTAGTGGGAATCGAACCCACGCATCAACCTTGGGAAGGTCGCAGGCTACCATTACATCATACCCGCACGTACACGGCGCGCGATGTTCTGTGCCGGCTTCCACGCGTCCTATCAACGCGGGTTCCGAGAAAATGGTTGCCGAAGCATCGAGGAGGGGCTCCTTCGTTCGAGAATGGCGCCCTCGTGGATTGGATATACGGAATTCCGACCTGGCTCTTCGCGCTCGTGGCCATCTCGATCGCCTGTACGCTCGCCGCCTTCGGGCTCTCGATATTCGAGCGGCGCGTCTCTTTGGCGAGCCTGACCCACAACGATGTCGCCGGCCCCATCGTCACGACGATTGGGACGATCCTTGCGGTGATCCTCTCGTTTATGGTCGTCACCGTCTGGCAAGAGTTCGACCAGGCCGCCGCAACGGTCCAAAACGAGGCGGCCGCACTCGGCGATCTCTATCATCT
>JABEUX010000115.1 GCA_013044185.1 Vulcanimicrobiota bacterium | reverse complement strand
GCGGCCGCCGGCGGCCGCCTGAGCTACGATGAAGGCGTACGTCTCTACCGCGAAGCTTCGTTGCACGACCTCGGTGCGGCCGCGAACGCGCGCCGAATGGCGATGCATCCAGGCGATACGGTTACCTACGTCATCGATACCACCATCAACTATACGAACGTTTGCAACGTCCACTGCACGTTCTGTGCCTTCTTTCGCCCCGAACAGCATAAAGAAGGCTACACGATGTCGCACGACCGCGTGCTCGAACGGGTGAAGTTCGCCGCCGATCAAGGGGCGACGCAGATCATGATTCAAGGCGGCGTCAACCCCGAACTCGGGGTCGCGTGGTTCGAAGAACTCTTCGAGCGCGTGCGCCGCGAGTACCCCGCGGTCGATATCCACTCGCTCTCGGTCTCGGAGATCGTCGGGATCGCGAAGGTCGAAGGCCGTTCGACGCGCGAGGTATTGCAGCGCCTGCAGGCCGCCGGGCTGAAATCGTTGCCGGGCGCCGGGGCGGAGATTCTCGTCGAACGCGTGCGAAAACGCATCTCGGCGCGCAAAGTGGTGCCCGAGGCGTGGATCGGCGTGATGCGCGAAGCGCAACAACTCGGTATGCCGACGACCGCGACGATGATGTTCGGATCGATCGAGACGCCCGAAGAGCGGATCGAACACATGCGCGTGCTGCGGGATCTGCAAGATGAGACGCACGGTTTTACGGCGTTCATTCCGTGGTACTACGTTCCGTTCAAGACGCCTCTGCGCGGCAAGGAGGCGACGGGGCTGGAGTACCTGCGCGTGCTCGCAATCTCGCGGCTCTTCCTCGATAATTTCCCGCACCTCCAAGCCTCGTGGTTAACCCCGGGTTTGAAGATGGGGCAGCTCGCACTGCTCTACGGTTGCGACGATATGGGTGGCACGATTCTCGAAGAACAGGTCGTGCACGACGCCGGGTCGACCAACGAAGCGACGCGCCGCGACCTCGAGAATGCGATTATCGGGGCGGGCTTCCGGCCGGTGATTCGCGACACGTATTGGAATCTTCGCGCGGAGACCGCACTCGCAACGGCGTGAAACGGTTGGGCAAGCGAATCGCGTCTCTGCCTTTCTTTCGAGCCAAACCGGCGCCCCGGCTTACCGAACTCCCGAAAACTGCGGGAATCCTTCGGCGGCGGCTCAAATAGCGCGTTCATAATGAGTGGCAGTCCGACAATCATTCAGGGCGGCATGGGCGTCGGCGTTTCGAGCTGGCGGTTGGCTGGTGCCGTTTCAGGGCTTGGCCAACTCGGCGTCGTTTCCGGGGTAGCGCTCGATCAGATTTTTGCCCGCCGCCTGCAAGATGGTGACCCAGGCGGGCACATGCGGCGCGGCGTCGAGAAATTTCCGTTTCAACACTTGGTAGAACGCGTTTGGAAGGCCTACTACATACCTGGCGGCAGAGCAGCAAGCCAGCCGTATAAGACGCTGCCGATGCCCGTGAAGCAGAGTTCTCCCAAAATCCAAGTGCTCTGCATGCTCGCGAACTTTGTTGAGGTCTTCCTTGCGCGCGAAGGCCACGATAATCCGGTCGGGATCAATTATCTCGAAAAGATCCAGTTTCCGCACCTCTCTTCGATTTACGGCGCGATGCTCGCCGGTGTCGGCTACATCCTTATGGGCGCAGGGATTCCGCTAAAGATTCCCGATGTCATCGATCGGTTTATCAACCACGAGAGCGCAACCTATCCTCTCGCCGTAACCGGAGCGGTAGAGGCGGATGATACAACGCTGCGATTTGCTCCACGCGAATTCATGGAACGCGAGCTTCCTCCACTGGAGCGTCCAAAGTTTATTGCGATCATCGCATCGAACACGCTAGCGACGACGATGGTCAAAAAAACCGGCGGGCGAGTCGATGGCTTCGTTATTGAAGGGCCGACGGCAGGAGGGCACAATGCGCCTCCGCGCGGCAAGCTTCAACTCGACGAAAAAGGTGAGATCGTTTACGGAGAACGCGATAGCGTTGACTTGGAAAAAATACGCGCCTTGGGCCTCCCGTTCTGGCTCGCGGGCGGATATGGCTCCCCGGAGAAGCTGCGCGAGGCGCTCGCCGCGGGAGCGAACGGCGTCCAGATCGGAACCGCTTTTGCGTTTTGCGAGGAATCCGGGCTACGGGATGATTATAAGCGCGCGCTGGTCGGGGAAGCGCTCGCGCACAAAGCGCACGTCCGAACCGATCCACTGGCCTCGCCGACGGGGTTTCCTTTTAAGGTCGCACGGCTAGAGGGAACCATATCACAGGAGGACGTGTATGAAGAGCGCGCGCGCATTTGCGACCTCGGATATCTGCGTGAAGCGTACAAAGCGCCATCGGGGAGGATCGCTTATCGCTGCCCGAGCGAACCGGCGAATATCTACGTCGCTAAAGGCGGCGATATCGAGAACACCGTCGGACGCAAGTGTATCTGCAACGCGCTGCTGGCGGCGGTAGGGCTTCCGCAGATGCGTGAAGACGGAACTATTGAGCCGAGTATCGTCACCTCCGGAGACGACCTGGCGGAGATCGAACGGTTCCTTTCGCCCGGCCGGCTCACATATACCGCAGCCGATGTTAGTTCCAAGATGACCGGAGCCTAAATGGCAAGAGGCTCTTGCTTGCTCATCGGCGCATATTGAGGCTATATGGGACTTTTAGACGGTAAGATTGCACTGATCACCGGCGTTGCTAATCGTTGGTCGATTGCAACCGGCATCGCGCGGGCCTTTCACTCGCACGGTGCGCGATTGTGTTTCATCTATCAGGGAGAGCGCGTTCGCGACGAAGTAGAAAAACTTGCCGCCGAACTCGGGGGGGCGCACTGCTATCCGTGCGATGTCACTTCCGACGAAGCGCTCGTCGAATTATCTGCCGCCGTACGACGAGACTACGGCCGCCTCGATGTGCTGGTCCATTCGATCGCCTATACAAATAAAGAAGATTTGAAAGGTAAGGTCTACACGACCTCGCGCGATGGCTTTGCGCTAGCGCTCGACATCTCGTCCTACTCGTTGATCGCACTTTCAAATGCCTTCGTCGATCTTTTAGATGACGACGCCAGCATCATTGCCTTGACGTATCTGGGCTCGACGGCGATCGTGCCGAACTACAATTTGGCCGGCATCGCGAAAGCGGCACTCGAAGCAATCGTGCGGTATCTCGCATACGATCTTGGCCCGCGCGGCATCCGAGTCAATGCGATTTCCGCCGGGCCGATTTCAACTGCCAGCTCGCGGCAGGTGCATGGGCTGCGCTACATTCTCGATGCAGTAGCTGCCGAATCGCCCCTGCATCGCAATGTTACTCCCGAAGATGTCGGTAAGACGGCCGTCTACCTCGCCTCGGATCTCGCGCGTGCGGTGACGGCGGAGGTGCATTTTGTCGATTCGGGTTTCCACGCCATGGGAATCTTTACGAACGGGCGCACGCCCGAATCGGTATAACGCCTGTCTCCGATTGGCCGTCAACCGAGAGGCAAGCCTTCCAAATGATCCTTCGCTATTTTAGCGATTGCACGTAGGTCGCGATATCGAGGACATCCTTATCGCTGAGCGTTCCAGGATAGAGATTCGGCATTGGTAGCGCGGGGTTTTTAATCCACGCAACGGTCTGAGCGAGGTTCTTGCGCGAGTCTTCATTTTGCAGCGAAGGCCCCATGCCGCCTTGCGCGTCGGCGCCGTGGCAGTTCGCACAATGCTGTTCGTAGAGTGATTTCCCGTGCGGTATATTCCCGACAACCGCGACCGCCGCCGGCGTACTCGTTGTCGTTGCAGTTGGCTTACTCGTCGGTGCGGCCGTCACGACGACCCTAGCGGTAGGAGCGGAGGTTGTTTTCGGGACGCTCCGAGAGGTCGCTTTCGTCGATGGGCGTGCCGAAGGCACGACCGCATGCGGAAACGCTCTGTCGTGCTGAGGAGATATTGAAACCGCGGTGCTCGGCTGCGCCACCGTCGAAGTGGCATGCGGCGACGCGGTCGCAGTACGAGTTTTGGGGTTGGTGGTCGTCGTTGGAGCGGCCGTAGCGCCGGTCGTCGATGCGGCAGGCTTCGTCGTCGTCGCCGTCTTCGCACAGGCGCTGAAAAGGACGAGAGCGAGCATGGCAGTTGCAGTTCTACGTATCATCGATCGCTAACCTCAACTTTCTTTGAAGGTTGGCTCTTTCGCCTTTAGCGCTCGCGCTCCCGGGGGATTACGAAAGGATCGCGTCGCGGATCGTCGCCGCGCCGAGGACTTCCTCGCCCTCGGGAGCGAAGAGCGCGACCAATTGCCCCGGGGCGATCGCACGCTGCGGCGCGGCGAAGTGCAACGTCAGCGATCCGTCGATCTCGCGGCGTGCGTTCGCGCGTGCCGGCGCGCTGCGATAGCGAATCATCGCATCGACCTCGCGCCCCGCTTCGAAGCCTTCGGAGCGAATGAGGGTTACCTCATCCGCGCGTAAGCCATCGGCGAGTAAATCTTCACCCCGCCCAACGACGACGGTATTGCTCGCCGCGTCGAGCCGAATAACGTATTTCGGCTCGGAGGAGCCGCCGAGGGGCGCGCGCTGGCCGACGGTGAAATTCGCAACGCCGTCGTGGGTGCCGAGTGAGGCGCCATCGGTGCCGAGGATCGCTCCTTCCTGGCGGAGCTCCGGCCGAACGCGGGCGAGAATATCGCGATAATCTCCGCCTTCGACGAAGCAGATATCCTGCGACTCCGGTTTGTTGTGAATTGGGAGTCCGAATCGACGTGCATGCTCGCGCGTCTGCGCTTTATCGAGTTCGCCGAGCGGAAGCAGCAAACGATCGAGTTGATCGCGGGTGAGTTGCGCGAGCGCGTACGCTTGATCTTTCGCCGACGGATTGCGGAACAGGTGCGGGCCGTCCGGGCGATGCTCGATGCGGGCGTAGTGCCCGGTCGCAACGTAACGAGCCTCCATGCGGTCGGCATAGGTGCGCAGCGTCCCGAGTTTCACGTGATTGTTGCAACTCACACAGGGGTTGGGGGTGCGTCCGCGCGCGTACTCGTCGGCGAAACGCTCGATAACGGTACGGCGAAACGCTTCTTCAAAATCGAGAACGTAGTGCGGAATTCCGAGGATCGCCGCGCTCCGGCGCGCGTCGTCGAAATCGTCGATCCCGCAGCAGCTCTTGGCGTGCGCGGGTTGCGTCGCCTCGTACATCCGCATCGTCACGCCGATGACCTCGTAGCCCTGCTCGGCCAAGAGGGCGGCGGCGACCGCAGAATCGACTCCGCCGCTCATCGCGGCGATTACTCGGGTCTTTGCCATAGCTTGATACGAGGATAACGGGTTGACAAGGCTAACCACAAGCGCTAATGGCGGCGCTTGGAGAACGATTTCGGGCTGCACGTGAGGCCCGCGGCCTCACGTTGCCGGAGGTTTCCGAACAGACCCGCATTCGATCGGTCTATTTAGCGGCGATCGAAGAGGAGCAGTGGGATCGAATCGGAGCAGCGGTCTACGTCCGGGGCTTCCTTCGTACCTACGGTGCCTTCCTGAAGCTCGACGTCGACCAGGCGCTCCGCGAGTATGCCGGCAGCGATGCCGTGTGGGCCTCCCCCGAACGGAGCCAGGAACGCGAAGCGGAGGCAAGCGCCTCCGCGACCGCAGCAGGGAAGCGCTCGCTCGCTCCTTGGCTCTGGGCCGCGGGGGTGGTCGCGGTGCTGCTCATCGCCTATCTGACGTACTCGCTCACCAATTCCTCGCAGCCGAGCCCCGGCGTCAGCCCGAGCCCCGGCGTCAGCCCGAGCTCCGGCGTCAGCCCGAGCCCCGGCGTCAGCCCGAGCTCCGGCGTCAGCCCGAGCCCCGGCGTCAGCCCGACGAGCGTTCTTCCCGGGAAGGGTACGCTGGTCGTCACCCTCGCGGGTACCTCGTGGATGCGGGTTACCGTTGACGGGAATGTTAGCATGGTAGGGACGTTTCCCGCCGGTACGCAACGCGCTTTCCGAGGGAAGCACGTCACCGTGCGCGTCGGAAACGCGGCTGCCGTCACCCTCAACGTCGACGGTAAAGATGTCG
>JABEUX010000114.1 GCA_013044185.1 Vulcanimicrobiota bacterium | reverse complement strand
TCGCGATGCAACGCATGCGCGAGAGCGGTGTTGACGCGGTGATGTTGGGGCGCGCGACGCTCGGCAACCCGTGGCTGATTTCGCAGGTGCGCGATGCGATGGAAGGGCGCGAGCCGATGGCCACCCCGGCCGCCGCCGATCGCTTACGTTTCTGCATCGAACATTATCGCGCGATGCTCGCCGATCTCGGCGAGCGCCGTGCCGTGCCGCAGATGCGCAAACACGTCGCGCTCTATCTCAAGGGTATTCCCGGTGCCGCGCAGTTGCGCGAACGCATCATGCGCATCGATAGCAGCGACGAGGCGATCGCGACGATCGAAGCGCGCATCGAGAGCCTCGAAGCCGAACCGGTGGCGGCATAACGATGATCGAGAATCGCGACGATCTCTACGGCGCAGCGAACGCCGCCGCGCTCTCCGACGAAGTCTTCGAAAACTATCGTCGCTACGTCAATCCACCGCTCGCGCGCGTGATGAAGCTCTCCGGTTCGCCGATCGAAGTGCGCGCGGAAGGCTCGACGATCTGGGACCAAAACGGAAAGGCCTATCTCGATTTCGCCGGCGGCTACGGCGTCTTCACGCTCGGGCATCGCCATCCGCGCGTGCTCGCCGCCGTTCGCGAACAACTCGATCGTATCGCGCTCTCAGGGAAGACGATGTTCAACGTGCTGCTCGGGCGCGCGTCGAAACGGCTCGCGCAACTCGCTCCCGGCGATCTCGAGATTTCATTTTGGTGCAATAGCGGCACCGAGGCGGTCGAGGGCGCGATCAAACTCGCGCGCGTCGCAACCGGACGGAAGAAAATCGTCGCGACGCACGATGCCTACCACGGCAAAACGATCGGCGCGCTCAGTGCGAGCGGGCGCGAGGCCTTTCAGATGCCCTTCCGTCCGTTGCTCGCCGACGTCGCACACGTTCCCTTCGGCGACGCGGAGGTGCTCGATGCAGCGCTCGCCGATGCCGCCGCATTCATCGTCGAGCCGGTCCAGGGCGAGGGCGGAGTGAACGTGCCGCCGGCGGGCTATCTCCGCGCCGTCCGTGCCGCCTGCGACCGCACCGGCGCGCTCTTCATCGCCGACGAGGTGCAGACGGGCTTCGGGCGCTGCGGCTACCGCTTCGGCTGCGACCGGGACGGCGTCGTGCCCGATCTGATGACGCTCGCGAAGGGGCTCTCCGGCGGGGTCGTTCCCGTCGGCGCCTATATCGCCCGTTCGCCGATCTGGATGCGTGCCTACGGCAAGGCGCCGCTCATCCACACCTCCACCTTCGGGGGCAGCGAACTCGCCTGCGCGGCCGCACTCGCCGCGATGGAGGTCCTCGAATCCGAGGGGCTCGCCGAGAACGCGCGCGCGCGCGGCGAGCAACTGCTCGCAGGGTGCGCGGCGATCGCCGCGGAGTTCCCGCAGGTCGTCGCGCAGGTGCGCGGCCTCGGCCTGCTCGTCGGGGTCGAGCTCCGCTCGGAGGGCTACGGCGGCTGGATCATCCCCGAGATGCTCAAGCACGGGGTGACCGCGGCCTGGACGCTCAACCAGCAGCGGGTGATTCGCCTCGAACCGCCGTTAGTGGTCACCCCCGAAGAGATCGAACGAGCGCTCGCCGCCCTGCGCGCAGGGGTCGCGGCGGCGTTGGGCAACCTGGGCTCGTTAGAGTAGACCCGCCCCCTAATCGCCTCCGGAAAGAAAGCACGACAGCCTTCGATGCCCTACGTCGAGACTTCTATCGAGATTGCAGCGTCCGCGCGCACGGTATACGAACTGGCGAAAGACCAGGAGCGTTTTCCGCAATTCATGCCCGACGTCGAGAGCGTCGTCATCGTCGAGCGGCGCCCGAGCAGCGTGCTCGCCCGCTGGAAGACGCTGGTCGAGGGCGCACCGATCGAATGGCTCGAAGAGGATCGTTTTCTCGACGATGCGTTGCGGATCGAGTACGCACTCCTCGAGGGCGATCTCGACCGCTTCGAGGGCGCCTGGAGCTTCGTCGAACGCGATGGCGTGACGCGCGTGGTGCTCGGTGTCGATTACGATTTCGGCGTGCCGACGCTCGCCGAACTCATCGGGCCGACGCTGCATAAGAAGGTGAAGGAGAATAGCGAGATGATGCTCGCGGCACTTAAAGACGAAGCCGAGCGCGCGCGATGAACGTCGTGCAGGCGCCGAAATTCTGTTTCGTCGTGCACCCGCTCTCGCTGGAAGACGTCGCGCGCTACGAGCCCGGTGCGAAGGGCAAGGGCGAAGCGATCGTCAAGAAAATTCTCGAATGGATGCCCGCCTATGCGGCGGTACACGTGACCGGCGTGCGCACGCCTGATGGCCGCGAAACCGAGGGTTGGTTCGTCGGCTCGCCGCTGCTTCCGCAGCAAATACTCGATCTTCCGCGCGAAGATATCTATAAGCGGATCGTTCGCTCCATTGAGATCGGCGCCGAACTCGGCGCGCAGGTCGCGGGGCTCGGTGCCTTTACCGGGGTCGTCGGCGACGGCGGCATAACGGTCGCGGAGCGCTCGCCGATTCCCGTGACGACCGGGAACTCGTTAACGATCGCCGCGGGGCTGCAATCGTTCTTCCGCGGCGCCCGCGAGATGGAGGTCGATCTCGCATCGGCGACCGTTGCGGTGATCGGCGCGACGGGCTCCATCGGCTCGGCGTGCGCGCGATTGATCGCGCCGAAAGTGCGCGAGATCATCTTGGTTGCACGGAACGAAACGCGCCTGAAAGCCTATTACGAGCGCACCGCACCGGAGTTGCCGTGCATCGCTTCGTACACCACCGATATCGGCGCGGCGGTACGCCGCTCGCAGTTGGTCTTAACGGCGACCTCGTCGACGCAGGACGTCATCGAACCGGAGGATCTACAGCCCGGCGCGGTCGTCTGCGAACTCTCGTTGCCGCACGACGTCAGCCGTCGCGTTGCCCTCGAACGCCCCGATGTGCTGGTGACGGAGGGGGGAAACATGGTCGTTCCCGGAGAGCCGCGTTTCGAACGCGTGCGCGAACCCGGGAGCGAATTCGATCTCAATCTTCCGCCGCGGACCGCACTGGCGTGCATGAGCGAAACGATGGTGCTGGCGTTGGAGAACCGGCTCGAGAATTATACGCTCGGGCGCGGCATCGAGCTCGAACGCGTCATTGAAATCGAAGCGATGGCGCAACGATGCGGCTTTACGCTCGCCGATATGCGCGCCTTCGATACCGCAATCACTCCGGAGAAGATCG
>JABEUX010000113.1 GCA_013044185.1 Vulcanimicrobiota bacterium | reverse complement strand
GAGATCGATCCGAACGACCGTTCCGGGTTTCTTGCCGGCGATATACTTCACGAGATCCGCCGTCTTCGTGTACGGTTTGCCGTCGACGCTGAGAATGACGTCGCCGGGCTCGAGTCCCGCTTTATCGGCTGGCGAGCCGGGGACGACGGCGATGACCGCGATGCCGTTCGGGCCGGTCGTATAGCCGATTTGGTTGCGCAATCCCGGGGTGAGGTCGGCCATCTGGATTCCCATGTAGCCCTCGTTCGTCCCCTGGGTAATGCCGGGGTGGGCGAGCATCTCGGCGACGACACGTTGCACGGTGTTCGCCGGAATCGCAAAGCCGATGCCTTGAGCGTACGCCGATTTCACGGTCGACTGGTTGATCCCGATCACCTTACCGTGGTCGTCGATCAGCGGACCGCCGGAGTTCCCGGGGTTGATCGGCGCCGAGGTTTGCAGGAGTCCCTTGAAATCGATCGTCTGCCCGCTATCGTTCTGAATCGGCTCGTTTCGATTGAAGGCCGAGACGATGCCGAGCGTCACGGTCCACTGGAGATCGAGCGGCTCGCCGATCGCGATCGCCCACTGTCCTTGCTCGACGCGGTCGAAGTTGGCGAACTGCAACGGCGGCGGGAGCTTCTTGTAGCCGTCGACCCGAATGACCGCGAGATCGGCGCCGATGTTCTCCGCGACGACGTGTGCCGGGACGTGATCGCCGTCGGCGAAAATCACCGTTAATTTGGTGATGTTTCCGCCCTGCGGCGGAGTAACGACGTGGGCATTGGTCACGATATCGCCCTTCGTGTCGTAAACGAAGCCCGAGCCCGATGCCTTCCCCTTATAGGGCTCCTCGACGCCGGGGCCGCCCTGGCCGAAGAAGCCTTGGAAGAACGGTACGACCCGTTGGCCGTTGACGTCGAGTTGGATCGCGACGACCGAGGGCTTCGTGCGTTTGACCGCCGAGACGATGCGATCTTGGTCGCTGATCCCCTGGAGCGGTGCGGCGGAGACGGCGGGGAGCGAATGGTTCGGCCCGGCGACGCCGGCGAAATGCGTGCTGGCGTAGAGCATCATCAGAAAGCTCCCGACGCTCGCGCCGACCAGAGCGATAATGAGGGTGGGAAGAACGCGTTGTTTCACAGTTATAAATACTCCAAGCTGTGGAGAAGGCTCGTTACGATTGAGGGATTGCCTCTCGTGGAACGATGGAACCTTCCGAAAAGTGCCCGCGAGCGGTCGGCGTGTCGGAGAGGATGAGGCCGTCGCGGAGGCGCACGACGCGGTTCGCGCGCTCGGCGACCTCTTCGTCGTGGGTGACGACCACGATCGTGCGCCCTGCGCGATGAAGGCTCTCGAAGAGCGCGAGAATCTCCTCGCTGGTCGTGCTGTCGAGGTTGCCGGTCGGCTCGTCGGCGAGCAGGACCGCCGGGTTGTTAATCAGCGCTCGTGCGATCGCAACGCGCTGCTGCTGGCCGCCTGAGAGTTCGCTCGGTTTGTGGTGGCCGCGATCGGCGAGACCGACCTCGGCGAGTGCGGCGCGGGCGCGTTCGCGCCGCTCCTTCGGCGAGACTTTCGCGTAGAAGAGCGGTAACGAGACGTTCTTCATCGCGTCGGTCCGTGGGAGCAGGTTAAATCCCTGGAAGATGAAGCCGAGTTTTTCCAGGCGGATCTTTGCGAGCGCGCGATCGTCGAGCGCCGAGAGATCGATGCCGTCGAGATGGTAATTCCCGGAGGTCGGCCGATCGAGGCACCCGATCACGTTCATCAACGTCGATTTCCCGGATCCCGAGGGGCCCATGATGGCGACATATTCGCCGCGCTCGATGCGAAGCGTAACGCCGCGCAGCGCGTGGACCTCGATGCTGCCGCTCTTGTAGGTTTTGACGATCTCCTGGAGATCGATCGCGATATCATTCATAACGTAATGCCTCGATGGGATCGACGGATGCCGCGCGCAGCGCGGGAAGAGTACCGAAAACGAGCGTGACGACCGTTGCAAAGAGCGTGGCGAGCAAGATCGCTTGCGCCCACGGGAGCGCGGCGATCGTTCCGGAGATTCGGGCGATAAAGAGTTGCTGGGCGAGTTCGCCGATGCCGAGCCCGGCGAGCATGCCGACCAACGAACCGCTGAACGCGAGCACGAAGGCCTCGACGAAAAATTGAATCAGAATCGTTGCGCGCGAGGCTCCGATCGCTCGACGGATCCCGATCTCGCGCGTTCGCTCGCTCACCGATACGAAGAGGATATTCATGATCCCGATCCCCGCAACTAAGAGCGAGATCGCGCCGACCGCGCTGACGATAGTACCGACGACGCCGAAGAATCCGTCGATCTGCTTGCTGAAGAATCCGAAATCGAAGGTTTGGTAGATCGAGCCGCCATGCGCCTCCGAGAGCACGCGCTTGGCGTTTGCTTCGAGCGTCGCCAACTTGGCGTCGCGGCTGCCCAACACTTGGATGCCGAAGAGCGGGCGACCGCGCTGGTAATCGTTATAGAAGGTGGTGTACGGAATAACGACGTCGTTATTAATATCGAAGCCTAACGATGCCGTCGAGAGCGTTGCCGGTCCGAGCACGCCAGCGACGACGTAGCGCTTCGGGCCGACGTAGACCGACTGCCCGAGCACCGTGCTCGGATCGAGGGCGTGGGGGAAGAGGCGTGCGTAGGCCTTCGATGAGAGTACGCAGACCGGGCTTGCATTCTCGACGTCGGTGCGTGTAATCGCATGCCCGGCGACGACCGGTGCGGTGCTGAAACGGCGATAGGATTCGCCGCCGAACTTTAACATCACGTGCTGGTGCCCGGCGTTGACGATGGTGCGGGTTTGGCCGAAGGGAATCGCGGTCTCCACGCCGGGAACGTTTCGTTCGAGGAGCGTGAGATCGGAGAGGCCGAGATTTGCGCGCTGGGTGCTGCCCTGCGTCGATTTCGGAAAGAGAAAGAACGTGTTGACGTTGATTCCACGGAAGGCACCGTTGACGGCTGCGGCCATGCCCGCGGCCGCGACCTGAATCGAGATGATCGCGGCGACGCCGACGACCAAGCCGATCAACGTGAGAATGGTCCGCGTGAGGTTCTCCTGCATGAGTTCGAGCGTTTCTCGCATGTAGTCGAGCATATTAACTCCGCAATGCTACGACGGGATCGAGCTTGCCGGCGCGAATTGCGGGGTAGGCGCCGAAGCCGATACCGATGCCGATGGTGAAGAACGCCGCGATCGAGAGGACGAGCGCCCACGGAACCGGCGCGCTACCGACGAAATGCACGATGCTGCCCTGTAAAGCCAGGACGATAGCGACGCCGACGACCGTACCAATCGCGCCGCCGATCGCCGAGAGAATCGTCGCCTCAATCAAAAATTGCAGCGAGATATCGCCGGAGCTCGCGCCGATCGATTTGCGAATGCCGATCTCTCGCGTGCGCTCGTTCACCGAGACGAGCATGATGTTCATGATGCCGATGCCCGCGACGCAGAGAGCGATGCCGCCGATGAGCGTAATGCCGATGCCGATGCCGCCGAGCACGTGGGAGAAAATACCGAGCGACTTCGCCTGATCCTGGATCGTATATTTTGCATGCGGCCCATGGATGCTCTTGAGAGCGGCGCTCGCCGCCGCGCTTACCTGGGCCGAGGTCGTGCCGGGTGCGGCGTAAAAGATAATGCCGTCGAGTGGGCCGGGGGCGATTCGGTGCATCGTCGTATACGGCACGTAGATCGCATCGCCGACGGCGCTGCTCAGGAGGCTGCCCGTCGCATCGAAAACACCGACGATGCGTAGACGGGTATTGCCGACGGAGATGCTCCGTCCGACGGGATCTTCGTGTGGGAAGAGTGTTTTACGCGCTTCCTTCGAGATCATCGCGACGTTCGCCGAAGCGAGGACGTCGTTGTGATTGAGTTTGCGCCCCTCGAGGATCACCATCGAGCCGTCGCCCTTATCGGTTCCGTGAAGTTGCGGGTAATGGGTCTTCCCACCGACGTTGACCGGAAAGGGACGACCGAAATAGCCGGCATACGCGCTGGCAATGGCGCCGTTGCTCCGGGCGACGAAGCGAGCGACGTCGCGATAATAGAGCGTTGCCGCGAGCGGATTATCCGAGGAGCGGTCGACAAAAACGATCCACCCCACCGAATCGGCGCTTCCGAGCGATGCCTCGAGGCCGCGCGAGCCGGCTTGGCTTAAGCCCAAGACGGCGATCGTCGATGCGATGCCGATGATCGTACCGAGGAGCGAGAGCGCCGAGCGGAGGCGATTGCGCCAGAGCGACGCGAGGGCTTCCTCGATGTAGGCCGCGAGAACGCTCACGGAGTACCCGAGGGGCTGCTCTGCGGGATCGGGAGGATGCGCATTCCTTCGTGCAGCGCCGGAACCGCCGATGCGACGATCGTCTCGCCAGCGCTCAATCCCGAGCGCACGACGCTCTGGAGATCGTTGCTCTTCCCTAACACGACGGCGACTTCGTGCGCCTTGCCGTTGCGAACGAGCCAGATCTTCGTTGCTTTTTTCACGTGAACGATCGCTGCAGTCGGAACGACGAGTGCGTGCGGGATGCTGGTCGTGAGAATATCGACGTTCGCGGTCATTCCATCGCGGAGCACCGGGTTCGTATCGTCGAGAGCGATCGTCGTCAGGACCTCCCGTGCAGTCGAACCTGCATCGGTGGAGCGCGTCGCAATCGGCGAGATGCGTGCGACGTGCCCGTGGAGGGTGATCTTGGGGAAATCTTCGCTCGTTACGTTGACCGGCATGCCGAGAGCGATCGCATGAACGTCCTGTTCGTCGACCTGCGCTTGTACGACGTAATTGCTACCTTCGGCGATCGTGAACATCGCTTGCCCGGCCGAGACGGCGTCGCCGGGAAGAATCGTGCGGTTTGCATCGGTGGGGCGCGGCGCGACGCTCTGGATGATACCGGAGAAGGGAGCGACGATGCGCTCGAAGCCGAGTTGTTGCTGCGCTTGGTCGTTGAGGATCTTCGATTTCAAGGCTTGAGCTTTGGCGGCCTGAACCGAGCTCGTGCCATAGCCTGTTACGGCACCGAGTTTCAGTTGTTCGACCGATTGGTCGTAGGCGACCTTCGCTTGCTCTTCCTTCGCGCGGTCGGCATCGAGCTGGCTGCGCGGAATCGCCTTATCGGCGTAGAGCGTCTCGTCCGCGGTCAGAACGCGCCGCGCTTCGTCGAGGCTGCTCTTCGCCGTATCGACACCGGCTTGATATTGCACGCGAGCGTTGCGCTCCTGAATCGCCGCCGTGCTGACATTCGCCACCGCGCTCTGATAGTCGGCGAGGGCGCCCGAGGCGCTCGCATCGAGCGATGGGTTTTCAATGGTTGCGAGCAACTCGCCGGCGCTGACGCGGCTTCCGGCCTTCGCGTAGATACTTGCAAGATTTCCGCTGACCAATGCCGGTATCGTTTCCATGTGCGGGTGCATCACGGTTCCGTTCTCCGGGAGCTTCACGACGAAGGTCGTCGGCTCGATCTTCAGCGTCTTCGTCGCAATCGAGTTGCTCGTATGGGGGCGAAATGCGAGCGCGAGCCCGACGAGGATGATCGCGACGACCGCGACGATGACGATGATCCGGGCGTTCTTATTCATGCTGCTCCTTAGTGAAGGTCGGCGACGGCGTTGGTCGGTGAGAAAATACCCATGGAGGTGCGCAACCTGACGAGCGCGTTGACGTAGGCAACGCGAGCGGAGATCAGGTCGCTTTGCGCCGATATGGAGGTTTGCTGGGCTTGGACGACGTCGGAGAGCGCGGCAACGCCCGCCCTGTACTGTAATTGTTTGATATGCGCGCTCTCGATGCCCAAACGCGCCTCCTGCTTGGCGAATCCGACCTGAGCGAGCGCGGCTTTCGCGGCGCGATACGCGCTACGCACGTCGTTGAGTGCGACGAGCTTTGCGTTGACGAGTGCGAGCTTGGCGCTCTTTACCGCCGCTTCGTAATTGACGCGCGATAAGCGCCGCGCACCGTAATCGACGATCGGAAGATTGAAGGTCGAGACCGCCTGGATCTGCCAGAAGCCGGGTGTTCCTCGCGGTACGAGAATTCTACTCGGGATCAGGCCGGCGGCATACTCGTTATCGAGTTGCTGCTGTGTAAAAACGGCGTTCGTCGGGGAGAATTGGTTGCCGAGTGCCGCGGAGAGTTGGATCTGCGGAAAGAGCTGCGGCAGCCAACTTTTTCGATTGAGATCGGCGACGCGGAGCGCGTCGCGGGCGCTCGCGATATCGGGACGGTTTGCCAGCGCGATCCGTTCGATTTTCTGCAACGAGATCGACGGAAGCGCGGGGAGTGCGAGCTTTTTGGGAAGTGCGAACGGCGTGCCGAGCGGTGCGCCGATGCTCTGACAGAGCGAATCGAGCGCATTGGCGACGTTCGCCCGCGCCGCCACGAGGGTCGATTCACTCCGCGCGACCGCGACCCGTGCCGAAAGGACGTCGACACCGGCTGCGACTCCGGCGCGCTCTTTTACGCGCGCGTTCTGTAGAAGAAGCCGTTGATACTGAAGGTCGCCGCGATCGACATTGACGAGCTCGTCGTTCTGAACGACGGTATTAAAGGCCGCCGTTACCGAGGTGGCGACCTGCGCGCGCGCGTTGCGAAGGTTCGCCTTCGCTTGTTCGAGGTTCGTTTTTGCAACGGCGAGTTGGATGCCGGAGAGCCCGCCGGTCGTCAACGTGTACTGCGCCTGTAATTGCGCGGTATTCTGGCTGAAGACGCTCTGCTGCTGGGCGCCGATGACGGCGTACGCGCCGCCGTAGTTCGAACTCTTCGACATGATGTTATTCAGCGAAGCGGTTGCCGTCGGAAGATTTTGCGTTTTCTGGACGGCAAAGGTAGAACGGGCGGAGGCGAGCGCCGCCGCCGAAGCGGCGACCGTCGAGTTGTGCGCGAGCGCGAAGGCAACCGCTTGCCGTAAGGTCAGCGGTTGCGGTGCTGCGCCGGCGGGGCCGGCGAAGAGAGCCCCGACGATCAACGCCGGTGCGGATATCGAAACGAAAAGTAGGCGACGCATACGTCGCCTACTACGGGGCATGCGGGAAAAAGTTTCAGCGAGCGATTAGGGGCTCGCCGACGCACTCGTCGTTGGAGGGGTGCCGGTCGTCGATCCGGCTGGGGCGCGCGCGATCGCACCCCAGACGAGCGCCGGCAATAGGAGGGCTGCTATGGCGGCGACCCAGGCGCGAGGCGGTTCCATGCGTGCGATTCGTTGCATGATCAGCGCGTTGAGCCAGAGAGCCCAAAGGGAAAACGGAGTAATCATGGAGAGGATGGTCAGGATTTTGAGATTATCGATCGGCGCAATTGCCGCCAAAGAAATGGAGCTATGAAAAAGATCGGAGAATCCGGTAATAGCCCCGGTACCTCGGATTGCAATGACGATGGAAGCGAGTAGGGCGCCGAGCGAGAGGACGACCGAGACGTTCATGGATGCGCACCAAAGCTGTTTAAAGCTCGCTTTGCCGCCAAACAATGCGTTACAAATAAGCAGAATGACCGTAGCGATCAGCACGATCCAGAGAACGCCGAGTGGTGCGAATATCCACCCGAACGTACTGAATTTCGCCGTCATCGTTGCAGCGTTGGCGAGAGCGGCGGCTTGCTGAGAGGTCGTTGCCGCTGCGGCCTGGCGCTCCATCATAAGCTGCGTGACGTGTCGGGTCACGGGTCCGCTCGCCAGCGCGCCGACCGCCGTGAGCAGGGAGGAGGCGATGAACGCCCAGCCCCAGGTTTGCTTCTCGGCGAGGCGGTCGAAGGCGCTCGCCGGGGCGACGATGGTCTCGACGAGGCTGGTGAGCCCCGCGTTCTCTTGAGGTGGAGGTGCAGTTGTCATGGCTCCGACTATTGGCGGGCGGCGCCTCGGTTCTTTCCGAGAGGAGCGGATCGGCGAGCAGACAACCGATCGGCGTTCCTGCGCGTAGGAGGCGCTCCAGGCGGCCGAGCCGCTCCCGGCGCAGTTCGAGCAGATGCAGGACGAGGATGTCCCGCGTCTGGCGCAGGGCATGCCACGAATAGAGCGTCTCCGCCCGCGCCGCGGGCTTTGCCGCTACGCGAGCGTGCCGCTTGTGGTGAGGGGTGCTACCGAGTAGGGTCGCGGCGAGTAGCGCGAGCGTGATAGAGTGGCTGTATCGCATGGGCGTTCCTCCGCCCGTCATTCCCACGCACACCACCGTTGTAAAGGCCCCATATTGAAGACGCAGAGTATCTCCGTTCCCAAAGCTCCGAAGGAGCCTTTCGTTCGCATCGTTCCGCTCGGCGGCTGCGGCGAGATCGGCCGCAACATGACGGTGATCGAGACCAACGACGATCTCGTCGTCGTCGATTGCGGGTTGATGTTCCCCGACGAGGAGATGTTCGGCGTCGATATCGTCATCAACGATTTTAGCTACGTTCGCGAGCGCGTGCATAAATTGCGCGCGGTGTTGGTCACCCACGGGCACGAAGACCACATCGGCGGCATTCCGTATTTTTTGCGCGAATTTCCAAACACGCCGATCGTCGGCACGGCGATTACCGGCGCGCTCATCAAAGCGAAGTCGCGAGAACATAAACTCGGCGAGATGCCGCTGGTCGCCGTGGCGCCCGGCGATCGTGTCCGTTACGGCGAGATTGAAGCGGAGTTCGTGCATATCAATCATTCCGTCGCCGGCGCCTGTTCGCTGGCGATCCGGACGCCGAGTGGCACGATCTTTCATACCGGAGACTTTAAATTCGACCAGACGCCGATCGATGGCCGCCCGGCCGATTTCGCAGCGCTCGCTCGCATCGGTGAAGAGGGCGTGCTCTGTATGCTCGCCGATTCGACGAACGCCGAACGGCCTGGACACACGCAATCCGAGCGCGTCGTCGGGGAAGCCTTTACGACGATTTTCTCAAAAGCGACCGGGCGCATTTTGATCGTCTCGTTCGCCTCGAACGTCCCGCGCATTCAGCAAGCGATCGATCATGCCGAAAAATTCGGACGCAAGATCGCGTTTCTCGGGCGTTCGATGAATAACGTGCTCCACTTCGCGCGGGAACACGGCCATCTCCGCATCCCGCCCGACATTTTGGTGAAGATCGAAGATGTCGGCAACCTTCGGGCCGACCAGATCGTGGTGATGACCACGGGTTCGCAAGGCGAGCCGATGAGCGGGCTCTCGCGAATGTCGGTGCGCGACCATCCGAAGTTCGCAATCGATCCCGGCGACACGATCGTTATCAGCGCGACCCCGATCCCAGGAAACGAAAAGAGCGTCTATCGGACGATTAATAATCTCTATCGCCTCGGCGCGACGGTGATTCATGGAAACGAAGGGCGGGCTCACGTCTCGGGGCATGCATCGCAAGAAGAGCTGCTCCTCATGCTCAATCTCATTCGTCCGGAGTACTTTATCCCCGTTCACGGCGAGTATCGTATGTTAGTGACGCACGGCCGTCTGGCGACGAAAACCGGGGTACACCCCGAGAGCGTTTTCGTTATCGAAAACGGCGATATCGTCGAATTTACCGCCGAGTATGGCGATAAAATCGGAAAGACCTACGGCGGCATGGTGCTCGTCGACGGAACGGGGCTCGGCGAGATGGGCGAAGCGGTGCTTCGCGACCGGAAGATGCTCTCGCACGACGGCATCGTGACGGCGGTCGTGGCCATCGATGCAGAGGAAGTGCAGACGATCGGCGTTCCCGATATCGTGACGCGCGGCGCGTTTTACGAGCCGGAATCGGAAGAACTGATCGAACATCTGCGCTCGCACCTGAGCGCGATGTTGGCGACGCTCTCGAGCGATGCGCTTCGCGACACCAACTCGGTGCGCGAACACGTTCGGGCGACGCTGGCGAAAGAGATCTTCTCGCGCACGCGACGCCGGCCGGTCATCGTGCCGATCGTCATCGAGGCCTAACTCCGCCCTTGGGCGTACTATTCGCGCTCGTTGCCGCCGCCGCATACGGCAGTGCCGATTTTCTCGGCGGCATCGCCGCGCGTCGTGCGGCGCTGCTCGCCGTCGCCCTCGCTGCACAGGCCGTCGGGCTGCTTTTTATTCTGCTCGCACTTGCAGCACATCGCGAAGTCTTCGAACCTGCATCGCTGGCGTGGGGCGCACTCGCGGGTCTCGCCGGCGCGGCTGGAATCGCGTTGCTCTACCACGCGCTCTCGATCGGGCGCATGGGCGTTATTTCGCCGGTGACCGCCCTGCTCGCAGCGGCGGTCCCGGTGATCTTCGGTCTCGCGACGGGAGAGCGGCCATCGCCGATCGTTTATGGAGGGCTCGCGTTGGCCGCCGCCGCGATCGTCGCAATTTCGGCATCCTTCGATAGCGGCGGAGAGCGCGAGTTTAACACCGCCGGCCTACGCGAGGCGCTTCTCTCCGGTATCGCGTTCGGTGCGTTTTTTACGCTGTTGGGAATGGCGCGTAACGGCGCGCCATTATTTGCTTTACTTGGCTCGCGCCTTGCATCCGTGGGCCTGCTCGGTTCGATCGTCCTTGCGACCCGCACCTCGCTGCGCATGAACGGCACTCTCTGGATCGTCGCGATCGGCGGAGCGCTCGATATGGCGGCGAACCTCCTCTATCTCTTCGCGGCAAGAATCGACGGGCTCGCGATCTCGGCGGTCTTGACCTCGCTCTACCCGGCCTCGACGGTGCTGCTTGCGGCGGTCATTTTGCGCGAGCGGCTCTCGCGCATTCAGTGGGCCGGCGTGCTCTGCGCGCTCGTCGCCGTTGCGATGATTGCGGCGGGATAGATCGCCCGTGCCGACATGCAAACCTTCGCTGCTCGGAGAAGTTCTTGCACGTTATGAAGAGTTCGCGGAGAGTCTTTCTTGCCGGCGCCGCACTCGGCGTCGGAGCGGCCCTGTTGCCGAGCGCTCCGGTGATTGAGGCATCCCCGGCGGCGAAACCGACGGCGAGCCCGACCCCGGCTCCGGCGCCGACACCCTCGCCGGGCGCACTCGACCTCGCCCGAGCGATGCGCCGCTTCGATCCCCAGCTTACCGACGCGCAGGTCGAAAAAATCGCGCAGGGCATCGAACAGGGGTACTCTTTCGGCTCGTCGCTGAATCCGCATGGAACCTTTTTACAGAATGGCGACGCGCCGGTGCCGCAATTTGAGGTACGGCCGTGAACGAGATCTATCTCGCCTTCTCCGATGCAGTGACGCTCGGCCGTGAAATTGCACGCAAGAGCATTTCATCGCTCGAATTAACGAAACTCTATCTCGCGCGGCTCGAACGATACGGTGCCCGGTTCGGGGCGGTGGTGACGATTCTCCACGAACGCGCCCTAAAAGAAGCGAAGGCCGCCGATCGCGCACTCGCTCGCGGCGACCGCAAGAGCCCGCTGCATGGCGTTCCCTACGGAGTGAAGGATCTGCTCGCTGCGGTCGGCGCGCCGACGACCTGGGGTGCGGCGCCCTATCGCGATCGTAGCTTCGATTTCGACGGGGCGGTCGTGGAAAAATTGCACGCCGCCGGCGCGGTACTGATTGCGAAGCTTGCGATGGTCGAACTCGCGGGCGCGTTCGGGTACAACGGTGCCGATGCGTCCTTTACCGGTCCCGGGAGAACGCCGTGGAACCGCGAGTATTGGAGCGGCGGAAGTTCGAGCGGCCCGGGCGCTGCGGTTGCTGCGGGCTTGGTCGGTTTCGCTATCGGCTCTGAGACCAATGGCTCGATTCTGACGCCGAGTGCGATGTGCGGCGTCTCCGGCCTGCGCCCGACCTTCGGGCGCGTGAGCCGCTACGGTGCGATGGCGCTCATGTGGAGTTCGGATAAACTCGGACCGATGGCGCGCTCCGCGCGCGATACCTTGGCGATCCTCCGCATCGTCGCGGGGAGCGATCCACGGGACGATAGCACGCGTGCCGAACCAATGTTCGCACCGAAAAAAAAGCCGCGCGTTGCCGTCATCGTCGGGGCGCGCAAACAAACCCAGGCGGCGGTCGTAAAAAACTTCGACGCCTCGCTCGCTGCAATCGCCGATATGGTGACGCTCGCCGACGAAGTACAACTTCCCGATCTTCCCTACGGCGCGACGATCGGCGCTCTCCTCAATGGCGAGAGCGCGGCGGCGTTCCGCGATTTAATCGAGAGCGGCAAGGCGCGCGAATTGCAGTCTCCCGACGATCGCATCGGCGGATACGTGCAGTACGAAACGCGCGCGGTCGATTACGTCGACGCGATGCGTCGACGGCGAGAGATCGTCGATGCGGTCGGGAAAACGATCGCCCCATACGACGCATTGTTCTTTCCGACGCTACCGACCGTTGCGTATCCGATCGGAACGCCGTTCGCTAAGGTCTACCCCGAGGCTCCGGGCGCCGTCGATCCGGTCACCCCGGGAAATCTCTGCGGGCTTCCTTCCATGAGCGTACCCAACGGATTCGGCGAGCATCACTTACCCACGGGCTTCGGGATGATGGCCAATCCCTGGCGCGAGCGCGAACTCGTTGCGATCGCGACGTATTTTCAGGCTCGCACCGCGTTTCATACGATGCGCCCGCCCGGCGTCGAATAAGTTACGCTTCGAGCGCGCGTTCGTAGGCGCGGCGCGTCGCCTTCGCTGCGGCGACCCAGGTGAATTCTTCGACGATGCGCGTACGCGCTCGCGCGCGCGGCGGTGCGTCGTCGTCGTATCTGTTCCAAGCTCTCTGCGTCGCGCGAAGGATCGACCATGCGTCGCAGGGGTCGCAATAGTAGGCCGCCTCGCCGAAATACTCCGATTCGAAACCGAGATTCCCGACGACGATCGCGGCGTCGGCGAGCAATGCTTCGAGCGACGAGAGCCCCGGCGACTCGAAAAGGCTCGGTAAGAGGTGAACGCGGGCCGCCGCGTAGAGATGGCGCAATTGTTGTTGGGGGATCGCGGGATAGTAATAGACCGGCGCTTTTCTTCGCGCGCCGAGATCGCGAAAACGTGCGAAGATCTCCGGATCGGTCGCATCGCCGACGAAGACGAGAGGATACTCCGTATGCTTGAGCGCGAGCAGCACGAAGTCTTGTTGCTTACGTGCATCGAAGCGCGCCGACATTAACGCGAAGGGCGCCGCCCGGAGTTCCTCCGGCACGGCTGCGGGGTCGCCGGCGGCGAACAGGGTTGCGTCGACGGCGTTCGGCACGATTGCGTGGTCGCAAAAATCGCCGAGATAGGTGAATATCGCCGCGAGTTCCATCCACGAGTTCGGTAGGATCGTATCGACGCGGGCGAGCACGCCGCGACAGGCGGCGGTCGAGGGATGTGCCGTCCACGCGGTGAGCGTGACGCCGTCGACGGTAATATTGACGCTGCGCCGCGCAATTTGTTCTAAGATGTCGCGCGCGTTCTCGATGTCGAGCGTACCGCGGTCGCCCCTGCTTTCAAAGAGCCAGCGGCGTGCGGCATGCATCCATCGTAGCGTGTGGTGCGGTGCCCAGATCGGGGAGAGTGCGACGCGCACCCGATCTCGTATCGGTCTCAGGGCATCGAGCTGACGTTCGAGTCGATCGGGTAAATGGAGGCTCGTCCACAGATGAACGACATCGAAGCTGATTTCGAGCGCGCGTTCGATCGGGGAGATCTCGACCTCGACGCCGAGCGCACGAAGTTCCCGTGCGGTTGCCTCCATCTGCACGACATCGCCGCCGAAGACGCGGTTTCCGTCTTCGCGCGGGACGAAGAGGACGCGCATCGAGCGCTACTTTCCTCCG
>JABEUX010000112.1 GCA_013044185.1 Vulcanimicrobiota bacterium | reverse complement strand
CGCGTTGCCGTTGATGCCTGCGAGGACGCGGTCGAAAATCCGCGGAACGCACGTCATATAATTCGGCCGCGCGTGCAAAAGATCGGGAATCAATTCGTTCGCGTCGTGGCAGATGAAATAGGTCGGTTTCGCGATGGCGTAGATGAACATCATCGTCTGTTCGTAGATATGCGAAAACGGCAAAACGGAGAGCACGCGATCTTGCGGTGTCAAAACCGCAAATGCGCCGTAGAGCGAGGATTTCGCGTCAAATGCGATGTTATCGTGCGAGAGCATGACGCCTTTTGGGTTTCCGGTCGTGCCGCTCGTATAAATAAGAATGGCGAGATCGTCGGCGACGGACGATGCATAATACGATGTCGGCAATGAGAGATCTGCGGCGCGCACCCGCGCACCCTCGCTCTCAAACGCCGAGAGCGCAAATGGACCTTTTGACTCGAAGACGATCGCTCGCGGGAGGACGGGAACCGCGGCGCCGAGCGTTTGTAACGTCGCTTCGGTATCGACGAGGAGCATTTTTGCTTCGGCATGTTTGAGAATATATGCCGTTATGTCGCCGGCTTGCGTCGGATAGATCGGGACGACGACACAGCCGCTCAGTAATATGCCGAAACTCGAAGCGATCCAGTCGATGGAATTATGTCCGATCAACGCAACGCGATCGCCGCCCTGCAAGCCGGCCGCGCGAATAGCGCACGCAATATTTTTGGCGCGATCGAGTAGCTCGGTACTCGAAACATCGACCCAACCTTCGCCCCTTCGTTCGGAGAAGGCGCGGTCGCGCGGCTCCGAAAGCACTCGCATAATGAGCTCTGGTAGCGTCTCGCGCTCCGACATCCAATCGATCATCGTGTGCGCGTTTTTGCCCGCTCTGCCGCCTCTGACCTTTCCCTCGGGCGAAAGTTCAAACTAGACGCGAAGGTAGGGGCGCGCTAGGTCGAGGCGAGAGGGACTCATTCCGGCGACATCGAGGAGTTCGTCGAGTGAATCGAAGGGACCGTCGCGCCGGCGCAGAGCGAGGATCCTCCCAGCGACGACGAGGCCGATCCCCGGCACCCCTGCGAGAACCGTCGCATCGGCTACGTTGAGATCGACGCGCGCGCCGACGAGCGCGGCGGCCTTCTTCCCGCGCTTCCCGCGTGGGGTTCGCGGAACTCGAAGCGTGCTCCGGCGCCGTGCCGAGCCTCCGCTTTTCGGCACGAGCACCTCCTCGCCGTCGACGAGGAGAGCTGCAAGGTCGACGCGGTCGATATCGGCACCGGGGAGCGCCCCTCCCGCGGCCGCGAGCGCGGCTTCGGCGCGCGCACCGAGCGGGAGATGGTAGAGCCCCGGATGCGCGACCCGTCCCGCGACGTCGACCAGCAGGGTCGCGACGGCGCGACCCGTGCGATCGCTCTGCTTCCTCGATCCTGCGCGCCGAGTACCGGCGTGGACGGGAGCGGCGGGGGCGACGGTGAGGGGAGCCGGCGCAGGGTGGATGGCGAGCAGAGCGACGAGCACCGCGACGACGGGCAGAGCGATCCAGCGTTTCATGCCGCTCCTTCACGCGAAACGGAGCGATGGAAAGGGCGCTGCGACCCCTGCGGTGGGAGGGCTTGCCTCGGTTGCGTATGCTAAGCAGATGGCCGCAGCATACGATTTCCAGGATATCGAGCAGCGCTGGCGCGAGCGTTGGGAGCGCGACGGGCTCGCCGTGGCGCGCCCCGATGCGCAACGCAAGAAGTACTACGTGCTCGAGATGCTGCCGTACCCCTCGGGCGATCTCCACGTCGGGCACGCAAAGAATTACACGATCGGCGATGCGATCGCACGTTCGATGCGCATGTTGGGCTACAACGTGCTGCACCCGATGGGCTGGGATGCCTTCGGACTACCGGCGGAAAACGCGGCGATTCAGCGCGGCATCGCTCCGGCCGAGTGGACGCTCTCCAACATCGCGAACATGCAGCGACAATTGCGCCTCATGGGCACCAGCTACGACTGGTCGCGCGAGATCGCTACCTGTACGCCGGAATACTATCGTTGGAATCAGTGGCTCTTCTTGCGTTTGTACGAGCGCGGGCTCGCCTACAAACGTGAAGCGCCGGTGAACTGGTGTCCGAAAGATGCGACGGTTCTCGCAAACGAACAGGTGATCGACGGGCGCTGTTGGCGCTGCGAGACGCCGGTACAGCGCCGCAATCTCTCGCAGTGGTTCTTGCGCATCACCGAATACGCCGACCGCCTGCTCGACGGACTCGACGAGCTCGACGGGTGGCCCGAGCGCACGCGCACGATGCAACGCAATTGGATCGGCAAGAGCGAGGGCGCGCAGTTTTCGTTCGCTATCGATGGAGCCGCCGAGCGCATCGAAGTTTTCACCACGCGCGTCGACACCGTTTACGGCGTGACCTTTCTCGCGCTCGCACCCGAACATCCCGTCGTTACCTGCATCAAAGGGCTCGTCAGCCCGGAGAACGCGCGTGCGATCGATGCCTTCGCCGAAAGTTTGCGTTCGAAATCGGAACTCGAACGCACGAGCTTGATGGAGAAGCAAGGGCTCTTTACCGGTGCCTACGCGATCCATCCGCTCTCCGGCGCGCGCGTGCCGATCTGGGTCACCAACTACGTGCTCGCGGAGTACGGAACCGGCGCGGTTATGGGGGTTCCCGCGCACGACGAACGCGATTTCGATTTCGCGCGGAAGCACGAGTTACCGATCGTCCGCGTCATCGTTCCAACGGGGAGTTCGCTTGCGGCCGATGCGCCGTTCGCCGAGGCGTTCGTCGAGGATGGAACGCTCGTCGGTAGCGGTGCCTTCGACGGCATGCCGAGTGCCGACGCGCGCCGCGCGATCGCCGCCGAGTTTCAACACCGCGGCATCGGTACCGCGACGACGAATTATCGCTTGCGCGATTGGCTCGTCTCGCGGCAGCGCTATTGGGGCACGCCGATCCCGATCGTGTATTGCAACGCCTGCGGCGAAGTCCCGGTACCCGACGATCAGCTCCCGATTCTTCTGCCGCCCGACGCCCCGATTACCGGCGAAGGCTCGCCGTTGGCGCGTCTGCCGTCGTTTATCGAAACGACCTGCCCGAAGTGCGGGGCTCCGGCACGGCGCGAGAGCGACACGATGGATACGTTCTTCGAATCGTCGTGGTATTATTTGCGCTATCTCGACCCGCAGAACGAAGACGCTCCTTGGTCGCGCGAAGCTGCCGATTCATGGATGAACGTCGACCAATATATCGGCGGCTCCGAGCACGCCGTACTGCACCTCCTCTATTCGCGCTTCTTTTATAAGTTTTTTCACGATTGCGGTTGGGTAAGTGGCCACGCAGAACCGTTCGCACGCCTCTTTCACCAGGGCATGTTGCTCTCCAATGGTGAGAAAATGTCGAAATCGCGCGGGAACGTCGTGGGGATCGACGAGACGGCAAAAACCAACGGCGTCGATGCGATGCGCCTGTTCTTGCTCTACGTGACACCGCCCGAAGATACCAGCGATTGGACCGATGAAGGGATCAGCGGGCGCGTGCGGTTCGTCAATCGCGTTTGGCGCGCCTGCGAACCGCTCGCCGCGCGAGCGCGGAGCGTCGACGTGCGTGCCCTTCCGCT
>JABEUX010000111.1 GCA_013044185.1 Vulcanimicrobiota bacterium | reverse complement strand
CTTTGCAGGCGCGAAAGAGTCTCCCCTGCTCGTAGGATGGCACGGAATGCCTCCTTGTAGTGAGATGAGGCATCGCTTCGATACGTTTCCCGTTCATCTTGAGGAGGACGCCGTACACGTGAAAATCGTGGTTACCGTCAAATTAGTTCCCGACCCGAATGGCCAGAAGAACATCGACCCCGCAACCAAGCGATTGGTGCGTGCGGGCGTCGAAACCGTCATCAATCCCTACGACGAATACGCATTGGAAGCTGCACTCCAGCTCAAGGAGCGCATAGGCGGAGAGAGTACGGTGACGGTCTTCTGTATGTCGCCCGAGGCGCTGAAAGAATCGCTGCGCAAGGCGTTGGCGATGGGTGCCGACGGCGCGGTGATGCTGAGCGACGGCGCACTGGAGGGAAGCGATGTATGGGCGAGCGCGCATGCGATGAGCCTCGCTCTCAAACGGATCGGCTTCGATATTCTCATCGTCGGCGGCCTTACCGACGACGGTAGCACCGGCGCCGTCCCCGGCGCGCTCGCGGAATTTCTCGGCGTTCCATGCTTGACCAACGTTCGCAAGATCGATATTTCCGACGGCAACGTGCGCGTCGAACGCGAGACCGACGGCGGCTATCAAGAAGTGACCGGAGCGCTACCGATGCTCGTCACAACCGCCTTGACGATCGGCGAGCCGCGGTATCCCTCGCTCAAAGGCATCATGGGCGCGAAGAAAAAGCCGATCGAGATGTTGAGCGTCGCCGATATCGGCGCGGGCGATACCGTTGGCTCCGCAGGCTCGAAGACCGAATTGCTTTCGTTCGCGCCGCCGCCTGCGCGTGGGGCGGGACAAATCGTCACTCCGGAGGATCCCGCTGCAGGTGCCGCAACGATCCTTGCGTTTCTTCAAGAGAAAAAGTTGGTGTAATGAAAAACGTAATCGTATTCGTCGAGCAGAAGAAGGGCGCGACCCGCAAGGTCACCTTCGAGATGCTCTCCGAGGCTCGCAAGATCGCCGACGCGCTCGGCGGACGTGCCGTCGCCGTCGTCCTCGGCGCCGGTGCGGCGCAGGTCGCCGAACAAGCGAAGGGCTATCCGGTCGACGCGGTGCAGGTCGTCGAAGATTCCGCCGTCGACCAATTCCTGCTCGATCCGATTGTTCATTACGTCGAGATCGCCGCAAAGAATATCGGTCCCTCACTCATCCTCATCCCGAACACGCTCTCAGGGCGCGATCTCGCCGGGCGATTAGTCGCGCGGATGAACGCCGGTATCGCCGCCGACGTCACCGAGATCGTGGTCGCGAACGGTCGGGTAGAATGCGTCTCGCCGAAATTGGGTGGAGCGCTGGTAACGCACTGCGTACTGCGTGCGGGCGATTACGGTATTGCAACGATTCGCCCGGGCGCCTTTACCGCCGCACCGGGTGGGAGCGGGGCCCAGATCGAGCGTCACGATGCGGTGAGCGCAACCTACGCGCTTGCCATCGAACGCGACGTCGAAGAAGGCTCCGGGGAGATGGCGCTGGAGGAAGCACCGGTCGTTATCGCCGGTGGGCGCGGCATGGGCGGTGCCGAGCCATTCACCACGATGCTCAAACCTCTCGCCGATGCGTTCGGCGGTGCGGTCGGCGCCTCGCGCGCTGCGGCCGACGCCGGATGGGTGAGCTATAGCTTGCAGATCGGGCAGACCGGAAAGACCGTGAGCCCGCCGCTCTACATCGCCGTGGGTATCTCGGGTGCGATCCAACACAAGGTCGGCATGCGCGCCTCCGGGACGATCGTGGCGATCAATAAAGATGCGTCGGCGCCGATTGCCGAGTTCGCAGATCTTACCGTGGTGGGCGATGCCTTCGCCATCGTTCCCGAGTTGACGAAACTCGTCACGGCGGCAAAACAGTGAAGCGGCTGCGGCTCGCAGCGCTGATCGCGTTTTTTCTGGGTGCGCTCGTCCTTGCGGCCACGCCGCAAGCGAGTGCGGGGCTCTTCGGCCATAAAAAGGCGGCCGCGACTCCATCGCCCTCACCCTCTGCGCTGCCGACCGCAACGCCCGAACCCCCCAGCATCGCGATCCCGCGCCTCCTCGCGCGGCTCAAGGCCCATCCGACCGATCGCCAGGCTGCGCTCGAACTCGCGGGCGTCTATCTCAGCACCGGCCAGGCCGAGCGGGCGCTCTCGCTGACGCAGCAGCTCTTGCACGCCGGCAATAAAGATGCGCGCATCTACTATCTCGACGGCTACGCACAAGAACTCGTCGGCAACGCCGGAGCGGCGCTCGCCGATTTTCAGAGCGCCTCCGATCTCGATCCGACCAACGTAGGGATTCTTGCGCAGCTCGCCGATCTTTACGCACGTAGCGGAAAATTTGCTTTAGCCGAGCGCGTCGCCAAACGCGCGATCATCTTCCACAAGAAGAGCTCGCAGGCGTACGTCGCACTCGGTGCGGTCTATGCCGACCAACAGAAATTAGATAAGGCGCTCGCCGAGTTCGCGATCGCTCAAAAACTCGCGCCGAAGGATCCGACGCCTTCGCTGCAGAGTGCGCGCATCTACCAACAGCAAAAACAGATACCGAAAGCCCTCGCCGCGATCCATAGCGCGCTCGCGATCTCGCCGGGCGATCTCGACTTGCTCCTCTTCCGCGCCTCACTCTATGCCGCCGAGCACAACGACGCGAAGACGGTATTGGCCTTCGACGACGCCGAGTATGCCGCGACGAACGATGAAGATCGCGTCAAAGTGCTCATGGAGGAAGCGACGTACTTTACCGGCGAGAAGAAGTACCCGCAGGCGTTGGCGATATTTCAGGAGGCTCTGAAGAAATTTCCGAATAGCGCTGTGACACACGGCGCGATCGGCGATTACTACGCGCAGCAAAAAGACATGAAAGATGCGCGAGCGCAGTGGCTCGCGGCGCTGAAGATCGATCCGAGCAATCCCGCGGTTCTGGCACGGCTCTCGCAAGATGCCCTCGATCGCCACGACGTCGTCGATGCCACCGGCTACCTTTCGAAGCTGGTAAAGGTGCGCCCGTCGGCACAGAGCTACGCCATGCTCGGCCAGGTGTATTTCTACCGAAAACTCTACAGCAAGGCGCGCATCGCCTGCGAGCAGAGCTTCCAGGCCGATCGCCAACCCGATACGTTAGGCTGTATCGCAAGCGCCGATTACCATTTGCATAACTACGGCGAGGCGTCGCAGATCTTCGATGCGCTCGATCGCAACGCGCCGGGTTTCCTCGATCATCAGCCCGATATGTTGATGGTGGCGGCCGAGACGTACGCGCGAAATAACGAAAAGACGAAGGCGGCGTTCGCGTATCATCGATTGCTACGTGTCGTCGCGCGGAATTCGCCGAGTTATCGTCAAGCGATTGCCGGGTTGAAGGCACTCTCGAAAAAACCAGCCTCGCGCCGATAGGATGAAAGCGCTCCGAGCGTGAGAGTCGTCACCGACATCGCACTCGGAGCCCACCTCCGCGGGAGCGCTCACCCCGAATCTTCCGATCGCGTGGAATGCGTTGCCGCCGCGCTTTGCGCGCATTCCGGCATATCGATGGTAGCAGAATCGTTCGAAGCCGACGATGCAACGCTGGCGCTGGTGCATCCTCAACGCTACATCGATCTCGTCGCCCGCGAATGCGAAGCGATGGAGGGGGTCGGCGATCTCTCCACCGGTGATGTCCTGGTGGATTCGAGCTCTTTCTCCGTCGCGCGCCACGCAGTGGGAAGTGCGTTACGAGCCTTCGAGCGGGTGCAGCAGGATGGCGATCCAACGTTCGCACTCGTGCGACCACCCGGTCACCACGCCGAGCCGGCGCGCGGTATGGGGTTTTGCATTTTTAACAACGTCGGCATCGTCGCGCGAAGCGTCCATGCCAAGACGGGTGCGCGGGTGGCGATTCTCGATATCGATTACCACCACGGAAATGGTACGCAAGCGCTCGTCGGCGACGGAATCTCGTATATATCGTCGCATGCCTGGCCCGCATATCCCGGTAGCGGTGGCCCTGGAGAGCAAGCTCGTAGCGCGAGCGGTGACGTGCTCGTGAATCTACCGATCGACCCGCGCGGCATCTCGACCGAGGGATTCGTCGCGCTCTGGGAACGCGTTGCCGCCTTCGTGGAGCGACGGCTACGCCCCGATGCGATCGTCGTTAGCGCGGGGTTCGATTACGTGCGCGGCGACCCCGTCGGAGATCTCGGCATCGATCGGAGTGCGGCGGGATCGTTGGCGGCGATCTTCGCTCGGCTCGCTGGGAGCCTCGGAGCGCCGCTGCTCTACGTGCTCGAAGGCGGATACGATATCGAAAACGTCACCGAATCGATTCTCGAGATCGCCGCGGTGCACGACGCCGGTGCGGCAGGCGAGAGCGGAGCCTCGGCGAGCGCGATTCCCGAGCGGCTCCAGCGTATTATCGAACGGGTGGAGCATCTACCGTTGTGAAAAGCATGGACATCTATTCCAAGCATTCTTCCTGCTTCTACGCCGCCGGTTTCACGACGGTCTGTTGACCGTCGCCAGCGCCTTCGGCT
>JABEUX010000110.1 GCA_013044185.1 Vulcanimicrobiota bacterium | reverse complement strand
GAAGACGATCGTCTTCGCACGCGAGAGTGCGTCGGCGTACACTTTCGCCGTCACCGGACCGATATCGAGAATCATTTCCTCGCGAACGTCGTCGATCGAGACGACGTGCGAGCGATCGTCGGCTTCGAAGGAGGGAGCGACGACCGCGTCGCTCGGCAAGTGAATCTGCACCTTGTTCCCGTCCGCACGCACGAGAATTTCGCGCGCGGGATCGAGATCGTCGTCGCGCAGCGATCTACCGACGTGCACGCCTTTTGCGGCGAGGAACGTGTTGGCCATTCCACCACCGACGCAGAAGGCGTCGACGCGATCCATGAGGTGGGAGAAAAGCGCGACCTTATCCCGTACCTTCGCGCCGCCGATCGCACAGACGAACGGCCGCTCCGGTGAGCCGAGCAGCCGCGAAAGCGTTCGAATCTCCAATTCCAGCAGCGGCCCGGCGGCGCAGGGGAGGAGATGCGCGAGTGCTTCGGTCGATGCGTGTGCGCGATGCGCGGTGCCGAAGGCGTCGTTGACGAAGAGATCGCCGTTTTCGGCGAGGGCACGAGCGAACGTCGCATCGTTCGTTTCCTCACCGGCGTGGAAGCGCACGTTTTCGAGCAGCGCGATGCCCCCGGGCTCGAGCGCGGCGACGGTCGCACGCGCGGCCTCGCCGATGCAATTGGCGGCGAAGGCTACCGGGGCGCCTATACGCTTTGCGAGCGCCTCGGCGACGATGCGCAGCGAAAAGCGTTCGTCGATGATTCCCTTCGGGCGCCCGAGATGGGAGAGCACGATCGTGCGCGCCCCCTTCGCTTGCAGTCGACGCAGCGTCGGCAGCGCCGCATCGATGCGCGTGTAGTCGAGTATCGCGCCGTCAGCGAGCGGAACGTTGAAGTCCTCGCGGAGGAGGACGCGTTTCCCGGCACAATCGAGGTCGTCGAGCGTCGCAAATGACATAGCGCTAGCTCTTGAGGCTGTGCAGCACCAGCGACGTAAGGTCGGCAAGCCGGCACGAATACCCCCACTCGTTATCGTACCAGGCGGCGAGCTGAATGAGGTCGCCGTTGGCGTTGTTGAGGCCGGAATCGATAATCGAGCTATACGGCGATTTTTTGAAGTCGCTGGAAACGAGTTCTTCTTCGCAGTACTGCACGTACTCTTTGAGCTCGCCCTGGGCGGCCTTGCGGAGAATGGCGTTGAGTTCGTCCTTCGTCGTCGCCTTCTTGACCTGAGCGACGAGATAGATCATTGATACCGTCGGCGTGGGCACGCGTAGGGCAAAACCATCGAACGTCCCTTGAATTTCGGGGATCGTGAGGTAGAGCGCCTTCGCCGCGCCGGTACTCGTCGGAACGATATTCGTCGCCGCGTTGCGCGCGCGCCGAAGATCCTTATGCGGTGCGTCGAGAATGTTTTGATCGTTGGTGTACGAGTGAACGGTCGTCATAAAGCCTTTCACCCATCCAAGCCCATCGACGATCGGTTTAACCGCCGTCGCAAGGCAGTTCGTCGTGCACGACGCGTTGGAGATAATATGATGTTTCTCGGGATCGTAGGATTTCTCGTTGACGCCGAGGACGACCGTGAGATCCTCCCCTTTGGCGGGGGCGGAGATGATGACTTTTTTCGCGCCGCCACCGTCGATGTGCGCGCGCGCTTTCGCAGCGTCGGTAAAGAGGCCGGTCGATTCGATGACGACGTCGACGCCGTGCTGCTTCCAGGGCAACTTCGCCGGGTCGCGTTCGGCGATCACCGAGATCTTTCGTCCATCGATCGTCATGTCGTTCGCAGAGGCAGAGACGTCGCCGGGAAAGGTGCCGTAGTTGCTGTCGTGTTTGAAGAGGTGCGCGCATTCGGCGGCGCTGGTGAGATCGTTGACGGCGACGATTTCGATCTCCGGGTGGCGCTCGATCAGCGCTTTTGTGAAATTGCGTCCGATGCGGCCGAAGCCGTTAATGCCGATGCGCATGCGTTACTCCGTTGTAAAAGAAAGCGCGTCCAGAGCGCCCGCTGCGAAGGCGGCGAGCCGCTGACCCCTACTTTTACCGGGTCGCGAGCGGCCGCCCCTTCCTTTCGCGCCGGCCTTCACGAAAGGGGGCTCCTCACTCGGTCGGGGCTTCGCCGCGCCGGCGCCCCAGATGACGCGCCAGTGCCGAGAATCGGCTTTGGACCGTCGGTTTCGAGATCGGGGGTTCGCAGCGGGCCCCCAGTTCCGCTAGCGCCGCTTCGGGATATTTGAGCCGCAGCTCGGCGATTTCGCGCAGCGCCGGGGAGAGCGCCTTGAGGCCATGTTCGCGCGAGATTTCCAGAACGAGCTGTCGCTGGATCGCGGCGGCAGCGGCGCTGCGGTCGAGGTTGGCGGCTTCGGTGTTCACCAGGCGATGGATACGATTCTTGGTTTCGCGCATCGCGCGAATATCTTCGAGCGCGAGGACGGTTCGGTGCGCACCTAATAACGTCAGGAATTCGACGATAGAATCGGAATGCTTATAGTAGAGCACCTCGCGCATCTTTCGTTTCATGCGCTTCGGAGGGTAGCCGAGGGCACCCAGCAACGATGCGAGCCTCGCCGCGAGCCCCGAATGATGGAGCGTCAATTCGAGATGATAGCCGGAGCTCTCGGCAGCGAGCGAGCCGACCGCGAGAAACGCCGCCCGCGCTTCCATGATGCGGTCGCAACGCCGCGTCGGTTTGTGCATTGGAGCGAGCAAATCTTCGGGAATACGAATACTGTACTCGACTCCGCCGCGTAATCGCTTTACCGGTTGCGATTCGATGACAAAGGCCTTACGGTCGGGAAGCAACGACCAAAATAAGCGCGCGACGGCGTTGCGTTGGGTGTGAAAACGCCCTTTGACTCCTCCGTAGGTGACGAGCGCCACGAGTAACGTGCTGCGGCAGTGATCGGCACTCGGAATCTCGCGTGCGAGGGCGTCCTTTGCATCGGTGGAGAGCGAGGCGTTCACGAAAACTCGCTCATATCCACTCGTCGGGTTGCTCGCGTCGCGTTTCGAGGACTTCGTAGAGCGATGCGGGGCGGAGCGATGGCGTGACGCGTAGCGGAACGTCGAGAACGCGAACCGTGACGACGCGATTGACGTAGTGGATTTCCAGAACGTCACCGGCGACGACGCGGTGGCCGGGCTTTAATGCCTTCCCGTCGCGCAAGATACGGCCGTGTTCGAGCGCTTCGTGAGCTTCGCTGCGTCGTTTTGCAAGCCGGGCGACTTTCAGAAATTTATCGAGCCGCATGAAGCAGTAATGCGCGCCCGCTCGACGATCACCTTCGGCGAAGGGTTTTAACGAGCGGGCGCACGAACGCAGGATGCATGGCCACGAGCGCGCCGAAACGGCGAGCTGGATTCGATCCGCTCGACGAAAGCAAACCGATGTGGAGGAGCCTCGCGCTTTTTCTCGTTCCGTTGATGCTGAGCAACATCATGCAATCGGCGTCGGGAACCTTCGGCAGCATCTTTCTCGGGCGGCTGATCGGCGTCGAAGCGCTCGCCGCCGTCTCGGCGGTCTTTCCGGTCATTTTCGCACTTTTTTCGTTTCTCATCGGCATCGGTAGCGGAAGCACCGTCCTGATCGGACAAGCGTACGGAGCCAAAGATCTTCACAAGGTGAAGAAAATAGCGGGGACGGTGTTGGGCGCGACCCTGGCGCTGGGCATCGTCGTCGCCATTCTCGGCGAGCTTTTCGCTCCGAGCATGCTCGCCGCGCTCGGAACCCCGGCGAGCATCCTGCACGATTCAGATCGCTACGCACGCGTCCTCTTTCTGTTCTCACCGGTGCTCTTTCCCTATATCACCTATACGACGGTCATGCGTGGGGTCGGCGACGCTCAGACACCGTTTTACGCGTTGACGTTCTCCACGATTCTCAGCATCGCGCTCGCCCCGGCGTTCATTCTCGGTTGGTTCGGGCTGCCGCACCTCGGCGTCGTCAGCGTCGCGGTCGCCTCGATTATCGCCCAGAGCCTGGCGTTGATCGGCCTCTTGCTGGTCCTTCGCTTTCGAAACGACCCGCTGCAACTCGACCGCGAGATGCTGCGCGATTTCATCGTCGATTGGAAGATCTTCTGGACCGTTCTGCGCATCGGCATTCCGACCGGTATTCAAGTCGTGCTCTTCGCACTCGCGGAGATCGCCGTGATCAGTTTCGTCAACCGTTTCGGCGCTTCGGCGACGGCGGCGTACGGGGCGGTCAACCAAGTGGCGAGTTACGTGCAATTTCCCGCGGTCTCGCTTGGGATCGCGGCGTCGATTTTCGGCGCACAGTGTATCGGCGCGCGCCGCGAAGATCGCCTTCGTAGCGTCGTGCGCGCGGCGGTAACGCTGAACTACATTATCGTCGGCTTCCTCGTCATCGTGTGCTACATCTTTGCGCACGATATTTTGGGGTGGTTCATCACCGATCTCCCGACGCTCAAAATCGCCGCGGGGCTCTTGGCGATCACGTTATGGAGTTACGTGTTCTTCGGTAATTCAAGCGTCATCTCGGGCGTGGTACGCTCGTCGGGGGACGTCATCGTGCCGATGTTCAACGGCATCGTATCGATCTGGCTCGTCGAGGTTCCGGCGGCGTATTTTCTCATGCAACGCTATGGTATCGACGGTATTTGGATGGGCTACGCGCTCTCGTTTTGCGTCGTGCTCGCGCTGCAATTCGGTTACTACGAGTTTTTCTGGAAGCGCCGCACCCACGAACGCCTCGTATAATACGGCGACTCGATTCGGCGCTATAATTGTAAAGACGCTGTAACATTCATGAAGGATTCTGCGGAACGTCGTAGCCGCAAAGCTCGCCGAAGAGGATGATCGGAGGCGTCCCCTCCATCTTTTACAAGGAACCCTATGTTCGCTTCAATCGCGCGCCCTTCGATCGGCGCTTTTTTCCTCGCCGCAATCCTCGCCCCCGGCCTTGCATCCGCCGCGACGGTCAGCGCCTCGCTCGTTCCCGACGGCACCTATATCGTCCGAGTCGAAGCCGTCAAGGATGCGCAACACGCCATCGTGATGCTCGCTAACGGGATGGAGACCACGCTGACCGCAACCGGCAGCGCGAGCTTCGCCAAGGTAAAGCCGAACCAGCAGCTCCGCGTTTCGATTATCGCCGGCAAGACGCCGGTGCTCGCGGTCAACCGCCGCTAGAAGCCGCTCCGTGCCGAGCTCGGCGACGGGCTCGGCTTCGGCTTCGCTTTTCCTGGAATCGGTATCGCGAACTCCGCTGCCGGAATCGTCGCGGGAGCGGTGACGTCCCGGAACCCAACCCCGAGGGTGATCTGCGAGACCTGCATGCCAAAGGTTCGAAAGCCGATCACGAAGCGCGCGTCGTGCACCAACCAGTAGTCGGCGCTCTCGCCGAAATGCAGTGCGAGATAGCCCGAGACACCGACCGCAACGAGCGAATCGGCGACCGAAAAGCGCATCTCGCAGAAGCGGCCGGTCGCGCTCTCGATAACGACGTGCGTCAGCAAACGTCGTTCTTTGTTGCGTAATGCATCGAGGTGCAGTGCGTGCCCGGGCGCACCGTTCGGGCAGAGCGCTGCGCCGCGATCGCTGATACGGTAGTCCTCGGGCGCGATAGCGGTGACGATCGCGATGGTTTTCAAGCCGTGCGGCATCGCATCCGTAGGCGGCGGCGCGCTATGGGCCGCGTTCGAATTCTGCGCCTGCGCCATGTCGAGCCCATACTGCACGAGCTTGCTAACGCCGAGCCAGGTTGGGTCGAGGCCGCCGCCATTCTCTTGCTCCCACTTTCCATGCGGCAGATCCCGAGAGATCTCGCTCCCATCTTTCGTCCGTAATCGAAATTCCGTGAGCTGCGGCGGATGTCCATGCAGTGAAAGAACCGTTCGAAAGGTTAGGTACGGCGGCACGGGTTGGCGCTGCATGATCGCCAGCGCATCGCGATAGTACTGCGCCGCCGATGGCGGCGCGTCGGCGCGCGCAGAGGGAACGATACCGGCGCAGAGGATTGCCACGCCGAGAGAGAGCGCGCGAAAGATCGTCCTCGAGCGATTCATAACACTCGCTATACGGCGCGAGCGCGTTTGATGTTTCAGGCTAAACGACGTTCGAGGAGCGCCGTTCGATTTGAAACGCGAGGAGGATCGCCTCGGGTGAAGGGCTCGCGCGTGCGAGCTCCTCTCGATCGGCGGCATCCTCGGCGAGCGCTAGCGTTCCGGCCTCTTGCACGGCACCGGCGAGGCGCAGCGCTCCGCGAGCGACGAAGCAGAGCACGGAGTGGAGCGGCACTTCGGGCGAAGGTACCTGCTGAAACGGAAGCGAGCGATGCGCGAGCGCGCCGTCGCGGGTCATGATGTTGAGCGCCTCGATCGCCCCGGCGGCGAGCGAAGCGCTCGCGCGCTCCGAACCCGCAAAGGCAAACGCATGAAAGGCCGGGATCGCGAACTCGCCTCGCTCGCCGAGCCGCAGCGAGAGGCCGGCGCCGAGCGGGACGATCGTGCGCGACCAACCGCTAAAATCCGAGAAGGCAGCACCGCTTCGCTCGTGAGCAACCGTCACGCGGAGATCTGGCTCGAGGAGCAGTTCGCGCGTCGTGCCCGACCCGTTACGCCAGGGAACCTCGGGGCAGTCGGCGAGGCGAATGATACGCACGGGGCGGCTCTTTCGCCGATTGGCGAGCGGGCTCCGGCGACGCTTTACCGGGTGGACAAAGGCCAGCCGAGGCCGCCGTGCCAACCTCTCCTCCCATGAGTAGCGAATTGCGTGAGTTCCTCACCCTCACATACACCGAGCTCGAAGAGTTAAACCTTCGTGCCAAGCAGCAGCGCAAGGACCGGGTCGCGCCGGCGACGCTGCAGGCCGAACGCCTCGCGTACCTTCAGGAAGAGCATCGCATCAAGGCCGTCACCGTGCTCTTCAGCGATCTCGAAGGGCGCTTGCACATGCTCGATTACGATAAAAAATTCTTGCTGAAATCGCATGACAATCTCACCTTCGACGGCTCCTCGATTCGTGGGTTTACCGCACAACGCGAGAGCGATCTTCGCCTCTTTCTCGATTGGAGCGCCTTTTATTGGGCTCCCTCCGATATCTTCGGCCCCGGCAGAGTGCTCGTCTTCGCCGACGTCATCGATCGCAGCGGAAAGCCCTTTGCAGGCGACGTGCGCGGCTCGCTGAAAAAATTTGCATCGGAGCAATTCACGAAAAACGGTTACACGCTCAACGCCGCCAACGAGATCGAGGGCTTTCTCTTTCAGGGCCTCGACGCCGAGCGCCGTTACCACGAGACGGCAAAATTCGAATACGTCAACACCGGCGGCTACTATCATTCGTTACCCGGCGATCCGCTGCGCACATTTATCGATTTGGTCGCCGAAGCGCAACGCGCGATGGGTTTCGAAAACGAGAAAGACCACCCCGAAGTCGCTCCCTCGCAATTCGAGATCAACTACGGGTACGGCGAAGTCGTCGCGGCCGCCGACCAAATTCAGCTCTATAAGCTCATCTGCCGACAAGTCGCAACCCGCTTGGGGATGACTGCGAGTTTCCTGCCCAAGCCGGTGATCGGCGTCAACGGCAGCGGCATGCACACCAACGTTTCGGTCAAGAAAAACGGCAAAAACATTTTCTGGGATCCAAAGGGCCAAGAAAAAATCAGCACCTTCGCATGGCAATTTATCGATCGACTTCTCACGCACGGAAACGATATCTGCCTCGCGCTCAACGCCAGCGTGAACGCCTACCGCCGCCTCGACCCGCACTTCGAAGCGCCGAATCAAATCAAGGCATCGGCGGTCGATCGCGGATCGATGATTCGCGTACCGATCGGCAACGAAGGGAGCGCGCGCGTCGAAGTTCGCTCGGTCGGCCCCGACGCCAACCCGTATATGGTGCTGCTCTCGGTCTTTAAAACCGGGCTCGAAGGGAGCACCAGCAAACTTCGCAATCTCCGGCAAGCCGAGCGATATCTTCCCGACAATATCTACGATGCGATCGCGCATTTCCGCGATTCGGAGTGGGTGACGAAGCTCTTCGGAAGCGACGTTCAAGAGAAGTATGCCGACCTGAAACAGGCGAGCGCGGATCGTTGCCCACGGCTCTTAGGAACGATCGTCAAGCCGCAAGAAGTGCAGTATCACCACGAAGTCTACAACCAGTTCCTCTGGAATCTCTTCTAACATCACTCTTTGAAGAAGTAACCCTTCGCAACGAGGCGAATCGGCAGGGAATGGAACGTAATCTGCAGATTCGCCTCGCACGCCGCCCGGTCGGCGAACCGAGCGTCGAGGATTTTCGCATCGTTGAAGAAGCGGTGCCGAGCCCGGGCCCCGGCGAGGTGCTCTTGCAAACGCAGTGGCTCTCGCTCGACCCCTATATGCGCGGGCGCATGAGCGAGCTCCGCTCCTACGTTCCCCCGGTCGCCCTCGACGCGGTGATGGTCGGCGGCACCGTCGGCAAGGTGCTCGCCTCGAACGATCCACGTTTCGCGGTCGGCGATCTTGCATTGGGCTACGGCGGCTGGCAACGCTATAGCGTCGAGCCGGCCGATACGTTGCAGAAGCTCGACCCGGCGATGGCGCACCCCAGCTACGCATTAGGGATTCTCGGTATGCCCGGGCAGACCGCGTTCTGCGCGCTCAACGATATCGGCGCGCCGAAAGCGGGCGAGACGCTCGTCGTCTCCGCCGCCGCGGGTGCGGTCGGCCAAGTTGCCGGACAGCTCGGAAAAGTCGCGGGATGTCGCGTGGTCGGCGTCGCTGGCGGCGCGGAGAAGTGCCGCTACGTGGTCGAGGAGTTAGGATTCGACGCTTGTATCGATCGCAAATCGGCATCGCTCGACGAAGCGCTCGCGCATCATTGCCCCGAGGGGATCGACATCTATTTTGATAACACGGCGGGCGCAATTCTCGAAGCCGTGATGAAACGCTTGCGCCTCGGCGCACGCATTCCGTTGGTCGGCCTCATCGAACAATATAACGCCACGCAGATGCCGAAGGGACCGAACCTCGCGCCGTTGCTCGTCGCGCGTGCAAAAATCGAAGGATTCCTCGTCAGCGACCACGCCGCACATACGCGCATTTTTCTCAACACCGTCGGCGCGTTGTTGCAACAGGGTAAGCTCGCATATCGTGAAGATATCGTCGAAGGGCTCGAAGCGGCGCCGCAGGCATTTATCGGATTGCTGCGAGGTGCGAACCTCGGAAAGCTCTTGGTCCGGGCGGCGTGACCGGCGAGAGCGCGCCGCTATTCGAAGCGCTGCTCGCCGTAACGCAGAGTATTCTCGGCGCCGAGCACGGCCAAGACGCACTCGAAGCGATCGCCCACGGAGTCTCGCGCGCCTTTGGTTTCCGCTACGTCAGCATCGTCGCGGCCGACTCGCCGGAGAGCGATATGACGAGGCGGGTCATGCTCGGCTGGAGCGACGAGAGCAAGGCCGAACGGCTCGGCGAGATCGTTTCGCGCTCGGCGACGCGCGAGTTTCTTTCACCGGAATTCGAAGTCTACCCACACTGTTACTATTTTCCAGCGGAGCGCTTCGTCGAATGGCGACACGCGCTTTATTCCGGGGAAAACGACGTCGGCATCGAGCGCAGCGCTCCAAACAAGTGGCACGAACGTGACTCCATCGCTCTCGTTCTTGCCGACGCTTCGGACACGATGTTTGGCTACATTTCCATCGACGGTCCCGAAGATGGAGCCGTTCCGAATCGAGCGACTCTTACGCGCATGCGCATTTTTGCAGATCTGGTCGGTCTCGCGCTCGCCAACGTGCGCGCTCGAGTCGCCGAGGCGGCGCGCCGGGCGTTGCTGGAGAGCCAAGCGCGTTCGCAAAGTGAATTTTTGGGAATCGTGGCGCACGAATTTCGTTCCCCGCTAGCGGCGATACGCGGCGCCGCGGTCTTATTAGAGACGAACTTCGAGCGGCTCGCCGAAGCTCGTCGGAGAGAGTTGCTGCAAGCGATCTCCGCTTCGACGACGCGTATGTCGACGCTCTTCGACGATTTTTTATTGCTTTCGCGCGTCGATGCGGGTTCGCTCGCGCTACAGAACAACATCGTAGACGCCCGACTTATCGTTAATGAAGCGCTCGGCCGGATGCGCAGCGAACATCCGTCGCGCCGCTTCTCGGTTCGGGTTCCCGACGAACTTCCGAAGGTCCGTGGCGACGAGACGCGCATCGTTCAAGTCCTCTGTAACGTGCTTTCCAACGCGGTTCGGTACTCGCCGGGTGGAACGCGAATCGGCGTGACCCTTCAGGCGGTGAGATCGTACGTGCGCTTTTCTGTACGAAATCGCGGCCCCGGTATCCCCGACGGCGAGCGCGAGCGACTTTTCACGCGTTTCGGACAGATCGGAAAGCATCCCGATGGAACGGGGATCGGCCTCTACTTAAGTCGCCAGCTCGTCGAGCTGATGGGAGGGCAAATCGACTTTGAAAGCACTCCGGGCGACGCAACGACCTTCTGGTTCTCGCTGCCCATCGCCGTAAAAGCGTAAATCCGCTGCAAATACGGTAGGTTCGGGGTATTTACCACGCCGAACTATACGGCATCGTGAAAACTCGTGCCGATATCCGCAACGTCGCCATCATCGCCCACGTCGACCATGGGAAGACCACCCTCGTCGATGCCATGCTTCGCCAGAGCGGTATTTTCCGCGAAGGACAGCAGGTGGAGACGCGCGTCATGGATTCCAACCCGCTCGAACGCGAGCGCGGAATTACCATCCTCGCAAAGAACACCGCGGTTCGGCATGGGGATTACAAATTTAATATCGTCGATACGCCGGGTCACGCCGATTTCGGCGGCGAGGTCGAGCGCGTCTTGCAGATGGTTCAGGGCGTGCTGCTTTTGGTCGATGCCGCCGAAGGCGTGATGCCCCAGACGCGCTTCGTTTTGCGGAAGGCGCTCGAACTCGACCTTCGCGTCATCGTTGCCGTCAATAAGATCGATCGAAAGGACGCACGTGCCCCCGAAGTCGTCAATGAGGTTTTCGATCTCTTTATCGATCTCGGCGCAAACGACGAGCAGGCCGATTTCCCCGTCGTTTTCACTAACGGCAGATTGGGAATCGCAAAACTCTCGTTGGAAGATGAATCGGAGAATCTCGAACCACTCTTCGATATGTTGGCGCGACATATTCCGGAAGCACCCGCCGAAGAGGGCCCGTTGCAACTCTTGATCTCGGCGATCGACCATAATAAATATGTCGGGCGCATCGGGATCGGGCGAATCTTCCGGGGCACCTCACGCGTGAACGCACCGATCGTCCGCGTCGCTCACGACGGCACGGTGACCGGCGGCTTGCGCTTGACGACCATGCTCACCTTCGCCGGGCTCGAGCGTGTCGAGGTTAGCGAAGCCTCGGCCGGCGATATTGTTTGCGTTTCCGGCATCGAAAATCTTAATATCGGCGACACGATCGCCGATGCCTCCGCACCCGAAGCGATCCCTGCAGTCGCCGTCGACGAACCGACGGTCTCGATGTTTTTCTCGGTGAACAACTCGCCGTTCGCCGGCAGAGAGGGTAAATTCGTGACCTCGCGCCAAATTCGCGAACGCCTGATGCGCGAGCTTGAATCGAACGTTGCGCTGCGCGTCGCCGATACCGAATCCGCCGATACCTTCGAAGTTCGCGGCCGCGGCGAGCTCCATCTCTCCATCCTCATCGAGACGATGCGCCGTGAGGGCTACGAGATGGCGGTCTCCAAACCGCAAGTGATCCTCACCGAACGCGACGGTAAGAAATTCGAACCGGTCGAATACGTCGTCGTCGACGTTCCCGAGGAGTACGCCGGAGCCGTCATCGAGGCGCTCGGCAAACGGAAAGCCGTGATGTCGAACATGATCAACATCGGAGACTCCCGTCGTCTCGAATACACGATGCCGACGCGTGCGATCTTCGGGCTTCGCGGCGAGCTCCTGACGTTAACCCGCGGTACCGCCGTCATGTCGCACACCTACTACGATCACGAAGCATGGCAGGGCGAATTGCCGGGGCGCAGCGTCGGGGCGCTGGTCGCGAGCGATACCGGCCGCGCGACCGCGTACGCTCTCGCGGGCGTCGAACAGCGCGGACGGTTCTTCGTCGGCGCGGGAACCGATATCTACGAAGGCATGGTCGTGGGCCGCGCCAACGACGATAAGGATATCGCGCTCAATGTCGTCCGCGAGAAAAAGCTCACCAACATGCGTGCTTCGGGCTCCGACGATAACGTCAAGCTCGCGCCGCCCGACGAACTCTCGCTCGAGCGCGCGATCGAATTCATCGATGACGACGAGCTCGTTGAGGTGACGCCGAAATCGATTCGCTTGCGCAAACGCATTCTCGATGAAGGCGAACGCCTGAAGGCGCGGCGACGGGAGCGCACGACCGCTTGAGGCAACTCGTGAAGGGCTTCGCGAAGTTTCTCGTTCGCGGAAAGGTCGTCGATCTCGCGGTCGCGGTTGTCATCGGTGGCGCGGCTGGCAGCTTCATCAATTCCTTCGTCAGCAATTTCTTTTCGCCGCTGCTCGCTTCAATTTTTGGTCAGCACGAAATTTCGCGCGCGAACATCGTGCTCAACCACTCCTCGATCGCCTACGGAAAATTCATCGATTCGACGATCTCGTTCTTCCTGGTCGCCGTTGCGGTCTATTTCTTCGTGATCGTCCCGTCGAATCGACTCGCGGCGAAGGGCGTGCTCTCCGAGCCTCCCGACCCCACTCTGAAAACGTGCCCCGAGTGTGCCGCCGAGATCCCCAAGAGCGCGCGCCGCTGCATGTACTGTACGCAGATCGTCGAGCAGAGCTAAACCAGCGTAGCCGCTCGTTCTACGTCGAACGTCAGCCGTTCGGAAGCGGCGTCGTACCCCACGCGTACGCTATCCCCGTCGTGAATATCTCCCGCAAGGATCTTTCGGCTGAGCGGCGTTTCGAGCTCGCGCTGTATCGTTCGCTTAATCGGGCGCGCACCGTACGCCGGTTCGTAACCGATGCTGACGATATGCTGCATCGCCGCATCGTCGAGTTCGATCGCGATTCGGCGCTGCCCTAAGCGCTCGCGCAAGCGCGCGAGTTGGATCTCGACGATCTCGGCCAATTGCGAACGGTCGAGGGCGTGGAAGACGACGATCTCGTCGACGCGATTGAGGAACTCGGGGCGGAAATGCGCCCGCAGCTCGTCGAGAACGGTCGCGCGCATACCGGAGTAATCGGCCTCCGATCCGCTCTCGCGATAATCCAAGATCCGGTGGCTGCCGATATTCGAGGTCATGACGAGAATCGTATTTTTGAAATCGATCGTCCGTCCCTGACCGTCGGTAAGGCGGCCGTCGTCGAGGATCTGTAAGAAGATGTTGAAGACATCGGGGTGTGCCTTCTCGATTTCGTCGAAGAGCACGACGCAGTACGGGCGACGACGGACCGCCTCGGTCAACTGCCCGCCTTCGTCGTACCCGATATATCCCGGCGGCGCGCCGATCAGGCGAGCGACGGTGTGTTTCTCCTGATACTCCGACATATCGACGCGCACGAGCGCGCGCTCGTCGTCGAAGAGATATTCGGCGAGCGCGCGCGCGAGTTCGGTCTTCCCTACGCCGGTCGGGCCGAGGAAAATAAACGAACCGATGGGGCGATGGGGGTCGGCAAGGCCGCTGCGCGAACGGAGCACCGCCTCCGCAACGCTATCGACCGCTTCGTCTTGCCCGACGACGCGACGGTGCAGCTCGTCGTCGAGATGGAGCAGCTTCTGCTTCTCGCCCTCGAGCAACTTGCTGACCGGAATCTTCGTCCAGCGTGCGATGACCTCGGCGATATCCTCTTCGTCGACCTCTTCTTTC
>JABEUX010000109.1 GCA_013044185.1 Vulcanimicrobiota bacterium | reverse complement strand
TCTCCGAGCCGCGAGCGTCTAGCGAGTCGCGATTGGCGCAGCCGTCGATGCGAGCGCCGCCTCGATACGGCTGCTACGCAGCCTACTCGGCGTGACAAACGCAGCGCCTACGAACGCGGGGCGAAGAGCGAGAGTTGCAGAGAGGCGTTCTCGCCGAGCGCAGCTACGCGGGTTCCGAGCAAACGTATCGATGCGCCATCGATGCGCGCGCGCTCCAAACAACTGCGGGCGGCGCGATAGATCGCCTTCGGAGACTGTGTCGGTTCGCGCAAACTCGTCTGCCGAACGCGAAGCGAAAAATCGGCGAACTTGATTTTGATCCCGACGGTGCGCGCCCAAAGCTTTTGCCGCTCGAGATCGGCGGCGAGTTCGTGCGCCTGAGCGACCAGAAGATCGCGCAACCGTGCTTCGTCGTTAAGATCGTACTCGAAGGTTTCTTCGGTCGAGATCGATTTCGTCTCGCGCGCATCGCTTACCGTCCGTCGGTCGATGCCCAAAGCAAATTCCCGCATTCGCTCACACGCCGAGCCGAAGAGATCCACGAGCGTTCCCTCGTCGAGCGTGAGAATATCGGCCACCTTCACAACACCGCGTTCGTTCAGTCGTGCTTGAGTTTTTGGACCGATTCCCCAAAGGCGGCCAACGGAGAGCGGCGCTAAAAAAGCACGCTCCTCACCGGGTTCCACGGCGAGCATGCCGTTTGGCTTTGCAAGCTCCGACGCGATCTTTGCGATCATCTTCCCACAAGCGAGCCCTGCGCTGATGCTCAATCCGCGCTCGCGAAAGATCTCGGCGCGAAATTCTGCGACGAGTGCTTTTGCATCATCGAACGGCATCGCGTTGAGATCGAGGAAGGCCTCGTCGTGGGAGAGCGGCTCGAGTACGTGACCGCGCGAGCGAAGTATGGCGAAGATCGCCTTCGATTCGCTTCGATAGCGCTCCATATCCGGGGGAACCACGACGAGATCGGCACAGCGCTCGAGGGCTTGGTGGAGCGGCATCGCCGAGCGAATACCGAAGGGGCGAGCTTCATACGAGGCCGTCAGTACCACCGAACGGCGATGCGAGCCGGCCACAACCAATGGGCGCCCGCGTAGTTCGGGGCGATCCCGTACCGCGACGCTTGCGTAAAATGCGTCGACGTCGAGATGCGCGATCGGCACGGAGCCTTAGGCGGCCTCTGCGTACAACCGGAGGATCGTTGCCATGTTCCGCTCGTCATCCGCATCTTCGCCCGGCGTTTCGAGGATTGCAACTTTCTCTCGCAATTCGGTGAAACCGAGCAGCGCACGAAATCCATTCTCTCCGATGAGGCCCTCGCCGATATGCCAATGGCGATCGCGATTACCGCCGAGCGGAATTTGCGTATCGTTGAGGTGAAACATCCGTAGGCGCTCGAATCCGATTTTTGTATCGATCTCCTCAACAAAACGCGCCACGTCGTCTTTCGTATCGATTTTATATCCCGCCGCCCACGCGTGCGCCGTATCGATACAGATTCCTAGCTGCGGGTGATCGACGGCGCGCAGAAGGGCACCGAGTTCGTCGAGCGTCCCCCCGGCGAGCGCGCCGGCGCCCGCCGAATTTTCGAGAACGAGGGCGACCGAGGGCGGAATCTCCGAGAGCGCTTCCTTCAACGCTGCAACGATTGCCGCAAACCCGGCCTCGCGATCGCGTTTCCCGTACGAACCGAGATGCGTATTGACCAATGCGATACCGGCGAGCGCGGCTACGCGCAGGTCATGTTTAAGCAGATTCAAGGATCCGCTGAAGATTTTCGGGTCTTCACTCGCGAGATTAATAAGGTACGGAGTGTGCGTTACCGCAGGGTCGAGATCGTTCCGAGCGCGCAATGCGGCGAAGGCCGCCAGAGCTTCGATTTTCGGGGTAGCCTGCCGATACGCACGCGGATTGCTCGTAAAAACTTGCATCGTCTTGCAACCCAGGGCTACCGATCTACGAACCGCAGCTTCGTATCCGTCCGAGAGCCGCATATGAAGGCCGAATCGCACGTCAAACCGCTTTGCGGGCGAGATAGAGATACTGCATAAATGCGTGTTGAAAGCGCCCCGTCTCCGGGCCGAGCTGTTCGATAAATAGTTGATTTAACGTCGTTACGTATCGGTCGATTCGGTCGGCTGCAACTCCGGCATGTTCGAGACGAATGCGCTCTTCTTGAAAAAATGCGGTGCGGGTCGTGATCAAACGCCACTGCACGACGCGCAGCGATTGGCCTACGAACGGAGCGGCATAGAACTCGCGAAAGCCGCCTACGAGAGTGCCGGCGAGCGGATGAATATCGATTTCGCGCGCCGCTTCGTCGCAGAGCGGGCGCACGGGCGAACCCGATAGTGCATGCTTCCACCAAATCGCTATCGTCCCACCGGGCTTAAGTACGCGGAATGCCTCGGCGAGTGCTTTCGTGCGATCGAAGAGGTGGTACCCCTGCGCGCAGATATACGCGTCGAAGCTCGCCGCCTCGAACGGTAACGCCGTGACCTCGCCGAGGCGCCAGGTCGCCGCAGGGTGCAGCCGACGGGCGCGGTCGAGCGCCTCGGCATGAAGATCGATACCGGTAACGGTGGCGCCGTTATCGATGAACGGCGCGCTCGCATCGCCCTCGCCGCAGGCGGCATCGAGAATTCGCCCCCGAAGCGGAATTCCAAACTCGACCAACGCATCGTAGAGCGAGGTCGAGTAGGCGAGGGCTCGTGCGGGAGCGTCGTTTTGAACCGTCATTCCGCCAATGCTCTTTGCTCGACTTCTTCGGCGACGTGCTCCGCGACGAGCTCCTCGGCGGGCGCGGCATCGCCGGCGATGAGCGGGAGTGCGAGTTCTCGGGGGCGTTCGATCTCCACCTCCAAATCCGGCAGATCTTCGAGTGAATTCAACCCGAAGGATTCGAGGAAGAGCGGCGTCGTCTTATATTGCATCGGCCGGCCGACAACTTCTTTGCGCCCGGCTTCGCAAATGAGCGAACGATCGAGCAGCGTGTTCACGACGCTATCGGAATTGACGCCGCGTATCGATTCGATCTCTCCCTTGGTAACCGGCTGCATCTGCGCGACGATCGCCAACGTCTCGAGCGCCGGAGAAGAGAGTGAGGTTTTCGGAGGGAGCAGATATTTTTCCACGACCTCCCGTGCCATCGGTGCCGTGCCGAGGCGAAAACCGCCGGCAATATTGCGCAGAATAATACCGCGTCCGTCGTAGCGTTCGGAGAGCGCGGCGAGCGCGAGGTCGACCGCTTTTTCGTCGGCATCGACCAACTTCGCGATACGACGCTGGTCGAGCGACTCGCCGGCGACGAAGAGCAGCGCCTCCACCAACGGTTCGATGCGTGCGGCGGCGGCGCTCAATTCCTCGCGCTCTTGGACGGTCTCGGCGAGGGCTTCGGCGATAACGGTGTCGGTGCTCATACAGGTGTCGTTTGTCCGTGGTGGAGGGCGATGATGATATCTTCGAAAGCGGCGGGTTGCTCGATGCGAATGCGGTTACGACGCATGAGTTCGAGGACCGCGAGGAACGTGGCGATGACGATCTCACGGGTCATGCCGAGTTCGTTGCAGAGGGCGGCGAACGTCGTTTCACCGCGCTCCTTGAGACTGCGAACGATGTAATCCATCTGCGCTAAGAGCGAGATTCGCTCGCGCACGATCGTTCGCTTTTCGGGGCGTGCGTTCCGCAGCATTGCGAGAAACGCGCGGGCGAGGCGATCGGCGTCGATGCGATATCGCTGCTCGAAATCACCGGTCGCATCGCCGCCTTCGCGATAAAAAACCGCGCCCGCTTCGCCTTGGCGCGTCCGCAGCGCGTCGCCGAGTTCGCGATATTTTGAGTACGCGATCAGCCGGCGCCGCAAACGCTCTTCTACTTCTTCGGGCGACTCTTCGCCGACCTCGGCGAGTTCTGCGGGGATCGCCGGCAGCAGCGCGCGGGATTTCAGGAAGACGAGCGTCGCCGCAATGACGAGATACTCCGCCGCCACCTCGACGTCGAGGGACTCCATCACGCGAACGTAGGCGAGGTACTGCTCGGCAACGCTCGCTAGCGATACCGTGGCGATATCGAGCTGCTGCTCCTTGATGAGCCCGAGCAATAAATCAAGCGGCCCGTCGAAGACGTCGAGCCGCACCAGGCATGGGTCGGAACGCTCCGCGAGCGCGCTCTGGTTCAAGAGCTACGCTGTTCCATCGCCGGGACGAGCGTCGGCTCCAGCTCGAAGCTGCCGATATGCTCCGCCGCCGATTCGAGCGCCATATCGATCAAGCGCTTCTCGTTCACGTACTTGAGCATCTTGCGAGCCTGCGTCGCATCGAACCAACGAGCCTCGTCGACCTCGTGGTCGTGATTTTGCGGATCGCCCGAGAGATAGCGCATCGAAAAGAAGGTCACGCTCTTCTTGTGCTTTGCCTTCCCGACGTAAAACCAATACGAAATCTCGTTGAGCCGCCCGAGAATCTCACCCCAGCAGCCGGTCTCCTCACGAACTTCGCGAATCGCCGCCTGTTCGTTGGATTCCCGATGCTCGACGTGTCCCTTCGGCAACGTCCAGACGCGCGGCGAGCCTCGACCGATGAGCATGGCATCGAAGCCTGCGTCGCGACGACGAAGGAGAACCCCACCTGCGGAGACCTCGTACTTGATGCGCATCGCTGCCCTCATTTTTTGACGATTCGGGAGACTCATGAGGAGCCGCGGAACGGCCCCTTTCACCTCTCAGTATAGCCCCCGGCTCCAAGAAGCGCCTGCCGAAAGGCGGCTCCTCTTTCAAGAAAAAGACCCCGAAAAAGGCTCGCCGGCTACCAGGAGGCTCCTTGCCTACGGAAGCGATCGAGCGTGATTGCTATACCCTTGGGGGTAGGGTATACTACGAACGTGCCATTAGGCAGGGAGGTATCCCCATGAACGCACCGAGCGCACCCCATACGGGGCTGCCAAGGATCGTTATCCTCGGCGCCGGCTTCGCCGGACACACCGCCGCACTTCATCTCTCTCGGCTCGTTCGCTCCAAAGCGAACGTGACCGTCATCGCCCCACGCAATCGGTTTACGTGGTTCCCCAGCCTTATCTGGGTTGGAACGGGAACGATGTCCGCCGAAAAAGTTTGGTTTCCGCTCGCACCGGTTTACGAAAAACTCGGCTTCGATTATATCGATGGTCGAGCGGAGAGCATTCGCCCCGACGAACGCGTTGTCGACATTCGACGCGCCGATGGGAGCGAAGAGCATCTTGCGTACGACTATCTCGTTAACGCGACCGGTCCCTATCTCAATTTCGAAGGGACGCCCGGATTGGGCCCCAAGGCAGGAACGACGCAGAGCGTTTGCTCGATCGAACACGCGCTCGGCGCGCGCGATGCCTATCTGGAAAATGTCGCACAACTCAAAAAAGGTGCGCGACGACGCTTCGTTATCGGCGTCGGGCATCCGGGCGCGACCTGCCAGGGCGCAGCGTTCGAATACATCATGAACGTCGACGCCGATCTACGGCGCCGCGGCCTCCGCGATCGTGCCGAACTCGTTTGGCTTTCAAACGAGCCCGCCGCGGGTGATTTCGGCGTCGACGGCGTCGAGGCACGGATCGAGGGAAAGATCGTGACCGGATCGACGGTGATCGACGAGCTCTTCAAAGAGCGCGAGATCCAACCGATTCTCGCAGCCGGCGTCACCGGCGTCGGGAAGGACGGAATCGCCTACGATCGCGTCGGGTTCGACCCCGCAACGTTGGAATACGATTTCGCGATGCTCATCCCACAATTCCGCGGCATACCGCTCAAATATATCGGCGCCGATGGAAGCGATATCACCGAAAAAATGACGGTGCCGAGCGGCTTCATGCGCGTCGATGCCGACTATACGGCGAAGGCCTACGACGCATACCGAGCCGCAGACTGGCCGGCGCTCTACCGCTCACCGCAGTACGAGAACATCTACGCGGCAGGCATTGCGTTCGCACCGCCGCACCCGCTCTCCAAGACGCTGAAAACCACCGCTGGGACGACCGTGGTCGCCACCCCACCGCGCACCGGCATGGCCTCGGGCATCATGGGACGCACCGTGGCACTCAACATCGCCGAGCAGGTCGCCGGGCGCCCCGCAACACACCACGAACGCATGAGCGAGATGCCGGCAGCGTGCATCGCCTCGATGGGGCACTCGATCTGGAACGGATCGGCGGCATCGATCGTGATGATGCCCGTAGCGCGCGACTACGAACGCTACCCCGAGTACGGCCGCGACATCGATGCCTGCGAACTCGATGTCGGGCTCGCCGGCGCCTGGACGAAACGCATGCTCCACGAAGCGTTCATGTGGAAACTACAAGCCAAGCCCGGTTGGGCGATGATACCGGAGTGATGAAACGATGAACCACTTTTTACGGAGTTTCTGGCCCTACCAAATCTGGCGCTTCATTCGCATGAATGCGAAGATCTACGCCATCGCCAAACATCAGCCCGACTGACGCCAACGGAGATCGGGTTGACGGGCCGCTCGCGTCTCGTCAATCCGACCGACCACCGTGTTGACCGGTGCGGCCATCACGCTCGCTGGATCTCGCTTCGCCGTTTCCACGATCTCGCGCAACGCCTCGATAAAGAGATCGAGCGTCTCTTTCGATTCCGTCTCGGTCGGCTCCATCATCAAGCACTCGGGAACGATGAGCGGGAAGTAGACGGTCGGAGCCATGAAGCCGCGATCGAGCAACGCCTTCGCGATATCGAGCGCACGCACGCCGGTCGCTTTTTTGAGCTCCTGTGCCGATGCGACGAACTCGTGCCTGCAGATCTCCGGGTACGGCGTCGTGAGAAACTCCGAGACGCCGACGCGGAGATAATTGGCATTGAGGACGGCGAGCTGCGAGACGGATTTCAGCCCCTCGGCACCATTGGCATAGAGATAGCTCAACGCGCGCACTGCGTGGGCGAAATTCGACCAGAACGAACGCATCGGCCCGATCGATTTCGGGCGATCGAAATCGAGTTCGAAGCGCATGCCGTCCGACGGGGCGCGGCGCAGATCGCTTTTCCCATCGGGGATCGCTCGAACGACAGGGGTCGGAAGATACTCGACGAGATGCGCGGCAACGCCGAGCGGGCCATGCCCCGCACCGCCGCCACCATGCGGAATCGTGAAGGTCTTATGCGTGTTGAGATGCATGAGGTCGAAGCCCATATCTCCGGGACGCACGTTGCCCATAATGGCATTCGCGTTCGCTCCGTCATAGTACATGAGCCCACCGACGCGATGCACCGCCGCGGCGATCTCGGCGATATGATCTTCGAAGAGTCCCAGCGTGTTGGGGTTGGTCATCATGCAGACGGCGGTATCATCGCCGAGGACCTTTTCGATCTCTTCAACGCTGACGCGGCCACGAGCATCGGAGGGCAACGAGATAACCTTGAAGCCGCACATCGCCGCCGAGGCAGGGTTCGTGCCGTGCGCGGTATCGGGCACGATCACTTTCGTGCGTTTGCTCTCGCCGCGATCTTTAAAATATTTCTTCGCCACCAAGAGCGCCGCGAGTTCGGCGTGCGCGCCCGCGGAGGGATTGAGGCTAAAGGCCGCCATGCCGAAGATCGAGCTCAGACTCCGTTCGAGTTCGTACATCACCGCGAGCGAGCCCTGGGCGAGATCGTCGGGCGTGTAGGGATGGAGATCGCGGAAGCCCGGAAGGTTCGCCATCGCATCGTTGACGCGCGGATTATATTTCATCGTGCAACTACCCAACGGGTAGAAGCCTAAATCGATCCCGAACGTCCGGTGCGAGAGCTGGGTGAAGTGACGGACGACATCGAGCTCGCTATTATCGGGGAGCGGGAGCTCCGATCGCAATAACTCCGGCGGAAGAAATTCTCCGTGCGGGCGCGAGCGCTCGACGTAATGCGTCGCGCGCCCGGGAGCACCGGTCTCGAAGATCAGAGCGGGAGCCGGGCGATCAGCGGAGAGCTGCGACATGAACGACCTCGCGAAGAGCGGCGGTAAGTTTTGCGATATCGCCGGTGGTGGTAAGTTCGGTAGCGGTCATCAGGATCGAATCGGCGTACTCGGGATAGAAGCGACCGAGATCGACGCCTCCGAGTACCCCTCGTGCCTGCAACGCTGCGAGCACCTCGGCCGCATTGCCGACGCGCACGACGATTTCGTTGAAGAACGGTGCCTCGAAGCGAAGGCTCGCTCCCGGAACGCTGCTGACGGCGGTCGCCAACTCGCGCGAGCGTTCGAGATTGAGCCCGGCGACGTCGCGCAAGCCGCTCGCGCCCATGAGAGCGAGGTAAATCGTTGCGATCAGCGCACAATGTGCTTGATTCGTGCAGATATTCGAACTCGCTTTTTCGCGGCGAATGTGCTGCTCGCGCGCCTGCAACGTCAGCGTGAACGCCTCGCGTCCGCGGTTATCGAGACTGCGGCCGACCAAGCGACCCGGAATGCGCCGCATGTGTTCGGCGGTCGAAGCGATGAAGCCGACGTAGGGTCCGCCGTACGCAAGCGCGACGCCGAACGATTGTGCCTCGCCAACGACGATCTGCGCACCCCACTGCGCGGGCGAGCGCAACGCACCGAGCGAGATCGCCTCGGAGACGACCGCGATAGGAACCGTGCCGCTCGTTTCGATCGCGCTCCGCAACCGTGCGTCGATCTCGTCGACGACCCCGAAAAAGTTCGGGCTCTGCACGACGACTGCCGCGTAATTCTTCGCTTCGATCGCTGCGAGCACCGAATCACCGTCGGTGCGACCGTCGGCGCCGACCGCCATCTCGTCGATCTCGATATCGAGGCCGCCGCAATAGGTATGCAGCACCGCACGATAGCGCGGATCGACCGCACGCGAAACCAACAAGCGCGTCCGGCCCGTCGCATTGATCGCCATAATCGAGCCTTCGGCGAGCGCGGTCGCGCCGTCGTAGACCGAGGCGTTCGCGATCTCCATGCCGGTGAGCAGACAGATGTAGCTCTGCCACTCGTAGATCGCTTGCAGATAGCCCTGCGATACTTCAGCTTGATAGGGCGTGTACGCCGTCAAAAACTCACCGCGCATCGCGAGCGCCGCGATCGCCGGAGGCGCGTAATGGCGATAGGCCCCCGCACCGAGGAACGAGGCGTAGTCGGCGGCGCGATTGCGCGACGCCAACGCCTGCATACGCCGCTCGATTTGGTACTCGGGGAGCGCCGGAACGACATCGAGCGGAGCCTTCGGCGCGATCTCCGGTGAGACGGCAAGCAATTCTTCCAACGATCCGACGCCGATGCGTTCGAGCATCTGCGAGATCTCTTGCGGCGTGTGCGGGGTATAGGCGCCCATTAGTCGTGCGCGATACCGGTATAAGCGGCAGCGTCGAGGAGATCTTTGGTCTGCCCCGGATCCGCGAGCTTCATTTTGATCAACCAACCCGCGCCGTAGGGATCGCTATTGAGTGCGGCGGGATCGGCATCGATCGCGGTGTTGACCTCGACGATCTCTCCGCCCAACGGCGTGTAGAGATCGGAGACCGTCTTCACCGATTCGATAACGCCGACGTTGGCAAATTGTTCGACCTTCGCTCCGACCTTCGGCAATTCGACGAAGGTGATGTCTCCGAGCGAACCCTGCGCAAAGTCCGTAATGCCGATCGTCGCGATATCGCCTTCAATTTTCGCCCATTCGTGCTCTTTGCTGTAGAGCAGCTCGCTTGGAATCTTCATCGGTCTCCCTTTCGTTAGACTTTTTGACGTTTGTAGAACGGCATCGCAACCACCACGGCGTCGTGGCGTTCGCCGCGCACTTCGACCTGGAGATTCGTGCCGAGGGTTGCAGCGGAACGATCGACGAGCGCGGTAGCGATATTCGCATTCCCAACCGCCGGAGCGATCGAGCCGCTGCGAATCTCACCGACGCGCGTATCTCCGGCGAAGACCGGATAGCCTTCGCGAGCGCCGACGCGTCCGCCCATCTTCAATCCGACGATGCGAGCAAAGGCATCGCTCTCCACCTGCGCCGCCAGCGCCTCCTTGCCGACGAACGCCGGCTTTGCGAGTTTCAGCGCCCAGGTGAGCCCCGCTTGCACCGGCGTGATCTCCTCGGTCATCTCGTGGCCGTAGAGCGGCATGCCGGCCTCGAGACGCAAGACGTCGCGCGCGCCGAGCCCGCAGGGCTCCAAACCTTCGCTCGCATGCGCGGCGAGAAGGGCGCGCCAGATCGCGGGGGCCTGCTCCCCGGGAAGGAAGAGTTCGAAACCATCCTCGCCGGTATATCCCGTTCGCGCGAGCGTGACCGGAACGCCATCCACGCGCGCCTCGGCGCAGAAATAATATTTGATCGCCGAGAGATCGATATCGACGTGCTTCTGCAGCATCGCGACCGCTAACGGCCCTTGGATCGCGATCAGCGCGGCATCGCCGTGAAGGCTACGCAAGCGCACGTCGCCGCTTCGGTGTGCGTTGAGATGCGCCCACATTTTGTCGGCGTTGCTCGCATTGACGACGAGCAGCCAGCGCTCGGGCAGACGATAGAAGATAACGTCGTCGTGCGCGCCACCCTCGGCGTTGCAGAAAATATTGTATCGCGCTTGAAACGGCTTCATCGTGGCGACGTCGTTGATTGCGAGGCTATCGGCCCACGCCGCGACATCGTTGCCTTCGAGAATGAACTGCCCCATGTGGGAGAGGTCGAAGAGTCCGGCGCGCTGCCGCACCGCCGAATGCTCCTTGAGGATACCCGCATATTGAACCGGCATGCTGAAACCGCCGAAGGGGACCATGCGCGCATGCAGAGCGAGATGCTCGTCGTAGAGCGCGGTCCGCCGTTCCGAAGTCATGCCTTTTGTTTCTCCTTGGGGTCGGTGTTGAGAAAATTCAACGTCGCGT
>JABEUX010000108.1 GCA_013044185.1 Vulcanimicrobiota bacterium | reverse complement strand
TTCATCGTGCGGCGCGCTTTCGGCTCGCATCGGTGAGTGCCACGACCAACGCACGCTCCACGATTGCGCCGCACGAACGTAACGCAAACGCCGCATCGGCGAGCGTCGCTCCGGTCGTGCAGACATCATCGATCAGCGTTACGTGCGTTCCGGCGAGCGAGGTGTCGCCCGCGCGAAAGCGCCCGCGAGCGTCGAGCCGTTCGACGCGCGAACGGCCGCGCTGCCGATCGCGAGCGACGAAAATTAAGCCGCGACTCGCCGCCCGTTCGCCGACGGATGCCGCAAGCGACGCCAATTGTTCACCGCCGTCGAAGCCGCGACGCATGCGGCGCGACGCGCTGGTGGGAACGCCGACTAAATGCGCGTCGGCGGCCTCGAGCGCATGCCCCAAGCGTTCGCCGAGAGCCGCGACGAGATCGCGACGTCCATCCTTCAATGCAAGCACCGCTCGCCTCCATGCTCCTTCGTACGCGCCAAGTGCGCGAACCTCGATCCCGCCGCCGAGGGTACGGTGCAGCGGCGCGCGCGGAGGCGCGCACTGCGAGCAGAGCGCACTGGCGATGCGATTACAAACGATGCATCGCGGAGGGAAAAGCAGGTCGAGGGCACGGTCGAGCATACCCGTCCTTCACGCGCATGCGCGAGCGCGACAAGGGCGCGCGGCTCATTCATTCGCGACCGAACAGGCGATGAGTTCGCTCCCCGCTTCAACGCGATAGTCGAGCCCGACCAACGCGTCGCGCAGCCGAGAACCGGCACCGATCTCGGCCCGATCCCACAAGACGCTCCGTTCGACGAGCGCGTCGCGGCCAACGCTCGCACCGACGCCGACGACCGTTGGCCCGACAACGTGCGCGCCGCCTTCGATCCGCGCTCCCGCACCGATCCAAACCTTTCCCTCGATACGCGCCCCCGTCGCGATGTTTGCATCCTCGGCGACGCCGACCGGGCGCGCTCCGATCGGAACGAATCGTCCTTCGAGAACGTCGTAGGTCGCACGCCGATATTCCTCGGGGGTACCGATATCCGACCAATACGCTTCGGGCGCGCGAAAGCCGAAGAACGGCGCTCGCGCAGCCTCGAGCCCGGGAAAGACCTGCTTGCCGAAATCGTAGAACGTCGCGGCCGGAATCTCATTGAAGATCGAACGCGAAAATGCGTAGATGCCGGTATTGACCAAGCGACTACGCTCGGTTCCGAGCGCGGGCTTCTCCTGAAATCCGACGATGCGTTCGCTCTCGTCGAGAACGACGACTCCATATTGATCGACGCGTTCGCGCGGTACCAATCCAATCGTCGCCACCGCCTGGTTCGCACGGTGCCGAGCGAGCAATGCGTCGAGCGGAAGATCGGTGAGATCGTCGCAGCCGACGACGATGAAATCTTCGGTATCGGCGAAATACGATTCCATCTGTTTGAGCGCCCCGGCGCTCCCCATCAACTCCCGTTCGTGCAGATACTCCAAGCGGACGCCGAAGCGCGAACCATCTCCGAGCGCTTCACGAATCGCACCGGGCAGATAAAAAATATTGATCGCGATCTCGTCAAATCCATAGCGTTTGAGATAACGAATAACGTGCGCGGCATTCGGTTCGCCGGCGACGGGAACGAGCGGTTTGGGAACCTGCCGCGTGAGCGGATAGAGGCGCGTCGAGAGCCCGCCCGCGAGAATCATCGCTTTCATGGTGTTCGCCGTCCTCCTAAAGATGCACGTACTTCGTCGATGAGTAGCAGAGCGACAAAATGCGGCAGTGCGAGTTGCCGCCTCCAACGATGTGGTTCTCGCAGCAGGCGGTAGAGCCATTCGAGATTGAGCCGCTGCCAGCGTTCGGGTGCCCGCGGAACGCGCCCGACGACGGCATCGAAGGCACCGCCGACGCCGATCCCGACACCGGCGCCGCTCGCAGCGAGATACTCGGCGAGCCAGAGCTCTTGCCGCGGCGAGCCCAACCCGACGAAGAGCATCCGCGCGCCGCTACGCGCGATCTCCTCGGCGAGCGTCGCGGCGCGCTCTGCAGGGAAATATCCATCGGCGGCACCGGCAACGCGCAACCCCGGGTAGCGCTCGGCGAGCCGTTGCGCGGCCTCGATCGCGACGCCGGGTGCGCCACCGAGCAGATAGATCGGCAACGCCTCCTTTGCCGCCGCGGCGCAGAGACGCTCGAGCAGCTCGGCCCCAGTCACGCGCGCGGCGATGCGCGCACCGCGCCGACGAGCGGCCCAGAGAACGCCGACCGTGTCGCAGACGTTGAGCGCGCTCGCAGCGAGCGTCGCGCGAAATGTTGGGTCGCGCCGAGCGGCCACGACCATCTCGGTTCCGAGCGTAACGACCTGCGCCGGGCGATTCCCGCGCGCGAACGCAAGCATGCGCGCCGTCGCCTCATCGATATCGACGCAATCGAGGCGGCAGCCAAGCACCTCGACCGATGCGGGGGCCTCCGTCACGCGGCGTATGCGGCGAGCAACGGCTTCAGGCGCCGTGCGAGATCGTCGGGCATAGCGTCGAGCGGCAGGCGACACGATCCAACGGCGAAGCCGAGCTCTCCCATCGCCCACTTGATCGGAATCGGGTTGCTGACCGTAAAGAGCAACTCAAAAAGCTCGAGCAGCGAGGCGTGGATGCGCGCGGCCTCCTCCGCGCGCCCCGCACGAAATGCATCCCGCATCGCACGAAACTCCCGCGAACAGAGATGCGTCGCAACGCCGACGAT